>JBBRNQ010000066.1:0-24354 GCA_038230235.1 Actinomycetales bacterium
GGCCCGTCGTCGGGCCGCTCATCCGGCCGCTCATCCGGCCGGTGGTCGAGCCAGGCGTCGACCTGCGCCAGGGCGGGTCTCACGACGTCGTCGGGGGCCCGGCTGCCCCGGAGGGACGACCGGGCCAGCTCGGCGAGGGCCACGTCGTCGAGCCCGAGGTCGTCGCGCGCCAGGGCGTACTGCGCGGTCAGCCGCGACCCGAACAGCAGCGGGTCGTCCGCTCCGAGCGCAACCGGCACCCCCGCGTCGAGCAGGGTCCGCAGGGGCACCTCCTCCGGCTGCCGGTAGACGCCCAGGGCGACGTTGCTGGCCGGGCACACCTCCAGCACGACGCCGGCAGCCGCGACCTGCTCGAGCACCCGCGGGTCCTCCACGCTGCGCACGCCGTGGCCGATCCGGTCCGGACGGAGCGCCTCGAGGGTCCGCGCCACGTGGGCCGGTCCGAGCAGCTCACCGGCGTGGGGCACGAGAGCCAGCCCACCCCGTCGGGCGATGTCGAACGCGGGGCCGAAGTCGGCGAGGTCGCCCCGTCGCTCGTCGTTCGACAGGCCGAAGCCGACGACGGTGCCAGGGCCGGACCCGCCGTACCGCACGGCGAGGCGGGCCAGGGTGCGGGCGTCGAACGGGTGGCGGATGCGGCTGGCCGCGACGACGACCGCCACCCCGGTGCCGAGGTCGCGCGAGGCGGCCGCGGCCTCGTCGAGCACGATCTCGAGGGCGGGCGTGATGCCTCCGACGAAGGGGGCGTAGGAGCTGGGCTCGACCTGGATCTCGAGCCAGCGGGAGCCTTCGGCCCGGTCGTCCTCGGCCGCCTCGCGCACCAGACGCCGCATGTCGGCCTCCCCGCGCACGCAGGCCCGGGCGAGGTCGTAGAGGCGCTGGAAGCGGAACCAGCCCCGCTCGTCGGTCGCGTGCAGATGGGGAGGGGTCCAGTCGGGCGTGAGCCTGAGCTGGTCGGGGAGGTGCACCCCGTGGTGGTCGGCGAGCTCGGCCAGGGTGCGCAGCCGCATCGAGCCGGTGAAGTGCAGGTGCAGGTGGGCCTTCGGCAACGCGGCGAGGTCGCGACCACCCGCCCCAGACGCCGTCATGGGTCCACTCTCGCAGACGCCGTCCACACCCCCTGTCGGTCCCTGTCGCTACCGTCGGGTGGATGAGCAGCGCAACGCGGCGTGCCCTGCAGCACGCGTTCGTCGTCACCCACACCACCGAGCCCGAGTTCGTCGAGCTGGCCCGCCTCGGGGAGGCCCGCGGCTGGGACGCGGTCCTCACCTGGGAGGCGGTCTACCGCCACGACGCCTGGGCGACCCTGGCCGCCGCGGCCAGCGTGACCAGCACCATCCGGCTCGGCACCCTCCTGACGCCCGTCTCGCGCTACCGCCCGTGGGACCTCGCCCAGCGCGTCGCCTCGGTCGACCGGCTCTGCGCCGGCCGGGTCCTGCTGGGGGTCGGTCTCGGCTCCGTCAACGCCAACTGGCTCTCCTTCGAGCCCGACGAGCCCCGCGCCGTCCGCGCCCGCAAGGTCGACGAGGGCCTGCAGGTCTACGCCGGGCTGCTCACCTCCGCGAGCACCGGGGAGCCGTACGCCCACGAGGGCGAGTTCTGGTCGGTGGGGCCCGTTACCGAGCTGGCGCCGCCGCCACCTGTGCAGCAGCCCCACCCACCCGTGTGGGTCGTCGGGGCCCTGGTCCCGGGTCGCTCGCGCCAACCCTCGCTCGACCGCGCCGCCCGGTGGCAGGGGATCCTGCCCGCGCTCGCCGGCGGGGGGCTGAGGGCAGCTCCGGGCTCACCCTCGACGCGTTCCACGAGATCGTCGAGCGGGTGCGGGCCACCCGTGCGGGCCTCGGCCTGCCGTGGGAGGGCTACGACGTCGTCGTCGAGGGCGACAGCCACGGCGGGTTCGGTGAGGTCCACGGCTCACCGACGCCGTGGGCCGACGCCGGGGCGACGTGGTGGGTCGAGAGCTGGTGGGACCTGCCCGAGGGGCCCGACGGCCTGGCCGAGCTTCACCGGAGGGTCGAGCTCGGGCCACGGCACGACTGACCACCGGGCCCGCTGCGGGGGAGCCGGCGGGCGGCGGCCGCGATGGTGCGCCGCGATGGTGCGCCGCGCCGCACGCCGACCCCGGGGGTCAGTCGTCGAGGTCCGTGATGCCGTCGAGGTCGGCGAGCTCGTTGGGCGACTCCCCGGCGTGCATCCCCTCGGGGTCGTCGACGGTGAGGTCGTCGGAGCCGTCGTTGTCGAGCCCCTCCTCGGGGCGGTCGCCCTCCACGTGCATGGCGGCCTCCTCGGCCGAGGCGGCACCCCCGGAGAAGCCGACGTCGCTGCCGATGAGGTCCTTCTCCTCGTCGGAGTGCGCGCCCTCGTCGGGCGCGACCAGCCGACCGCTGCGGGCGCCGGCGTCACCGACGAAGTCGTCGCGGGCGTCGATCGCGTCCGGGTCGTCCCCACCGACCCGCTCGAGGGGGCGGTCCATCCCGCTCTCGTTGTCGGGGGCGCCGTACGCGCTGTCGGGGTCGGGCTCCTCCTGCTTGATCCGCTGCTCGATGGTCTCGTCCTGCGACTGCTCCCAGGCCGTCGTCCCGAACATCAGGGAGCCGCGCGCGCGATCGGGCGGGGAGTACCCCTCGTCGAGGCTGTCCGCCACCCCACGGTCGACGAGCGTGTCCTCCGCAGGGAGCTGGTCCTCGTCGTCGAGGGAGTAGGAACCGGTGTCGGTGTTGAGCTCCTCACCGCTGTAGCTCTCGTCGCTGCCCGCGGTGCTGTCCGTGCCGTTGTCGCTCATGACCCCAACAATGCCACGCGACGAGGGGCCCGACACCCGCCCGCCCCAAACCCCCCGACGCCTGCCGGACGCGAGCCCGCAGCGCATTCGGGGGCACGTGCTCCCGTACGGCGCGCCCGCCCCGCACGGCCCTCCGCCTTCGCGGGCACGTGCCCTCGTATGGCGCGCCGCCCCGCACGGCCCCCCCGCATTCGCGGGCACGTGCCCTCGTATGGCGCGCCCGCCCCGCACGGGCCCGGCTCGGCTCAGGACCCGGTGGTGAGCTTCTCGGCGGCGGCGAGCGCGACGCAGGTGGCCACCCCGGCCATGGCGGTCTCCACCTCGGACAGCACCGGGAACGTGGGCGCGAGGCGGATGTTGCGGTTGCGAGGGTCGTGCCCGAGGGGGAACGACGCACCGGCGGGCGTGAGCGAGATGCCGGCCGCCTTCGCCAGCTGCACGACCCGTGTGGCCGTACCGTCGACGACGTCGAGGTTGACGAAGTAGCCGCCGGTCGGCTTGGTCCAGGTCGCGATCCCCAGACCGTCGAGGGCCGAGCCGAGGGCCGCCTCGACGGCGTCGAACTTGGGGGCGAGGATCTCGCGGTGACGACGCATGTGCTCCCGGACGCCGTCGGCCGAGCCGAAGAACTCGACGTGACGCAGCTGGTTGACCTTGTCGGGTCCGATCGACCCCATGGCCAGGTGCGAGAGGTACCACTTCTTGTTGGCGAGGGACGACGCCATCACCGCGACCCCTGCGCCGGCGTAGGTGATCTTCGAGGTGGAGGCGAAGACGAGCGGCCGGTCGGGGTGGCCGGCGGCCGAGGCCAGGGTGAGCACGTCGGCGCTCTTCGCCTCGTCCTCGGTGAGGTGGTGGAAGGCGTACGCGTTGTCCCAGAAGACCCGGAAGTCGGGCGCGGCAGTCGGCATCGACATCAGGGCCGCCGCGACCTCCTGCGAGCACACCGCCCCCGTCGGGTTGGCGTAGGTGGGGACGATCCACATGCCCTTGACGCTGGGGTCGTCGGTGACCAGCGCCCGCACCGCCTCGACGTCGGGTCCGTCGTCGTGCATCGGCACCGTCACCATCTCGATGCCGAAGCTCTCAAGCATCGAGAAGTGGCGGTCGTAGCCCGGTACGGGGCAGACGAACCTCACGACCGGCTCCTGTGACCACGGGCGGGGTGAGTCGGGGGCCCCATGGAGGAGGAGGTCGACGACGGCGTCATACATCATCGTCAGGCTGGAGTTACCCCCGCAGATGACCTGCTCGGGCTCGACCCAGAGCAGGTCGGCAAAGATCTCGCGCAGCTCGACGAGCCCGTCGAGGAGGCCGTAGTTGCGCACGTCGACGCCGTTGCGGTCACGGGTCGCGGTCGGCAGGCGCAGGAGCGCATCGGCCAGGTCGAGCTGGGCGCTGCTCGGCTTTCCCCGGGTCAGGTCGAGAGACAGCCCGCGCGCCTGAAGCGCGGCGTAGTCGGCCTGGGCACTGGCCAGGAAGGTGGCGAGCTCGTCGGGGGACCGGTCGGCGAGGGGGGAGACGGTGGGCTGGGAGGTGGTCGACACGCGCACCATCCTCGCACCGCGTCACCGCCGGTGGGGGAGGCCCTCGGTCACCGGTTCGCGTGGGCCCGGCCGGTTCCCGTATGCTCGTCCTCGGTGGTTGACGGCTGCCCACATCATCGTGCCCGCCGTCCGTCCGCCCGCCGCGCCACCTCAACCCGGCGCAGCGAAGGGCACTAGCTCAATTGGTAGAGCACCGGTCTCCAAAACCGGGGGTTGGGGGTTCGAGTCCCTCGTGCCCTGCGTCGTCGGTCCGCCCGGACCGGATGACCACCAAGCGACACAGTGCACTCGACTGATCCCCGGCGCGACGAGCGTCCAGGGTCCGACTGCGGCAAGGACGACATCGTGACCGAGACCAGCGCAGAGAGCCGCGAGAAGGGCCGCGCCGACCGCAAGCGTCGGCAGGGCAACCCCGTCTCCCGTCTCGTGCGGTCGGTGACGCTGTTCGTCAGCCAGATCCTCGACGAGCTGCGCAAGGTGGTGCGACCCACCGGCCCGGAGCTGCTCAACTACACGGGCGTGGTCATCGTCTTCGTGCTCGTCATCATGGGGATCGTGACCGGTCTGGACTTCCTGTTCCACAAGGTCGTGCTCTTCGCCCTCGCGGGCTAGCGCCGGGTCCACCCCCCGCGCCACCAGCCCCACCCGCCATGCTCGAAGGAATGAGGTTCCACCGTGTCCGAGGAAGTGTCCGAGGAAGTGTCCGACCAGGAGGCCGCACAGGCCGCCCTCGACGACCGTGATCTCCCGCACGACCTCCTCACCGAGGTCGAGCCGGAGCAGACCCCCGTCGACACCGAGGCCCTCGACACCGAGGACGCGCTCGGCGAGCAGCACCTTCCGGGATCCGAGGCGTCCGACGACCTCGATGACCTCGACGGCGACGGGTCAGACGACGACGTCACCGACGAGCTCGACGACGACGCCCCTACCGCCGACCAGACCGCCGACCTCGACGCCCCGGTGCTCGACCCGGTCGTCGAGTACATGGCGGCACTGCGGGCCAAGCCCGGTGACTGGTACGTCGTGCACTCCTACGCCGGTTACGAGAACAGGGTCAAGACCAACCTCGAGACCCGCATCGTCTCGCTCAACATGGAGGACTACATCTTCGAGATCGAGGTCCCCATGGAGGAGGTGACCGAGATCAAGAACGGCCAGAAGAAGCTCGTACGTCGTGTCCGCATGCCCGGTTACGTCCTGGTGCGCCTCGACCTCACCGACGAGAGCTGGGGGGCCGTGCGGCACACGCCCGGGGTCACCGGGTTCGTCGGCAACGCCCACCAGCCGGTGCCGCTGAGCTACGACGAGGTCTTCACGATGCTCGCCCCCGAGTTCGAGAGCCCCGAGACCCCCGGCGGCGGGACCACCTCCGGTCGCTCCTCACAGCGCGACGTCGCCGTCGTCGACTTCGAGGTCGGCGAGTCGGTCACCGTCATGGAGGGCCCCTTCGAGACGCTCCCGGCAACGATCTCCGAGATCAACCCCGACACCCAGAAGCTCAAGGTGCTCGTATCCATCTTCGGCCGGGAGACCCCGGTCGAGCTGTCCTTCGGCCAGGTCGCCAAGCTCTAGACGTCTTAACCACGGCAACCGGGTCATCGCCCCTCGGCGTCGGCCCACCCCAACAGGAAAGAAGCAGTCATGCCCCCCAAGTCCAAGAAGGTCTCCGGCTTCATCAAGCTGCAGATCAATGCCGGTGCCGCCACCCCCGCACCGCCCGTCGGCCCGGCCCTCGGCCAGCACGGCGTCAACATCATGGAGTTCGTCAAGGCCTACAACGCCGCGACGGAGTCCCAGCGTGGCAACGTCATCCCCGTCGAGATCACGGTCTACGAAGACCGCTCGTTCACCTTCATCACCAAGACGCCCCCCGCGGCCGAGCTGATCAAGAAGGCGGCCGGCGTGCCCAAGGGGTCGGGTGAACCCCACAAGACCAAGGTCGCGAAGCTCACGGCAGACCAGGTCCGCGAGATCGCCGCCGCCAAGATGGAAGACCTCAACGCCCACGACATCGAGGCCGCCGCCAGGATCATCGCGGGGACGGCCCGGTCGATGGGAATCACTACCGAGGGGTTCTAGAGCCCTAGCGGGCCCTAGAAGCCCTCGGCTGGGGCTTCGCCCCAGACCCCCCTGCAGGGGCTTCGCCCCAGACCCCCCTGTCGGGGCTTCGCCCCGGCGACTTTTTACTGCAGTTCACACCGAAGACTGCGTCTTCGGTGTTGTTCGGACTCCGTCCGAACACGTGGCAGGGCCGCGCTGGCCTGTCGACCACAACTCCACATCCACCGGTCCGTGCATGTCAGGGGCCTCGGTGGTAATCGCTCAGAAGGAGCAGCACCATGAAGCGCAGCAAGGCTTACAACGCCGCGGCAGAGAAGATCGACCCGAGCAGGATGTACGCCCCGCTCGAGGCGGTTCGACTGGCGCGGGACACCTCCGTGACGAAGTACGACTCGACCGTCGAGGTCGCCATGCGGCTCGGGGTCGACCCGCGCAAGGCCGACCAGATGGTGCGTGGCACCGTCAACCTGCCCCACGGCACCGGCAAGGTCGCTCGGGTCCTGGTCTTCGCCAACGGCGACAAGGCTGAGGCCGCCCGTGAGGCGGGCGCCGACTTCGTCGGGTCCGACGACATGCTCGAGAAGGTCTCCGGCGGCTGGCTCGACTTCGACGCCGTCGTCGCGACGCCCGACATGATGGGCAAGGTGGGTCGGCTGGGCAAGGTCCTCGGCCCCCGTGGCCTCATGCCGAACCCCAAGACGGGCACGGTGACGATGGACGTCGCGAAGGCCGTGACCGACATCAAGGGCGGCAAGATCGAGTTCCGCACCGACAAGCACGCCAACCTCCACTTCATCATCGGCAAGGCGTCCTTCGACGAGAAGCTGCTCGTGGAGAACTACGCGGCTGCGCTCGACGAGATCCTGCGGCTCAAGCCGTCGTCGTCGAAGGGGGCCTACATCGAGAAGGCCACCATGACCACGACGATGGGCCCGGGCATCCCGCTCGACTACCGCCGCACGCGCAACCTGCTGGTCGAGGAAGACACCAACGCCTGACCGTTGGGCAACCGTCCGGCGACCCTGACGAAGAAGCGCCCGGTCCCTTCCATGGAGGGGGCCGGGCGCTCCCGCGTACCGCGACCACCCGGTAGCGTCGACGCGGGGGGAACCGACGCATGCGTGGCTGGTGTCGACGTGGGGGCCACCCGGGGGAGTGGACCCTGACGTGGCTGAGCGGGTGGTGGGGGTACCACTGCTCGGCGTGCGGTACGAGCATGATCTGCTGCACGTCGACGCTAGAGGGTCGACCGGGGCACCGAAAGGGTGTGCGGGCCGATCTAGCCGTTCGGACGATGCCCGGTCACAATTTGCTCTCCGCGTGCTGTGGACGCCCTCACCGGTGAGTCTGGGGCCCCGGTCGGTCTGGAGACTCGGTAGGTCTGGGGCCTCGGTCGGTTTGGGGCCTCGGTCGGTTTGGGGCCTCGTTTTGACCTCGAGGGTCTCCGCGACGTACGGTGTCCCCTGACCACAGACCGCCGGTTGCCCGGCTCCCGCTCCTGCGGGTGCCAGGCCGAAGGTCCCGCGACGCGGGCATCCAGCGCAGGCCACCTGTCTCCCGCACCTCACGCCGTACGGCGTCCCGTGCCTCCGAGCCCCGTGCCTGCGCCGGGGCTCTTGTCGTGTGACCTGCGGCCACAGCAGCCGCGGTCGTCATGCAACGGATAAGGAGGCCCGATGGCCAACGCGGAGAAGACCGCCGCCATCGCCGAGCTCGCGGAGAGCTTCCGCACCTCGGGTGCGGCCGTGCTGACGGAGTACCGCGGCTTGACCGTGAAGCAGCTCACCCAGCTGCGTACCTCGCTTCGTGAGCACGCCACCTACGCCGTGGTGAAGAACACCCTCACCCAGCTGGCTGCCCAGGAGGCCGGAGTCACGGCCTTCGACGGCCAGCTCCAGGGCCCGACGGCCATCGCCTTCGTCACCGGTGACCCGGTCGAGGCAGCCAAGGGCCTGAGGGACTTCGCCAAGGCCAACCCCCTTCTCGTCATCAAGGGTGGGGTGCTCGACGGACGGGCCCTCACCCCCGCCGAGATCACCAAGCTCGCGGACCTCGAGTCCCGCGAGGTCCTTCTGGCCAAGATGGCCGGCGCGCTCAAGGCGTCGCTGACCAACGCGGTCTACCTCTTCGCTGCGCCGTTGGCACAGAGCGCCCGAGTCATCGACGCGCTCCGGGCCAAGGTCGAGGCGGAGGGACCGGCGTCCCCCGCGGACGCCACCCCCCAGGACGCGGCTCCGCAGGACGCGGAGACCACGCAGGACGCAGTGTCGCAGGATGCTGCACCACAAGACGTCGCCGAGGGTGGCGACAACTGACCGGACGGCACCCTGCCGCACGGTTCGCACCATCACCACCGCCACTCTTCTGGCACCACATCATGGAAGGAAGCCACCATGGCTAAGCTCAGCACCGACGAGCTCCTTGACGCCTTCAAGGAGATGACCCTGATCGAGCTCTCCGAGTTCGTGAAGCAGTTCGAGGACACCTTCGGCGTCACCGCCGCTGCCCCTGTCGCCGTCGCGGCCGCCGGCGGCGCCGCCGCCGCCGTCGAGGAGGTCGAGGAGCAGGACGAGTTCGACGTCGTCCTCGAGGCCGCCGGCGAGAAGAAGATCCAGGTCATCAAGGAGGTCCGCGCCCTCACGAGCCTGGGCCTCAAGGAGGCCAAGGACCTCGTCGACGGCGCCCCCAAGGCCGTCCTCGAGAAGGTCGACAAGGCTGCGGCCGAGAAGGCCAAGGACCAGCTCGAGGCTGCTGGAGCCACCGTCACCCTCAAGTGACTCGAGGCTCCACCGCGTATGACGAGAGGCCCCGCCCGGCACTGCCGGGCGGGGCCTCTCGGCGTCCGGGTGGGTCCGCCGGTGGGGGGCCGTGGGGCGTCGTACGCCACGGCGCACGGCGTCGGGGCCTTGACGCGAGGCCTGCGATGCGTCACGCTCGTTGCGTTCTCGACAGGTACGTCTGGTCCGTGGCGCGCACTCTCCGCCCGCAGACAGCGCTTGACTCGACTGGACTTCTGTGCCCTGAGCAGGTACGCTGACGCTTTGCGCTGCCCTTGACCCGTGATACTCCTCCAGCCAGGCGCCCAGGCCACGACCGACGTTCTCGGTTCGTGGCGCTGACCGTGCCATGTCGTGGGGGAGGGGGATCCTCGGTCCTCGGTAGCCGCCCGATAGTCACCGCTCAGTAAGGCCCGTGGAAGGACCCTCCTTGGCTGCCTCGCGCACCGCGTCCCGCAAAGTGTCCACAGCACGGACGGCCTCAGGCCGTCTGTCATTCGCGCAGATTCGCGAACCCCTCGAGGTCCCCGACCTCCTGGCGCTCCAGACCGAGAGCTTCGACTGGCTCCTCGGCAACGAGCGCTGGCAAGGCCGCGTCGCCGCGGCCAAGTCCGCCGGACGCACCGACGTCCCGGACCGTTCCGGCCTCGAGGAGATCTTCGAGGAGATCTCCCCCATCGAGGACTTCTCCGGCTCGATGTCGCTCTCGTTCCGCGACCACCGCTTCGAGGAGACCCGCAAGACCATCGAGTCCTGCAAGGAGCGCGACCAGACCTACGACGCGCCCCTGTTCGTCACCGCCGAGTTCATGAACACCAACACCGGTGAGATCAAGAGCCAGACGGTCTTCATGGGCGACTTCCCGCTCATGACCGAGCGCGGCACCTTCATCATCAACGGCACCGAGCGCGTCGTCGTCTCGCAGCTCGTGCGCAGCCCGGGCGTCTACTTCGAGCGCAACCCCGACCGCACGTCCGACAAGGACGTCTACCAGGCGCGCGTCATCCCGAGCCGCGGTGCCTGGCTCGAGTTCGAGATCGACAAGCGCGACATGGTCGGCGTCCGCGTCGACCGCAAGCGCAAGCAGTCGGTCACCGTGCTGCTCAAGGCGCTCGGGTGGACCGAGGCGCAGATCCTCGAGGAGTTCGGCGAGTTCGAGTCGATGCGGCTCACCCTGGAGAAGGACCACACCCAGGGTCAGGACGACGCGCTGCTCGACATCTACCGCAAGCTGCGCCCGGGCGAGCCCCCCACCAAGGAGGCCGCGCAGACGCTGCTCGACAACCTCTACTTCAACCCCAAGCGCTACGACCTGGCCAAGGTCGGTCGCTACAAGATCAACAAGAAGCTCGGCGTCGAGGCCGAGCTCGGCGCGTCCACGCTCTCGATCGACGACGTCGTGGCGACGATCCGCTACCTCGTCTCCCTCCACGCCGGCGAGCAGACGATGCCTGGCCGCCGTGACGGGCACGACCAGGACATGCGCGTCGAGGTCGACGACATCGACCACTTCGGCAACCGCCGCCTGCGCAGCGTCGGCGAGCTCATCCAGAACCAGGTCCGCACGGGCCTGTCCCGGATGGAGCGTGTCGTGCGCGAGCGGATGACGACCCAGGACGTCGAGGCGATCACGCCCCAGACCCTGATCAACATCCGCCCGGTCGTCGCCTCGATCCGCGAGTTCTTCGGCACCAGCCAGCTCTCGCAGTTCATGGACCAGAACAACCCGCTCGCCGGCCTGACGCACAAGCGTCGTCTGTCGGCCCTCGGCCCGGGTGGTCTGTCCCGCGACCGCGCCGGTATGGAGGTCCGCGACGTCCACCCGTCGCACTACGGCCGCATGTGCCCGATCGAGACCCCTGAGGGCCCGAACATCGGTCTCATCGGCTCGCTCGCCTCCTACGGGCGGATCAACGCCTTCGGGTTCGTCGAGACGCCGTACCGCAAGGTAGTCAACGGTCAGGTCACTGACGACGTCGCCTACCTCTCGGCCGACGAGGAGGACGAGTTCGTCGTGGCGCAGGCCAACGCGCCGCTGACGGACGACGACCACTTCGCCGAGGACACGGTGCTCGTGCGCACCAAGCAGGGTGAGGTCGAGCTCGTCAACGCCCTCGACGTCGACTACATGGACGTCTCTGCGCGTCAGATGGTCTCCGCCGCAACGGCGCTCATCCCCTTCCTCGAGCACGACGACGCCAACCGGGCGCTCATGGGGTCCAACATGCAGCGTCAGGCGGTGCCGCTGGTCAAGTCCGAGGCCCCGCTGGTCGGCACCGGTATGGAGTTCCGTGCGGCCCTCGACTCTGGCGACGTCGTCCTGGCCACCTCGCCGGGCGTCGTCAGCGAGGTCAGCGCCGACCTCGTGACCGTCGCCAACGACGACGGCACCTACCAGACCTACCGGATCCGCAAGTTCGACCGCTCCAACCAGGGCAACTGCTACAACCAGGTCGTCCTCGTCAACGAGGGTGACCGGCTGGAGAAGGGCTCGGTCATCGCCGACGGTCCCGCCACCGACGGTGGCGAGATGGCGCTGGGTCGCAACCTGCTCGTGGCGTTCATGCCGTGGGAGGGCCACAACTACGAGGACGCGATCATCCTCAGCCAGCGCCTGGTGCAGGACGACGTCCTCTCCTCGATCCACATCGAGGAGCACGAGGTCGACGCCCGCGACACCAAGCTCGGCCCCGAGGAGATCACCCGGGACATCCCGAACGTCTCCGAGGACGTCCTGGCCGACCTCGACGAGCGCGGCATCATCCGCATCGGCGCCGAGGTCCGCGACGGCGACCTGCTCGTCGGCAAGGTCACGCCCAAGGGTGAGACCGAGCTGACCCCGGAGGAGCGCCTGCTGCGCGCCATCTTCGGTGAGAAGGCCCGCGAGGTCCGCGACACCTCCCTGAAGGTCCCCCACGGCGAGACCGGCACGGTCATCGGCGTCAAGGTCTTCGACAAGGACGAGGGCGACGACCTGCCCCCGGGTGTCAACCAGCTCGTGCGGGTCTACGTGGCCAACAAGCGCAAGATCACCGACGGTGACAAGCTCGCCGGTCGTCACGGCAACAAGGGCGTCATCTCCAAGATCCTGCCGGTCGAGGACATGCCGTTCCTCGAGGACGGCACTCCTGTCGACGTCGTGCTCAACCCGCTCGGTGTGCCCGGCCGCATGAACATCGGCCAGGTCCTCGAGCTCCACCTCGGCTGGGCCGCCTCGCGCGGCTGGAAGATCGAGGGCGAGCCCGACTGGGCCAAGGTCATCCCCGACGACGCCTACGAGGCGCCCGCGGGGAGCCGGGTCGCCAGCCCCGTCTTCGACGGTGCCGGCGAGGACGTCATCACCGGTCTGCTGGACTCGACGCTCAAGACGCGCGACGACGTGCGCCTGATCGACAAGTCCGGGAAGGCGCTGCTCTTCGACGGCCGCTCCGGCGAGCCGTACCCCGAGCCGGTGTCGGTGGGATACATGTACATCCTCAAGCTCCACCACCTCGTCGACGACAAGATCCACGCACGCTCCACGGGTCCCTACTCGATGATCACCCAGCAGCCGCTCGGCGGTAAGGCCCAGTTCGGTGGCCAGCGCTTCGGTGAGATGGAGGTCTGGGCCCTCGAGGCGTACGGCGCGGCCTACACGCTGCAGGAGCTCCTCACCATCAAGTCGGACGACGTCCCCGGACGCGTCAAGGTCTACGAGGCCATCGTCAAGGGTGAGAACATCCCCGACTCCGGCATCCCCGAGTCGTTCAAGGTGCTTCTCAAGGAGATGCAGTCGCTGTGCCTCAACGTCGAGGTGCTGTCGTCCGACGGCCAGGCGATCGAGATGCGCGACAGCGACGAGGACGTCTTCAGGGCGGCTGAGGAGCTGGGTATCGACCTGTCGCGGCGTGAGCCCTCTTCCGTGGAAGAGGTCTAGGAAGATCCGAGCGAGCGCGAGCGAGCGAGCATCTTCCTAGACCGTTAGAACAGCCGGGCGAAGCCCGACAATGCCTGTGGTGCGGTCCGCTCAGCGGGCCGCCCACGGCGGCAGTGAAAAATTCTCGAAACGAGAGTAGGGAAGCACGAAGTGCTTGATGTTAATTTCTTTGACGAGTTGCGTATCGGTCTCGCCACGGCGGACGACATCCGTCGTTGGAGCCACGGTGAGGTCAAGAAGCCCGAAACCATTAACTACCGCACCCTGAAGCCGGAGAAGGAGGGGCTGTTCTGCGAGCGCATCTTCGGCCCCACCCGCGACTGGGAGTGCAACTGCGGGAAGTACAAGCGGGTCCGCTTCAAGGGCATCATCTGCGAGCGCTGCGGCGTCGAGGTCACCCGGGCCAAGGTCCGTCGTGAGCGGATGGGCCACATCGAGCTCGCGGCCCCCGTCACCCACATCTGGTACTTCAAGGGTGTCCCGAGCCGGCTCGGCTACCTGCTCGACCTCGCTCCGAAGGACCTCGAGAAGGTCATCTACTTCGCGGCGTACATGATCACCTCGGTCGACGTCGACCAGCGCCACCGCGACCTGCCCTCCCTCGAGGCGCAGATCCAGGTGGAGAAGAAGGAGATCGAGAACCGCCGCGACTCCGAGATCGACACCCGGGCCAAGCGGCTCGAGAACGACCTCGGCGAGCTCGAGGCCGAGGGGGCCAAGGCTGACGCCAAGCGCAAGGTCCGTGACGGTGCCGACCGCGAGATGAACGCGATCCGGCGCCGCGCCGACCAGCAGGTCGAGCGCCTCGAGCAGGTCTGGGACCGGTTCAAGGGCCTGAAGGTCCAGGACCTCGAGGGTGACGAGATCCTCTACCGCGAGATGCGTGACCGCTTCGGTCTCTACTTCGAGGGCGGGATGGGGGCTGCGGCGATCCAGAAGCGTCTGCAGACCTTCGACCTCGACGCCGAGATCGAGATCCTGCGCGAGATCATCGCGACGGGCAAGGGTCAGAAGAAGACCCGCGCCCTCAAGCGGCTCAAGGTCGTCACGGCCTTCACGACGACGAGCAACAGCCCCACGGGCATGGTGCTCGACTGCGTGCCGGTCATCCCGCCCGACCTGCGCCCGATGGTGCAGCTCGACGGTGGGCGTTTCGCGACGTCCGACCTCAACGACCTCTACCGACGGGTCATCAACCGGAACAACCGCCTGAAGCGGTTGCTCGACCTCGGCGCGCCCGAGATCATCGTCAACAACGAGAAGCGGATGCTCCAGGAGGCCGTCGACTCGCTGTTCGACAACGGCCGTCGTGGTCGCCCCGTCACCGGCCCGGGCAACCGGCCGCTGAAGTCCCTCTCCGACATGCTCAAGGGCAAGCAGGGGCGGTTCCGTCAGAACCTCCTCGGCAAGCGCGTCGACTACTCCGGCCGTTCGGTCATCGTCGTCGGCCCGCAGCTCAAGCTGCACCAGTGCGGCCTGCCCAAGCAGATGGCCCTCGAGCTCTTCAAGCCGTTCGTCATGAAGCGGCTCGTCGACCTCGACCACGCGCAGAACATCAAGTCGGCCAAGCGCATGGTCGAGCGCAGCAAGCCGGTCGTGTGGGACGTGCTCGAAGAGGTCATCACCGAGCACCCGGTGCTGCTCAACCGGGCGCCGACCCTGCACCGTCTCGGCATCCAGGCCTTCGAGCCGCAGCTGGTCGAGGGCAAGGCCATCCAGATCCACCCGCTCGTCTGCACGGCGTTCAACGCCGACTTCGACGGTGACCAGATGGCCGTGCACGTGCCGCTCTCCGCGGAGGCCCAGGCCGAGGCGCGCATCCTCATGCTCTCGAGCAACAACATCCTCAAGCCGGCGGACGGTCGCCCGGTGACCATGCCCACCCAGGACATGATCATCGGCCTGTTCCACCTGACGTCGGAGTCACCGGAGAACCCGGGCGCCGGGCGCGCGTTCACCTCGCCCGCCGAGGCCCGCATGGCGTTCGACGCGGGTGACATCCACCTGGGCTCGACCGTCAAGATCCGGCTGTCCGACGTCGTGCCCCCGGCCGGCTTCGAGGTGCCCGAGGGAGTCGTCCCCAACGAGGCGGGGATCTACCCGTCGCTGACGCTCGACACGACCCTCGGGCGGGCGCTCTTCAACGAGACCCTCCCGCTGGACTACCCCTTCGTCGACGTCTTCGTCGACAAGAAGCAGCTCTCGACGATCGTCAACGACCTCGCCGAGCGCTACTCCAAGGTCCAGGTCGCGGCCTCCCTCGACGCACTGAAGGAGGCGGGTTTCCACTGGGCCACCCGCTCCGGCATCACCGTCGCCATCTCCGACGTCGTCACCCCGCCCACCAAGACCAAGATCCTCGAGGACTACGAGGACCGGGCGGCCAAGGTCCAGAAGCTCTACGACCGTGGCGCGATGACGGACAACGAGCGTCGTGAGGACCTCATCGAGATCTGGAACGAGGCCACCAACAAGGTCGCGGAGGAGATGCGTCGCAACATCCCCACCACCAACACGATCTACAAGATGGTGTCCTCGGGTGCTCGAGGCAACTGGATGCAGCTGCGCCAGATCGCCGGTATGCGTGGTCTGGTGTCGAACCCGAAGGGCGAGATCATCCCGCGTCCGATCCGCGCGAACTTCCGCGAGGGTCTGACCGTGCTCGAGTTCTTCATCTCGACCCACGGCTCGCGCAAGGGTCTGGCCGATACGGCGCTCCGTACGGCTGACTCGGGGTACCTCACCCGTCGACTCGTCGACGTGTCGCAGGACGTCATCGTGCGCGAGGACGACTGCGGCACCGAGCGTGGCCTGACCATGCCGATCGCCGACACCGACTCCAACGGCGTCCGGGTCCTGCACGACGACGTGGAGACCAGCGTCTACGCCCGCACCCTCGCCGCGGACGTCGTCCTCGACGGGGCCACGCTGGCCGTGCCCGGGATCGACCTCGGCGACGTCGTCATCGACGCGCTGTTCGTCGCGGGGGTCGACCAGGTGAAGGTCCGCTCGGTCCTCACCTGCGACAGCAAGGTCGGCACCTGCGCGAAGTGCTACGGCCGCTCGCTCGCGACCGGCAAGCTGGTCGACATCGGTGAGGCGGTCGGCATCATCGCCGCCCAGTCCATCGGTGAGCCGGGGACCCAGCTGACGATGCGCACCTTCCACACCGGTGGTGTGGCCGGTGACGACATCACGCAGGGTCTGCCCCGCGTCGTCGAGCTCTTCGAGGCGCGCACCCCCAAGGGTGTCGCCCCGATCGCGGAGGCGACTGGTCGCATCCAGATCGAGGACACCGACAAGACCCGTCGCATCGTCCTCACCCCGGACGACGGCTCGGAAGAGCACGCGTACCCCGTCAGCAAGCGGTCGCGCCTCCTCGTCGGCGACGGCGACCACGTCGAGGTCGGCGCCAAGCTCGTGCAGGGTGCCATCGACCCGAAGCAGGTGCTGCGCATCCTCGGCCCCCGGGCCACGCAGAACTTCCTGGTCGACGAGGTGCAGCGCGTCTACCGTCAGCAGGGTGTGTCGATCCACGACAAGCACATCGAGGTCATCGTCCGGCAGATGCTGCGCCGGGTGACGGTCATCGAGTCGGGTGACGCCAACATCATCCCCGGTGACCTCGTCGAGCGCGGTCGCTTCGAGTCCGAGAACCGTCGGGTCATGGCCGAGGGCGGCAAGACCGCTGCCGGTCGTCCCGAGCTGATGGGGATCACCAAGGCGTCGCTCGCGACCGAGTCGTGGCTGTCGGCCGCGTCCTTCCAGGAGACGACCCGGGTGCTCACCCAGGCCGCCATGGAGGCCAAGTCCGACCCGCTGCTCGGCCTCAAGGAGAACGTCATCCTCGGCAAGCTCATCCCGGCCGGCACGGGTCTCCCGCGCTACCGCAACATCTCGGTCGAGCCGACCGAGGAGGCCAAGGCCGCGATGTACTCCATGCCGAACTACGACGCCTACGACTACTCGTCCTTCGGGACGGGCGAGGCGATCCGGCTGGACGACGTCAGCCTGGGCTTCGCCGACAGCTGACGGCCAGCACGTCCCACGGGGCGGGTTCCCACGAGAGTGGGGGCCCGCCCCTCGTCGTCGGTCAGGTCGGACGGGTCGCTCGGGTCGGCCTCGGTTGCGCGGTGCGCGCGATCTGCACCCAGCTGGCGAGCATGCCTGCGCAGGCCACGAAGCCGAGGACGAGCCACGGCAGCCAACCCAGCGGCGGTGACCACCGGGCGTCGGGGAGGAACCACGCGGGGCCGCTGGTGAGGCCCACCGCATACCGCTTCCCGTTGAGGTAGAGCCCGTAGAAGTGGATCGACGGCAGGACCAGGGCCGTCAGGGTCACGATCCCGGCAAACGTCCGGCGGCTCATCCGCTCGGCGACGACGACGCCCGCGAAGACCGGGAGGAAGACGAAGAACGGCACCAGGTGCCGCCCCTGCAGGCCGGCCCGGATCGGGTAGAACACCGTGGCGTAGGTGACGACGGCCAGCACCACGAGCCCGAGAGCCATGGCCACGACGACGAGGCGGTCACGCAGCCCCCCACGCACCAGAGCCCACACGAGGAGCGCGGCGAGGGCGATGAGCCAGACCGACGTGACCCAGGGCGCCATCTGCACGTCCAGCCAGCCGAACCGGCCGACGGCCTGCTCGGTGACACCGAACCAGGTCTTCGACAGGGCCTGCAGGCTGTCGGCGGAGAACCAGGGACCGGTGACGGCGGGATGGTCGAACCCCACCTCCCAGGCGGCGACCGCCGCGGTCTCGAGCGCGAGCAGGGCCAGGGTCGCGATCATGAGCCGGGAGCCGCGCCGTACTTCTCCCCAGATCGGCTTCCAGGCGCCCACGGCGAGGAGGAGCAGGACCAGGGTGCCCATCGTGACGATGCCGAGCTGCCGGCTGAGCACCAAGCCGGAGCCGCTCACGAGCATGACGGCCTGGGTCCCCCGACTGGCCAGGGACTCCGGTCGACGCAGCGAGACGGCGACGACGGACGCGACCCCGAGAGCCCCGAAGATCTCCAGCCCACTGGTGTTGAGGATGCCGGCACAGAACACCGCGAGCGGGGTGACGGCGAACATGACTCCGAGCAGCGCCCGTCGCCCGAGCCACCGTACGAGGTGCCAGCACGCGAGCCAGAGGAGCACCATCGTCTCGATCAGCACCACCGCCCCGCCGAAGAGGTAGGCCTGCGGGGTGCTGGAGGCGGCGCGGGCGGCCAGCCCCATCGGCAGGTAAGCGAACGGCGGATAGGCCCCGACGGCCGTCCTCAGGGCGACGTCACCGGGTGTGTCCCGGGTGTCCCGCTCAGCCGGCTGGCAGTCGGCCGTCGTCTCCGGCTGGAAGGCGAAGCACGTGTAGCCCGTCGGGGACAGCCGGGCAGGGATCGTGACGACCCTGGCGATCGAGGCGTTCCGCACCTGGACCAGGGGCGACGACGGCACCGGACCCGCGTAAGGCACCCCGATGTCCAGCCTCGCGACGCCGAGGGCCTTGACGAGGTGGGAGCCGGCGTCCGGGAAGGCGGCGGCCGGGTTGGACCCCAGCCACGCCAGGGCCAGCAGGACGTACGGGGCGACGAACAGGGTGGCGACGCGCCAGGCCCGTGGCTCCCCGCGGGGCACCCGTCCGGGTCCAGCCCTCGTCGCGCCGGTTGCTCGGGCGGGTGCAGTCACTGCTTCTCCAACGTCGGGGCCAGGTCTGAGTCCCGGTTATTCTAGGAGCCCGCAGGCTCCTGGTCCGACCCCCATGCACTCGTGCGCGACCGGCAGACTCAGGCGCCTACCCCCCGAAGGAGCATCTCCCTTGACCAGTTCGATCGGATCCGCTGACGCCGTCGGCGATGGCTACACCCCCGGATACTTCGAGACCAGGCTGGCGCACGACGCCAACCGCACCAAGGTCTGGCGGCACCTCACGGCGTACCTCGGGCGCTGGATCGGACCGCGCGACCGGGTGCTCGAGCTCGGTGCCGGCTGGTGCGACTTCTCCAACAACGTCGTGGCCGGTTCCGTCGTCGCCATGGACCTCGACCGCACGGTGGAGAAGGCTGCAGGAGAGGGGGTCACGGCGGTCGTCGGCGACTGCAGCGACCTGAGCCGGTTCGAGGACGGGTCCTTCGACGTCGTCTTCGCGTCCAACCTGCTCGAGCACCTCGACCGGGGCCTCGCGTCGCGGCTGCTGGCCGAGAGCAAGCGGGTGCTGAGCCCGGGGGGTCGGCTGATCCTCATGCAGCCGAACTTCCGCCTCAACCCGGGGCGCTACTTCGACGACTTCACCCACGTCTCGATCTACACCGACGCGTCGTTGGCCGACTTCCTCACCGCTGAAGGCTGGCTGATCGAGCAGGTCCACGCCCGGTTCCTGCCGCTGACGCTGAAGTCCCGTGGGTCCGGTCTGACCTTCCTGGTGCCGTGGTACCTTCGGTCGCCAGTGAAGCCGTTGGCCGGGCAGATGCTCGTGGTCGCAAGCCGCTGACCGCGCCTGATCCCTCAACCGTTGCTGGAGGCACGTCCCTCGTGTGGAAGAACAAGTCCCTGTCTGTCGTGTTGCCGACCTACAACGAGAAGGACTCCATCGCGGAGTGCATCCGTCGTTTCGAGGCCATCGCCGAGGTCGACGAGGTCATCGTCGTCAACAACAACGCCGCTGCGGGGACGTCGGCGCAGGTCGCGACGACCGGGGCCAGGGAGGTCTTCGAGACGAGGCAGGGCTACGGTGCCGCGATCCGCCGCGGGATCCACGAGGCCCGGACCGACCTGGTGTGCGTGTGCGAACCCGACGGGACGTTCAACCCGGAGGACGTGCGCAAGCTGCTGGCCTTCATGCCCGAGTGCGAGTTCGTCGTCGGGTCGAGGACCGTCTCGACCTTCATCTGGGACGGCGCCAACATGGGCTGGTTCCTGCGATGGGGCAACTGGGCCGTGGCCAAGATCGTCGAGGTGCTCTACAACACCTCGTCCCTGTCCGACGTCGGGTGCACGTTCCGGGTCATGACCCGTGAGCACGCTGACCGCATCCTCGAGCGGTCCACGCTCGACGGGTCGGCCTTCGGTCTCGAGATGCTGCTCGTGACCGCGATCCTGCGGTCGAAGATGGTGCAGGTGCCGGTCAACTACCACGAGCGGGTCGGGGTGTCGTCGGTCACCGGCGACCTGCGCAAGACCCTCGAGCTCGGCTTCGCGATGATCGGCCACGTGGTCCGGATGCGCCTGCGCGCGCCGCAGATCCGCTCTCAGCGCGGTGCTGGGACCTCGGTGCGTACGGCGTCCTGACCCTGCTGGTCCTGCTGGTCCTGCTCGTCGTGCTGGCCGTGTCCGACCTGCTCGTCCGGCTGCTCCTCACGACCGTCGTCGTTGAAGACGATGGTGCGGTAGGCCCAGAAGCGGAAGGCCGTCGACAGCCCCAGGCCCACGACGTTGGTCGCGATGTTGTCGTCGAGGGGGCTGCGCAGGCCCAGTCCGTAGTGGGAGACCCACAGGCAGCCGACGGAGATGCCGATCCCCACCAGGCAGGTGAGCACGAAGGCCAGGAGCTCGTGGTGCACCTTGGTCCGGCGGCGGTGGGCGTAGGTCCAGTAGCGGTTGCCCAGCCAGGCCACCACGATGCCGAGGGTGGAGGAGACGACCTTGGCACTCAGCGGGTACTCGTAGAACGGTCCGTGGCCGCCGACGAAGCGCAGCAGGTTGAACCCACCCACGTCGGCGACGAAGCCGGCCATGCCCACGGCCCCGAACCTCAGGACCTCCGACGAGAGCCGGTGCCGCGTGCGTCCCGGGGTCGTGGGTGGCGCTGTGGGGTGGTCCATGCTGTGTGCTCCTCGGTCGGTCCGGCACCCCGCGACGAAGGGCCTCGCGCCATCCGGCGCACGCTGGCGTCCGCACGGGCGCGGCCCCACGCTAACCCATCGGGCCGGGAGTTCCCCGAGCGCGGCGCTGGCGCCGGGTCACCAGATTTGGGTTCGCGTCGGGCGGACGGTATCGTAGTGTCTCGTGTCCGGTATCGCCGGTCACCTGAGCATGTCCATCATTCGGGCGCTGACGCCCCGGGTCGAGGAGCAGGTTCATCCCTCTCGCCGGGCATCCCCTCCCCGTGCCGACCGGTCACCAGCCGGTCCGTCACGGGGGACGGAAGTGCAGGGGAGAGCATCCTCACCGACACGCCCGGACACGGGGGTCGGAGGGGACATCAACAAGGAGCCCCGCCACGCCGGTGGGGCGGACGACTCACCCACGTACGGAGATCAGGTTGCCTACGATCAACCAGCTGGTCCGCAAGGGGCGCCAGGACAAGGTCGACAAGACCAAGACCCCGGCCCTCAAGGGATCGCCCCAGCGCCGCGGTGTCTGCACCCGCGTCTACACCACCACGCCCAAGAAGCCGAACTCGGCGCTGCGGAAGGTCGCGCGCGTCAAGCTGACCTCCGGCATCGAGGTCACGGCCTACATCCCCGGCGTCGGACACAACCTGCAGGAGCACTCCATCGTGCTCGTGCGTGGCGGACGGGTGAAGGACCTCCCGGGCGTGCGCTACAAGATCGTGCGCGGCTCGCTCGACGCCCAGGGCGTCAAGAACCGTAAGCAGGCTCGCTCGCGCTACGGCGCGAAGAAGGAGAAGAGCTGACATGCCTCGCAAGGGACCCGCACCCAAGCGCCCCCTCGTCATCGACCCGGTGCACAACTCGCCGCTGGTGACGCAGCTGGTCAACAAGATCCTCCTCGACGGCAAGAAGTCGATCGCCGAGACGATCGTCTACGGCGCCCTCGAGGGAGCCAAGCAGAAGACCGGGGCTGACCCCGTCGTCACCCTCAAGCGCGCGCTCGAAAACATCAAGCCCGCCCTCGAGGTCAAGTCCCGCCGCGTCGGTGGGGCCACCTACCAGGTGCCGATCGAGGTCAAGCCCAACCGCAGCACGACCCTCGCGCTGCGCTGGCTCGTCGGGTACTCCCGTCAGCGTCGCGAGAAGACGATGACCGAGCGGCTGATGAACGAGATCCTCGACGCCTCCAACGGCCTCGGTGCCGCGGTCAAGCGTCGTGAGGACACCCACAAGATGGCCGAGTCCAACAAGGCCTTCGCGCACTACCGCTGGTAACCAGCCGGACCGCCCGGCCGTGTCGGGTGCGCCAGTGGGCGCGCCCGGCATACCGGAGCCGTTCGAAGCGTTGACCTGGAGGCTGCCCACCGGTGGCCGAGAGCGTCAGGGCTCGCAACAGACTCCAGACACGAACCCGATTAAACGAGATTGAGCAGGCACACGTGGCACTCGACGTCCTGACGGACCTCACGAAGGTCCGCAACATCGGCATCATGGCGCACATCGACGCTGGCAAGACGACGGTGACGGAGCGCATCCTCTTCTACACCGGCGTCAACCACAAGATCGGTGAGACCCACGACGGTGCGTCGACGACCGACTGGATGGAGCAGGAGAAGGAGCGGGGGATCACCATCACCTCCGCCGCCGTCACCTCCTTCTGGGCCGGCAGCCAGATCAACATCATCGACACCCCCGGGCACGTCGACTTCACGGTCGAGGTCGAGCGCTCCCTGCGCGTCCTCGACGGCGCCGTCGCCGTCTTCGACGGCAAGGAGGGCGTCGAGCCCCAGTCCGAGACCGTGTGGCGTCAGGCCGACAAGTACGACGTGCCGCGCATCTGCTTCGTCAACAAGATGGACAAGCTCGGCGCCGACTTCTACTTCACCGTCGCCACCATCAAGGACCGCCTCGGTGCGGAGCCGCTCGTCATGCAGCTGCCGATCGGCGCCGAGAACGACTTCGTCGGGGTCATCGACCTCGTCGAGATGCGTGCCCTCGTGTGGCCCGGTGACTCCAAGGGTGACGTGACGATGGGCGCCAAGTACGAGATCGAGGCGATCCCCGCCGACCTGCAGGCCAAGGCCGACGAGTACCGCATGGCCCTCGTCGAGCGCGTGGCCGAGGCCGACGACGCGCTGATGGAGAAGTACCTCGGGGGCGAGGAGCTCACGGTGGCCGAGATCAAGTCGGGCATCCGCAAGCTCACCGTCAAGTCCGAGCTCTACCCCGTCTTCTGCGGCTCCGCCTTCAAGAACCGCGGCGTCCAGCCCATGCTCGACGCGGTCGTCGACTACCTGCCGTCCCCGCTCGACGTCCCCCCGATGATCGGCCACAAGCCGGGCAAGGAGGAGATCGAGGTCATCCGCAAGCCGTCGACCGACGAGCCCTTCTCCGCCCTGGCCTTCAAGATCGCCACGCACCCGTTCTTCGGCACGCTGACCTTCGTGCGGGTCTACTCCGGCAAGCTCTCCGCGGGCACCCAGGTCATGAACACGACCAAGGGCAACAAGGAGCGCATCGGCAAGCTCTTCCAGATGCACGCCAACAAGGAGAACCCCGTCGACGAGGCGTCGGCCGGCCACATCTACGCGATGATCGGCCTCAAGGACACGACCACCGGTGACACGTTGAGCGACCTCAACGACCAGGTCATCCTCGAGTCGATGACGTTCCCCGAGCCGGTCATCTCGGTCGCCATCGAGCCCAAGACCAAGGGCGACCAGGAAAAGCTGGGGGTGGCCATCCAGAAGCTCGCGCAGGAGGACCCGACCTTCCAGGTCCACCACGACGACGAGACCGGTCAGACCATCATCGCCGGGATGGGCGAGCTGCACCTCGACATCCTCGTGGACCGCATGCGGCGCGAGTTCAAGGTCGAGGCCAACGTCGGCAAGCCCCAGGTCGCCTACCGCGAGACGATCCGGCGCACGATCGACCGTCTCGACTACACCCACAAGAAGCAGACGGGTGGGTCGGGCCAGTACGCCAAGATCCAGATCGCCATCGCGCCGATGGACACCTCGGAGGGCGAGCTCTACGAGTTCGTCAACAAGGTGACCGGTGGCCGTATCCCGCGCGAGTACATCCCCTCCGTCGATGCCGGCATCCAGGACGCCATGCAGTACGGCGTGCTCGAGGGCTACCCGCTCGTCGGCATCAAGGCCACCCTGCTCGACGGTGCGGCGCACGACGTCGACTCCTCGGAGATGGCGTTCAAGATCGCCGGTTCCATGGCGCTCAAGGAGGCCGTCCGCAAGGCCGACCCCGTGCTCCTCGAGCCGATGATGGCCGTCGAGGTGCGCACCCCCGAGGACTACATGGGTGAGGTCATCGGCGACATCAACAGTCGCCGCGGCCAGATCCAGGCCATGGAGGACATCAGCGGCGCCAAGATCGTGCGGGGCCTCGTCCCCCTGTCGGAGATGTTCGGCTACGTCGGCGACCTGCGCA
>JBBRNQ010000067.1:0-23539 GCA_038230235.1 Actinomycetales bacterium
AATGGACCTACGGAAGCCATCAATGGTCGACTCGAGCACCTGCGCGGGTCCGCCCTCGGGTTCCGCAACCTCACCAACTACATCGCCCGGTCCCTGCTCGAGAGCGGCGGCTTCAGACCCCAACTACACCGTCAACTGTGAAGAGCCAGATAAGTTCCGTGTGAATCGCAAAGGGCGGCTACTGTAGGCTGCCCCTATGGCAGCGGCCCGCTCACCGCGGCCGGAGTGGTCACAACTCTCTGTGAGTCTTTCCCGAGTTGCCCGAAGACATTCATCCCCCAGCAAAATCCAGTGCCCAGACTGGCGATGGCGCAAGTGTGGGCCGCTCCCGCAGTGACAGCTTCCACCCCTTGGGACAGACCCACAACGAGGCCGGGCTTCGTAGAGTCACTGACCGTCCCGTCGCCCAGCGCTCCGCTCCAATTGTTACCCCAGCAATATGCGGCGCCGGCGGTGGTGGTTGCGCAGCCGTGATCCTGCCCGACGCTGATAGAGGCCATATTGGGAGGGAGGCTACTGATGAGTAGGGGGGTCCACGAATCACGTGGGGTGGGCGTTGGCAGATTTGCACCTTCACCCCAGCAGTAGATAGCTCCGGCCCGTGTGACGGCACAAGTGTTTGCGTAAGCGGTAGAAATGGAGGAGAGAGGTGGGAGACCGGACGCTCGCACCGGGGCCTGACGGTCCGTCTGTGTGCCGTCACCAAGCTGACCGTAGCCGTTGTAGCCCCAACAGTCGGCTGCCCCGGAGGTGGTGACCGCGCAACTGTCGTAGTCGCCGGTAGTGATGGCCACAACTCCCACGGAAAGGCCTAAGACCGGTACAGGACTGACGCGGTCGACGGTGGTCCCGTCACCAAGCTCCCCGAAAAGGTTGCGTCCCCAAAAATACGCACCACCTGAGATGGTGACTGCGCAAGAATGTCCTCCGCTTGTGCTGATTGCGATGATTTTCTTGGTCACTCCAGATATGGGCTGCGGCAATGAGCGGTTGTCTGTAGTGCCATCGCCTAGTTGCCCATAAAGGTTGTCCCCCCAGCAGTACCCTTGGCCTAAGGTGGTCACGGCGCAAGAGTCGTCACCGGCAGCACTGACAGCGACCACTCCGGCGGCCATGCCGGAGACCGGAGCGGGCGCCGAGCAGAACGAGTAATTCGACGTCGCAGAGCAACCTTCATGGACGCCTTTGCTGTTGGGCGTCACACCAAGTTCACGAAGTTGATCCGCCGACGCGCACGGAACATGCCAATGGTCGCAGCCTCGGTGTGGAAGGCCCTCAGAACTCTCCTCCATCCTCTCGCAGTGGGCCGAACCGTGACCCCGCCAGTCGCCGAGTCAAGCTGCGTCTAACTGGACGGGATGACGCGCCCGCTCATGGGCCTGTGCGCGGCCGTCCGCCCTGGCGCCGGCTCCCCGAGACGAACACCAGGGGGGCGGCCGCCTCACCGGGGTCGCACTTCACGCATCCATCTCACCTTGCTGCCGAACTCACCGGCGGGTGAGCCGGGCCGGCGGCATCGGGGTCGGCACCGACCGAGCTGACCGCTCCGGCGATACCCCGCTCTCCTGGCCACCGCGGTTTCACCCCCCCGACCACGCGGGCCCGCCGCCACCGGGCCGGTTCGGCGGATTACCGGTCGGCTCCCGTGCCCGCGTGTCAACCTTGTGGCAGGCCGATCCGCGGGGGCGCGGCGCGACCGCGTGCGTGTGGGGGCCGACGATGACAGGGGCGGTATGGAGCGGGACGCGAGGCGGGTGGCCCATGGGTCGCCCTGACCGCGACCGGGAGTTCACCGACTTCGCCCGGGGGGCCGAGGGGTCGCTGATGGCGACTGCGTGGCTGCTCACCGGGTCGACCGGCGCCGCGGCCGCTCTGGTCCAGGAGGCGCTGGCGATCACCTACGTCGCCTGGCCCCGGGTGCGGGGTGGCCCGGTGCTGGAGCACACCCGACGCGTCCTCGCGAGCCTGCACCTCGACACCCTCCACCCGACCGAGGGCAGCGACGAGATCCACCGCTGGCTGGCGGGGCTACCCGGAGACCAGCGCCGCGTGGTGGTGCTCCACGCCCACGCAGCCCTGTCCGAGCAGGAGACCGCTGACGCTCTCGGGACCTCGGTCGAGGCGGTGGCGTCGCTGTGGTCTGAGGCCGTGACCTCCCTGCGGGAGGTCGTCGTCGCCGACCGGGCCGACCTCGGGGGGTTCACCCGACCGACCGCCACCACCCCGCCTCCTGACCGATCGACGCGGCCAGGGCCGGATACGTCGACCAGCGGTGAGCACGAGACCCCTGGCAGCGTCCGCGGCCGGCTCGAGGCCGCCCTCCCCACCCACTGGCTCCCCCTCGACCTCGACGACGCACGGCGACGAGGGGCCCGCTCCATACGGCGCCGACGTGGTGGTCAGGTGCTCGTCGCCGCCGTCGTGGTCGGCGCACTCGGTGCGGGTGCTGCTGTGCTCGTCCGAGCCCGGACGACGACGACGCCTGTGGCGTCGGCCTCCAGTGCCCCGACGACGAGGAGCCCGGTCGCGTCGGGGCCGGCGACCCTCCACGCCGGGGGGTTCGGTGGCGACGACCCCACGTACCTCGTCAGGCTCCGACCCGGGACCAACGGGTCCTCGACGGTTGACGTCACCGACGTCACCGACGCCTCCCACGGGTCGAGAGGCCCCGTCGTCTCGCTGGCTCCGGTCCCCAACCAGGCGGGGCGGCGCATCACCTGGGCGAGGGTGGGCGCCACCTCGACCGTCGTCGGCGTCATCCCCTCGGGCACGGCACAGTCGGACGTCGAGCCCCGGACCGATCGCAACTACGGCGCTTGGTCGGTCGACGTGCAGCCGATCCCCGGTAGCGACTGGTCCGCCTTCGTCCTGACCTTCCAGCAACCCCTGCGCGGTAGGTCCCCCGTCACCGACGTCCTCTGGTGGGACCACGCGGGCCGACCCGTCGGCAAGGACGGTCGCGTGGGCGCCAGTGCCAGCGTCGACGGCAGGACCGTGTGGATCACGGCCGACGGCAAGGAGATCGGCGCCCTCGACGGGGGGCGGACGACGGCGCACGGCACGCTCCCCTACCTGCTCATCGGAGAGGGAGGGGCAACCTCGACCACCTCGCGTCTGACGATCTTCGGCCCGCCGCAGGCGGTTGCTGCCACCGCGGCCCTGTCCGACGGCCGGAAGCTGCGTCTGCACCCCGTCGCCTTGGACGCCAGGTACAGCGTGGCAGCGGTGTCGTTCGTGACCACGGGGACGAGCTATCCCACCCTGACCGGCTACTCCTGGACGGACGCGCAGGGCAGCAGCCACGAGGTGAGGCCGTGACCCGGCGGCATCTCGGCGCGGACCGGGGAGAAGTCGACGCGAACTGGCAACCTTTCGGCATACCCGGTCCGTAGGAAGGGTGTGAGGTCCCACCCGGGACCACCGACGAGGGGTGGGCATGGACGACGCAGCGCAGGTGCAGCGTGGCTCGCTCTGACCGGGACGCGGAGTTCAACGACTTCGCCCGGCAGTCGCAGGGCTCGCTGATGCGCACCGCGTGGCTGCTCACCGGCTCGACCGAGGCCGCCGCCGAGCTCGTGCAGGCGGCACTGGTCAAGACCTATGTCGCGTGGCCGAAGGTGCGCTCCGGCACCGCCCTGGCCTACACCCGCCGCATCGTCGCGAACCACCACGTCGACGCGTGGCGCTCGACCCGGCGCGAGGTCGTGACCGACGTCCTCCCGGAACGCATCCTGCCGGACTCCACCGTCGTCGACGACCGCGACGAGATCCAGCGCTGGCTCGCCGGGCTGCCCGACGCGCAGCGGCGAGTGGTCGTCCTGCGCTTCTACTGCGACCTGCCGGAGCGAGAGACCGCCGAGACCCTCGGCATCAGCGTCGGCGCCGTGAAGTCGCTCGGCTCCCGGGGGCTCGCCGCGCTGCGCGGGATCGCCGACGCCGAGCGCCTACCTGAGGACCTGACCCCTCCACCCGCCGTGCGCCCGGAAGGAGCGAGATCATGACCCAGGCACCTGAGGACCTGCGAAACCGGCTCGAGGCCGTCATCCCGGGCTCCTATCCGGCCCTCGACCTCGAGGGCGTCGTCAGTCGAGGACGGCGGTCTGTACGGCGACGCCGCTGGGGTGCGGTCCTGGCCACCACCGCCGCCGTGGTGGCCGTCGTCGCTGCCGGACTCGCGACAGGAGGAGTGCTGACGACCAGTCGGCTCACCCCGGCCGACCCGTCGCACGTGGCCGGGTTCGTCACGTGGTCCCTTCCCGAGACACCTTCGGGTGGTGACGAGTCCGACTACATGGTCGCGGTGCATGCGCCCGACGGCCAGTCCCAGGAGGTCGACTTCGTCCACCAGACCGACTCCGGTCGCCAGACGTTTGCGCGGTCCGTCGTCGACCTGAGCCACCCGGTCGCGTCCTGGAAGCTTGCGCCGGGTGGTCACGTGGTGCTCGGTCTCATCCCCAGCACCTCCGTGTCGCAGGTCCAGCTGGACGCTGGTGAGGGCCAGCGCAACACATCGATCGTCCCTCACGTCGGGTGGACCGCGTTCTCCTTCGTCCTGGGGGCCAGTGGGGCCGGTCCCTCCCACTTCCGCGGCGTGCAGTGGAGTGACCTGCAGCACCGACCCGTCGACGGGCAGGGCCGGGTCGGGACTGCCGTGCCGATCGGTTCGGGGTGCTGGGTCACGGCGTCGGCTGACCTGCGTGACTACGCCCTCGACTGCGGGGAGAGCCAGCCGTCACCGTTCTCCACCATTGCTCCCGGTGGGGGTTCCGTGACGCCCGGGGTTCTCATGACCTTCGGGCCGATCAGTCCGGATGTCCTGGTCGGCCTCGGCGTCCCCCGGGGGTCGACGGACTGCGTGGTCAATAATGACGGTGGTATCGAGAAACCGATGCCGACAGTGCCCCTGGGTCCCTACCAGTTCGGGCTGAACGTACTCAACTTCAACACCAGTGGCGGCTGGGGTCACCTGGATTCCGTCAGCTGCCGAGACCCCTCCGGAGTCCCGTACACCCACCGACTCCCCTGACCCGCCTCCACTTGGGTAGCCGAAGAATCACCCCCCAGGCGCCTCCGGGGGGTGATTCCTCGGCTACCTAGGTCGTGGGGTGCGACCCCACACGGTCTGGAGGGCCGTCAGGTCGGTGTGGTCGGTGTGGTCGGTGTGGTCGGTGTGAGGACCGTCGCCAGCACGCAGGCGGTGACCCAGCTGCCATAGTCGGCCAGCGCCCACCCGCGTTCCACCAGGAGGGCCGACACAGAGGGCGAGCTCATGGTCCAGAGCACGTCGCGCGCGCGCTCGACCGTCTGCTCGGGTCGTAGCCACCCTCGGGCCGCCCAGGCGCCAACGGTGAAGGAAGCCCCCGTCAGTCGCTCGCCGTCGATCGTGGCGACGAAGGTCTCGAGCTCGGCGTCGGCACCCCGGCGGCCCATCACCACCCCCAGCAATGGTCCGGTGCGGGCCGCCAACGAGCCCGCCAGGACGCCGTACGCGTGGGCGGCGGTGGTCGGGTCTCCGGCGGAGCGCAGGGCCCCGAACTCCTCACGCTGAGCCATCGCCACCGGGTCCTGGTCACCGGCGAGAGTCACGTCGTAGACGTCCTTGAGCAGACCAGCCTTCGACCCGAACGACTTGTAGATCGTCTCTGGCGAGACATCTGCCGCTGCGGCGACCTCGCGGATCGTCGTGGCTGCGTAGCCGACCCCCAGGAAGGACTGACGGGCGGCTGCGAGCACCCGCGCCCGCGTCTCCCGGGCCCGGCTCGCTCGTGCGCTGTTGTCGTAGGCCACGTCACGGCCTCGAGACGGGTCGACGGCCACGGCAATCGCGACCGCCCGACTGGCTCGCAGAAGGGGTGGACCTCAGCATGAATACAGTCTACTGTAGTCATTCAGTACAGTAAACCGTATCGAACGAGGAGACAACGTGACTACCATGACCGACCGAGACAAGCTGGCGACCCTGGCCCGACGCAGTCTGGGTCTCATGGCCCACGGGGGGGCCGCCGACTTCCGCGAGGTCGTGCATCCGCTGGCGGTCAACCGCGAGGCGATGAGCGAGCCGCCGCCGTGCCGCACGCCCGGCCCCGAGGGCTTCCACGCCACCGCCCACTGGCTCCGTACGGCGTACAGCGACCTCGCGTTCACGGTCGACGAGGTCGTCGTCGAGGGAGACCTCGTCGTCACCCACGGCACGATGTCCGGACGCCATACCGGTCCGTTCGTCGTGTGGAACGCGGGCGGCGACGACATCGAGCGTGTATTCGCTCCCACCCGACGGACGTTCGCGGTGCAGCACGTCCACTTCCAGCGATTCCGGTCTGGTCAGGTCATCGAGCACTGGGCCGTCAGGGACGACAACTCCCAGGCCCTGCAGCTGGGGTGGGTGCCGCCCTCACCACTGTTTCTCCTGCGCTGTGCGTGGGCGACCACCCGGACCCGTCGGGCGGCCGTCCGTCGGCCCGCATGAGCGCTTCGGGCTCAGATGTGGGCGAGCCCTCGCGTACGGAGGGCCGTCAGGCCTTGGGCACCGGCTCCTTGAGCACGGGCCGACCCGGCTGCTCGCCCCCACGGGCGTCGAGGTAGCTCTGCTTCGGCACCATCACCTTGCGACGGAAGATGCAGACCAGGGTGCCGTCCTGGTTGCAGCCCTTGGTCTCGACGTAGACCACGCCGCGGTCGTCCTTGCTCTTGCTCTCCCACTTGTCGAGCACGACCGTCTCGCCGTAGATCGTGTCGCCGTGGAAGGTCGGCGCGACGTGCCTGAGCGACTCGACCTCGAGGTTGGCGATGGCCTTGCCGGAGACATCGGGCACCGACATGCCGAGCAGCAGCGAGTAGATGTAGTTGCCCACGACGACGTTCTTGCCGAACTGCGTGGTCTCGCTGGCGTAGTTGACGTCGAGGTGCAGCGGGTGGTGGTTCATAGTCAGCAGGCAGAAGAGGTGGTCGTCGTACTCCGTCACCGTCTTGCCGGGCCAGTGCTTGTAGACCGCACCGACCTCGAACTCCTCGTAGCTGCGACCGAACTGCATGCCTGCTCCCTCGACGACGTGTGACCCGTGGGCCTGCTCCTCGCCATCCTGCCCGAGGCGCAGGCCACCCCACAGCGCCGTACGGCGTGCCGTCCGTCACCCCCCCCACCCCACCCTCCCCCCGGTCTCCCCCCCGTCTCCCCCCTTCTCCCCCCCTGCCCCCCCTTCTCCCCCCACCGTCCGAACACGAGAAACCCTTCATCCCGACCGGTCTCGGCTCACGAAATGAAGGGTTTCTCGTGTTCGGACGGCGAGGGTGGGGGCTGGCAGAGACATCAGGCGAGGCGGGGGGCCCGCAGGGTCAGGCCCGGGCGCCCCGTGGGCGTCGACGCAGGCGGCCGCGGCGGCCGTCCTGGACCAGCCTCGCGACGGACGTGCCGCCGGAGGCCCCAGCGGCCGCCCGACCCCGACGGCCAGGGTTCCTGGTCACGAGACCGCCTGCCGTCCGAACACGGGAAACCCTTCATCCCGACTGGTCGGGGCTCCCGAAATGAAGGGTTTCCCGTGTTCGGACGGCATGGGGGGAGGGTCAGGCGCGGGCGCCGGGGGCGCGTCGACGCAGGCGGCCCCGGCGGCCGTCCTGGACCAGTCGCGCGACGTACGTGCCGAAGGAGACCCCGGCGGCCAGCCCGACCCCCACCCCGACGGCCTCCAGCAGCGTCGCGATCCCCTGGTAGAGCCCCGGACCAGCCGAGTCGGAGACGATCTGGAAGAGCCCCTGGTAGACGGTGCGGCCGGGCAGCAGCGCGACGATGCTCGAGGTCGTCACCGCGATGGCGGCGATCCGCAGCCGCCTCGCGACCAGCTGCGCCGAGACCCCGAGGACGAAGGCGGCCACGGCGCTCGCGGTCGGCTTGCCCGCCCCGAAGGAGCCCATCGCCTCGTAGACCCCCCATCCGACCCCCCCGGCGACCGCGGCCACGACGACGCTGCGCCCGGCGGCATAGGTCGAGACGGCGAAGGCCGCAGCGCTCACCCCGGCGGCGGCGATCCGCACCGCAAGGGGTACGGAGCCGCCGAGCACTCCCTCGCTGACCGACAGGACCAGCCCCAGCTTGTGGGCCAGGCCCAGCACGACGGTGATGCCGACGACGAGGCCGAGGGTGAGGACGAGCACCTCGAAGACGCGGGCGCCGGCGGTGACGTAGAACCCCTCGATGGCGTCCTGCGCCGCGCCGACCACCGACAGCCCGGCGAGCAGCACGACGATGCCAGACGCGACGACGACGGACGGCAGGAGCCCCTGCAGCACCCCGAAGCTCGACTGGAGGCCGGCGACGACCACGGCGATGAGGGTGGGCACGGCCGCAGCCACGGCCTGGGCGAAGAACGACTCGACGCCCAACCGCGCCATCCGGTGCTGGACGACGGCGACCAGCGCCGCCGTGAGCAGGCTGACGAGCACGATGAGGGGGCCCGCCCCGAGGATCGCTGCGGCGGACGCCCCGAGGACGCCGGTGGCGAGGGTCGTCACCCAGCGGCGGTAGGGGTTGGGTGACTCGATCACCGAGTCGAAGCGGATCCGGGCCTCGTCCACCGGGATCGGGTCCTCGCCGAGGTCGACCACCAGCGCCCGCAACCGGTCGAGCCGCACGAAGTCCTGCGAGCGCGAGCGCACGGTGCGCAGGAGGGTCATCGGGTCGGCCCGCGGCCCGCGGTTGTAGGAGACGGTGACGGCGCTGAAGGTGACGTCGACGTGCACCCCCTTCAGGCCGTAGGCCTGGGTCAGGCGCAGGACGGTGGCCACGACGTCGGAGGCCGGGGCGCCGGTCGCGAGCAGCGCGGCGCCCGCCCGCATCGCGAGGTCGATGACGGCCCGGGCGACGTCGGCCTCCACCCCGTCGGGCCCGGTCCACACCACGGGAAGCCGGTCGGTCGGTGGCCCGGTCGGCCGCAGCACCTGACGGGTACGGCGCCCCAGTGCCTGGCTGGGTGCCGGACGCGCGCCACCGGCCCCGGACGACGGTCGGCGGGGTCGGCGCGGCGGAGGGCTGGACGGGTCGACCACCGGCCCAGTGTGGCAAAGGGTCGGCGGAATACGCTCGGAGGGTGAACCCCGCACCCCTGTCCCCCGCCAGCCGCCGGGCCGCGATCGACGCGTTCGAGGCCACCGCCACCACCGAGCTCGACCTGCTGGTCATCGGCGGAGGCGTCGTCGGGGCCGGAAGCGCCCTCGACGCCGTCACCCGCGGCCTCACGACCGGGCTGATCGAGCAGCGTGACTTCGCCTCGGGCACCTCGAGCCGCTCCAGCAAGCTCGTGCACGGCGGCCTGCGCTACCTCGAGATGCTCGACTTCCGGCTCGTGCACGAGGCGCTGCGCGAGCGCGGCCTGCTGCTCACCCGCCTCGCACCCCACCTCGTGCGCCCGGTGCCCTTCCTCTACCCCCTGACCCACCCGGTCTGGGAGCGGCCCTACGTCGAGGCCGGCCTGACCCTGTACGACGCCCTGGCGCGTGGCTCGGGCGCCGCGGCCGGCCTGCCGTGGCACAGGCACCTCACCCGGCGCGGGGCCCTCAGGATCGCCCCCGCCCTGAAGAAGTCGGCCCTCACCGGGGCGGTCCTCTACTACGACGCCAAGGTCGACGACGCCCGCCACACGATGGAGATCGCCCGCACGGCGGCGTCGTACGGCGCGCACGTGGCCAGCCGCGTCGCCGCGATCGGCTTCCTGCGCCAGGGTGAGCGGGTCACCGGCGTGCGGGCGCTCGACAAGCTGACGGGGCACGAGTTCGACATCCACGCCCGCCAGGTGGTCAACGCCACCGGCGTGTGGACCGACGAGACCCAGGCCAAGGTCGGCGAGCGCGGACAGTTCCACGTGCGGGCCAGCAAGGGCATCCACCTCGTCGTGCCACGCGACCGCATCCACTCGACCTCGGGCCTGATCCTGCGCACCGAGAAGTCCGTGCTCTTCGTCATCCCCTGGGGTCGGCACTGGATCATCGGCACGACCGACACCGACTGGACCCTCGACAAGGCGCACCCGGCCGCGACGAAGGCCGACATCGACTACCTGCTCGGTCACGTCAACAAGGTGCTCGCCGTGCAGCTCACCCAGACCGACGTCGAGGGCGTCTACGCCGGGTTGCGGCCCCTGCTCGCCGGGGAGAGCGAGGAGACGAGCAAGCTGTCGCGCGAGCACGTCGTCTTCCACCCCACGCCGGGGCTGGTCGTCGTGGCCGGCGGGAAGTACACCACCTACCGCGTCATGGCGCAGGACGCGGTCGACGAGGCGGTCCGCGCGCTCGGCGGGTCCGTGCCGCCGTCGACGACGGCAGACATCCCGATGGTGGGCGCCGTCGGCTACCAGGCGGTCTGGAACCGGCGGGCGGCCATGGCGCGCGAGTCCGGGCTGCACGTCGAGCGCATCGAGAAGATGCTGATGCGGCACGGGGTGCTCACGAGCGAGGTGCTCGCCCTCGTCGCCGAGCGACCCGAGCTCGGGCAGCCGCTGCCGGGTGGGGAGGACTACCTCGGCGCCGAGATCGTCTACGCCGCCTCCCACGAAGGTGCGCTGCACCTCGACGACGTGCTGGCGCGTCGTACCCGACTGTCGATCGAGTCGTGGGACCGGGCCGTCACCGCCTCACGGCCCGCGGCCGAGCTGATGGCCCCGGTGCTCGGGTGGGATGCCGCGACCATCGACAACGAGGTCGAGCACTACCTTCAGCGCGTCGAGGCCGAGCGCGTGTCGCAGACGATGCCCGACGACGCGACGGCCGACGAGGCGCGGTTGATGGCACCGGACATCAACGGCTGACGCCGCCACCCGCCTCGTCACCTGGCCACCCGCCGGGCGACACCCTTGTGACCGAACCGTGATGAACAGCAACGCAACTCAGTGCAGCAGGAAGGCGACTTCCTCTCGAGAGACCGGCCAAGCGGGCGGGTCCACCCATCCTCGGAGGAAGCCATGTTCACCACCCCCACGACCACTCGTCCGCACCTCACCCGCCGCGGGGCGGTCCTGGTGGCCATGGCCTCCGCCGCCCTGGTGTCGACGACCCTGGCTGCGTGCGGGGGCTCGAGCGTGGCACCGGCAGCAGGTCGACCCACCGCACCCCCGACCACCGCGTCGACCGTGACGGTGCCGGCCTCGCCCACCACCACCGCGACCACCGCCGCCACCGGCCGACCCACCTCCTCCGCGAACCCCACGACCCCGGCCCCCCACCCCACGCCCTCGGACCCCAGCGGCATCGTCTGGAGCCAGGTCGGCCCCGGCTGGTCGGTCGTCTCCTCCTCCAGCACGGCGCCCGACGCAATGGGCAAGCCCAACCCCGGCTCGTTCACCCTCTCGATGGTCTCCCCCACCGGGGTGCGCTACCCCCTGATGACCGTGAAGCAGGCGGTCTCGCTGCAGGATGTCTCCCCCGACGGACGCCGGGTGATGGCCTTCGACCGCATCAGTCCCACCCCGGTCCTGGTGGAGTGGGACCTCGCCGCACGCACCTCTCACACCATCCCGCTCGGCGCCGTGAGCTTCCCCCACGCCACCTACTCACGCCCCACGGGCCAGCAGATCCTCGTCTCGGACGGGAAGAGGGGCGCCAACCGGGTGCTGCGGATGACGCGCACCGGCCACGTCGAGGCGACGTACGCGACCGGGGCCAACACGCCTTTCGTCTCCACGGCCGACGGCACGCGGCTGGTGACCACCGCACCCACCGGTGACTCGGTCGTGGTGCTCGACAACGGCACCGGCCGCACGGTGCGCACGGTCGCGTCACCCTCGGGCTACGAGAACTGCCAGCCCGCGCAGCGGTGGTCCGGCGGCGACGTGGAGCTGCGGTGCACGGTGCGCGACGGCCAGAGCATGGACCTCTTCGCGATGTCGCCGACGACGGGCGCCGTCCGCGCCCTCACCCACACCGACAAGAACCTGCCTGACGAGCTGTTCGGCTACGTGGTGGCCTGGCCGGCGGCCGGTGGCGTCCTCGCCGAGCGGGCGACCGGGTGCGGGCCCGGCGCCGTGGGCCTGCTCGACGGCAGTGGCCGGATCGGCTCCGAGCTGACCTGGCCCGGCGCCAAGTACCCGCCCGCGATCCTCGGGGTGGCGGGCACGCGGGTCTACGCCGAGATCCGCTCGTGCGGGCAGACGGCCGCCAGGCTGGTCTCGCAGGACGTCCTGACGAAGAGGACCACCACGCTCGCCACCGCGGCCGACCTCCAGACCATCGTCATCCAGGACCGCTGACCCGACCTCGATCCGTCGCCACGGCCTCCCGACGGCGCGACCCGTCCCCGACGCCCGGGGGTCGGGGACGGGTCGCGCCGCGGGGAGGCCGTGGCACGATGGCGGGATGAGTGAGCAGCAGCAGAAGTCCGAGAGCCGTTCCCGCCCGCCGACCGACGAGCTGCGCCGGTTCATCGCGACGGGGTGGGCGGAGCGGCCGACCGGCACCCCCGACCGCGCGGCGGTCGCCGACTTCGCTGCCACGCGCCGCGAGGCGGTCAGCACGGCATACGAGGGCGAGCGTCTGGTCGTGCCGGCGGGAGGCCTGAAGGTGCGTTCCAACGACACCGACTACGTCTTCCGGCCCCATACCGCGTTCGCCTGGCTCACCGGGTTCGGCGGCGACCAGGAGCCCGACGCGGTGCTCGTGCTCGAGCCGCGCGAAGGCGGCGGCCACGAGGCCGTCCTGTTCTTCCGCCCCCTGGGCGGGCGCGACTCCGACGAGTTCTTCAGCGACAGCCGGTACGGCGAGTTCTGGGTCGGCGCGCGCCCGACCCTGCAGGACATCGAGGCGGAGTACGGCGTGACGGCCCGCCACATCGACGACCTGCCCGACGCGCTGGCCAAGGACGCTGGCACCGTGACCCTCCGGGTCGTGCGTGACGCCGACGTCGACATCACCGCGCTGGTCGACACCGTGCGCAGCGAGGCCGACGCCCAGGAGACGACGCAGGAGCAGGCCGACGCGGCCACTGAGCACGACCTCGAGCTGGCCAGGGCGATCTCGACGCTCCGGCTGGTCAAGGACGAGTTCGAGATCGAGCAGATGCGGGCGGCCATGGCCGCCACCGGCCTCGGCTTCGACGAGGTCGTGGCCCACCTGCACGAGGCGGCGCTGAAGGCCCGCGGCGAGCGATGGGTCGAAGGCCTGTTCGGCCTGCACGCGCGGCACGAGGGCAACGGCGTCGGCTACGACTCCATCTGCGCCAGCGGCAACCACGCCACGACCCTGCACTGGATCAAGAACACCGGGGAGGTCCGGGCCGGCGAGCTGCTGCTGCTCGACGCGGGGGTCGAGGTAGACGCGCTCTACACCGCCGACATCACGCGCACCCTGCCGGTCGACGGGACCTATACCGAGGTGCAGCGGCGCATCTACGACGCGGTGCTCGCCGCGCAGGAGGCGGCGCTGGCCGTGATCCGGCCCGGGGTGAAGTTCTCGGAGGTGCACGAGGCGGCCATCCGGGTCATCGCCGCGACGGTGCACGAGTGGGGACTGCTGCCCGACGGGATCTCGGTGGACGACACCCTCGACGCCGACCACGGGCAGTACCACCGGCGGTGGATGGTCCACGGGACCAGCCACCACCTCGGCCTCGACGTGCACGACTGCGCCCTCGCCACCCGAGCCGACTACAACGACCGCGTGCTGGAGCCCGGCATGGTGCTGACGGTCGAGCCGGGGCTCTACTTCAAGGCCGACGACGAGCTGGTCCCGGCCGAGCTGCGGGGCATCGGGGTGCGCATCGAGGACGACGTCGTGGTGACCGCCGACGGCTACGAGCTGCTGTCTTCGGCCATCCCGCGCTCAGCCGACGACGTGGAGGCGTGGATCGCCCGCCTGCGGGGCTAGCTCACCGGCAGGGGTGGCTCAGGTGATGTCGGCGTGGCCGAGGAGCCCGGCACCCGTGAGGATCTCGCGGGCCTGCTGGGCCACCTTGTGCTCGCACAGGACCTCGTACTTGCTCGGGACGATCTGGCTCACCGAGCTGAAGTCGCGTCGGCCCCCGGTCGCGGCGTAGCCGATGGCCCCCCACACCAGGCCGAAGATGGCACCGAAGATGACCGTCGACAGCACGAGGGTGACCACGTTGTTGCCGCTGTCGAAGAGGGCGAAGATCAGCCCGACGAAGAGCCCGAGCCAGACACCCGACAGGGCACCGGCCGCGAGGACCCGAGCCCAGGTGAGCCGACCGGTGATCCGCTCGAGCTGCTTGAGGTCGGTGCCCACGATCAGGCAGTTCTGGACCGGGAACTCCTTGTCCGACAGCAGGTCGACGGCCTTCTGCGCCGCGTCGTACGTGTCGAAGATCCCGAGGGACATCGGGTAGTCCAAGGAGAGGCGGGCCTGGGGCATCCGGGGCTGGTTCGCCTGTGCGCTCATGACCCCAGTCTCTCAGATGTGCGCGGGAGTCGCCGTCACGGCGCCGCCGTGGCTGAGGACCTCAGCTCTTGAGCTTGTAGTCCTCGAGCAGGCGACGGCCGATGATCATCTTCTGGATGTCGGCGGTGCCCTCGCCGATGAGCAGCATCGGCGCCTCGCGGTAGAGCCGCTCGATCTCGTACTCCTTGGAGTAGCCGTAGCCGCCGTGGATGCGGAAGGAGTCCTCGACGACCTGGGAGCAGTACTCGCTCGCGAGGTACTTGGCCATCCCGGCCTCGAGGTCGTTGCGCTCACCGGCGTCCTTGACCTTGGCCGCCTTGACCATCATCTGGTGCGCCGCCTCGACCTTGGTCGCCATGTCGGCCAGGCGGAACAGCACGGCCTGGTGCTCGGCGATCTTCTTGCCGAAGGTCTCCCGCTGCTGGGCGTAGGAGATCCCCAGCTCGAACGCGCGCCGCGCGACCCCGCAGCCACGGGCCGCGACGTTGACCCGGCCCACCTCGACGCCGTCCATCATCTGGTAGAAGCCCTTGCCGGGGACCCCACCGAGGATCTGCGCGCTGGTGGTGGTGTAGCCGTCGAAGACCAGCTCGGTCGTGTCGACGCCCTTGTAGCCCATCTTGTCGATCTTGCCCGGCACCGTCAGCCCCGGCGCCGTCTCGCCGAAGCCGGACTCCTTCTCGACGAGGAAGGTGGTCATGTTCTTGTAGACCGACTCGTGGGCTGGCTGACCGGTGTCCGACTTCACGAGCACGGCCACGAGGTTGGACGACCCACCGTTGGTCAGCCACATCTTCTGACCGTTGATCGTCCAGGTCTCGTCGTCGGCTCCCGAGCCCTTGACGGCCTTGGTCGTGATCGCCGCCACGTCCGAGCCGCACCCGGGCTCGCTCATCGAGAACGCCCCGCGCACCTCGCCGGTCGCCATCCGCGGGAGGTACCTCTGCTTCTGCTCCTCGGTGCCGTGCTGGGCCACCATGTAGGCCACGATGAAGTGGGTGTTGATGATCCCCGACACCGACATCCACCCGCGGGCGATCTCCTCGACACACAGGGCGTAGGTCAGCAGCGACTCACCCAGGCCGCCGTACTCCTCGGGGATCATCAGCCCGAAGATCCCCATCTCCTTCATCGCCTCGACGATCTTGGTGGGGTACTCGTCCGCGTGCTCGAGCTGCGTCGCCACCGGGATGATCTGCTCCTCGACGAACTGCCTCACCAGGGCGAGGAGCTCGGTCTGCTCCTCGGTGAGGCCGTCGGTCTGCTGCAGTCGTGCCATGGAAGTTGCCACCTCGCGGTCGGGAGAGATCTCCAAACGAGTATGGCGAGCGCCCCGCGTCGGTGGCTCGCCGTCCGGCTGTGAGTCCCACCACCTGTGGGCTCGCTCACGCCTCGGCCCACCGCCTGAGCGACCGCCTCGGCCGCGCGGCGGAGGACCCTGGCGGTGGGGGACGTCAGCCCCCGGCGAGCGTCGCGTCGAGGAAGCCGTGCCAGGCCGCCACGCCATCGGTCAGCGCCCCCCCGACCCCCGCCTGCGCGAGGACCGCGGCGGTCGCATCGCGGGTGGCGGAGTCCCCCTCGCCCGTGGTCTCGACCGGGCGGCCCCATACCCAGGTGCACATGGCCTGCACCGCCTGGACCTGCACCCGCGAGCCGGCCCGGAAGAGCGAGCCCCCGGTGCCGCTCACGCGCCCGTCGTCGACGTGCACGTGGGTGTGGTGCAGGTCGTTGTAGAGGTAGGTCAGAACCGAGTCGAAGTCGCGGTGGAGACCAGCGACCGTGCGCCAGTAGCGGGCCCTCGTGGTCTCGAGCTGGGCACCGGTGAAGCGCGACCACAGGTCGTAGCGGGCCGAGACGACCACCTCTCCGGCGCCGTCCACGAGCCGGGTGAGGTCGAACGCCCGGCCGGTGTTGTGCCAGGAGCGGCACCCCCCGGCGGTGTCGACCGTGCCGTCTGCGCCGACCCCTTCACCCGCCGGGTCGCCCTCGACCCACGACCCCAGGGTCCACACCTCGGCGGGCATCCCGAGGCCCGGGGCGGTCGCGTGCCGAGGCAGCCAGGCCTCGAGCCGACCCCGGAAGGTCGGCTCGAACCGGAAGCTCGTGCGGGTGCCGCTCTCGTCATAGACCAGCGGTATGCCGCGCAGCTGGGTCGTGGGGGCCAACGTCGCTGAGCCGACGCAGCTGGGCGCCGCCCCGGGCAGGGACGGGTCCCGGGGTCCGGTCACCGCTGCCACGACCGACGTCGGCCCGCCGAGCGCGTGCACGCCCAGACCCACGCCACCGACGACGGCGACCCCCACGCCACCGAGCACCAGGGCGCCCCGACGGGTCAGGTGCACCGGCGGCTCGCTCCCCTCGGTCGGCCCCGTCCCCCCGGTCGGCTGAGCCGCTGGCTCGGGCGGTGGGCCCGACGCCTGCGCGTGCTTCGGTGCCCCGTCCACCTCTCGACCCTAGAGGTCTTGCCAGCGACCCGCACCCACCGCCACGCTGCGTTCGTGACCGACGCAACCAGCGACGCCGTACCCGACTCCCCTCGTGTGCCCGACGGGCCCGACGTGCGACCCGACACCGGAGACGAGCGGAGCCAGCTGCTCGGCTTCCTCCAGGGGCAACGCGAGATCCTCCTGCGCAAGTGCGCGGGCCTCGACGCCACCGCGCTCAGGACGCCGCACCCTCCCTCGACCCTCACCCTCGGTGGGCTGCTCCACCATGCCGCCCTCAACGAGGACTGGTGGTTCAGCGTGCGGCTCACGGGGGCGTCACCCCCTCCGCCCTGGGACGAGGCCGACTGGGACGCCGACCCCGACTGGGAGATGACGCGCGCTCGCGGCCTCACTCCGCAGGCCCTCGTCGCGCAGTACCAGCAGTCGTGCGCCCGCAGCGACGCCGCGCTCGCCACGGTCGGGCTCGACTCCCCGGCCGCTGCGGCCCACGGCGACCGGGTCCCGGGCAACGCCCGCTGGATCGTCCTGCACATGATCGAGGAGACCGCCCGACACGCCGGTCACGCCGACCTGCTGCGCGAGGCCCTGGACGGCGAGACCGGTGAGTAGACGGGTCACGGGTCGGCCCTCCCGCCGGGCGGTGATGACGGCGGGGGCGGGGGCCGCCCTCCTCACCGGCGCTGCCGCGGTCGGTGTCCGGGCGATGCGGGCACCAGAGGTGCCGACCCACCGCTTCCGGTCCGCAGCGGTCGGCACCGACGTGACCTGGGCCGTGAGCCGCCCCGCCGGGACGTCGCCCTCCGACCACCTGCCCGTCGTGCTCGCCCTGCACGGCAAGGGCGGCAACCACACCGACGCCTTCTCGTCGCTCGGGTTGCAGGACGCGCCGCGCGGCCCGGTAGCCTTCGCCGTCGTCTCGGTCGACGGGGGCGACACCTACTTCCACCGCCGACGCGGCGGAGTCGACGAGGGCGCGATGATCGCGACCGAGCTGCTGCCGCAGCTGACGGCCGATGGGCTCGACGTCTCGCGCCTGGCCCTCATCGGCTGGTCGATGGGCGGGTACGGCGCCCTGCTCCTCGCCGCCACGCTCCTGCGCGGCCGGGTGCGGGCCGTCACGACGATGAGCGCGGCGCTGTGGACCTCACCCGGGGCCAGCGCCCCGGGCGCCTTCGACGACGCCGACGACTTCCGAGCCCACGACGTGTTCGCCCTGCGGCCGGCGTTGGCCCAGGTGCCGATGCTGATGGCGTGCGGTGACAGCGACCCCTTCGTCCGGGCGAACCACGCATTCGTCGACGGCTTCGCGACGCAGCCGGGCACGCAGTTCGCAGCGGGCGGCCACACCGCCGACTACTGGCGTCGTACGGCGCCGTCACTGCTGCAGTTCGCCTCGGCGCGCCTGGCCTGAGTCGCGGAAACCAACCCCCAAGGCGAGTCTTTCGCCCGCTCGGATGAACGGATGCTTACGCTGACCGCTTGTCGATTACGTGGGCCTTACCGGCGCTTACGCGGACCTTACCCGGGGCCTGCCGCCCTGTTCAGGAAGGGGGTCGGACGAGTGGGATGTGAGTGCCACCAAGGGCATTCCCCATTTCCGAAAGGCTCCATCATGAACGGCAAGACCACCCGCAGACTCGTTCCCGGCGGCATCCTCGCCGTCGCCGCCACCGGCGCCCTCGCTCTCCCCGTCCAGGCCACCTCGGCCAGCCCGGCCCCCGTGGGCCACGTCTACGAAGCGACGAACGCCGTCGCCGGCAACACGATCCAGGTCTTCGACCAGTACGCCGACGGGCACCTCGCGGCGGGAGCCGTCGTGGCATCGGGGGGCGTGGGCACCGGCGGCTCGCTGCACTCCCAGGGCGGTGTCGTCCGGGACGGCGGCCTCCTCTTTGCGGTGAACGGCGGGAGCAACTCGGTCTCGGTCTTCTCCATCACCCGCAGCGGCCTGACCCTGCGGGGGACCGTGCCGTCGGGTGGCGTGCTGCCGGTCAGCGTCACCGTCCGCGACGGGATCGGCTACGTGCTCAACCAGGGCGACGACACCGTCAGCGGATTCCGCTACACCCGTGCGGGACTCGTCGCCGCCAGGCCCGGCTCGACCCGGTCCCTGACGCCGAACCCGGCCGGGGGCATCACCGACGCCGCCGAGGTCTCGTTCACCCCCGACGGCTCACGGCTGCTCGTCACCGAGAAGGCGAGCAACGCCCTCGAGACGTTCGTGGTGCGCGAGGAGGGGGCCCTGGGGACGCTCTCGACCACCCCTTCCGCCGGGACCACGCCCTACGGCTTCGGCTTCGACACCCACGGCAACGCCATCGTCTCCGAGGCCGGCACCGGGTCGGTGTCGTCCTACCGCATCGGCGGCAAGACCGCCAACGTCATCTCGGCCGCCGTCCCCGACACCCAGGCGGCCGCCTGCTGGCTGGTCGTCGCGCCCGGTGGCACCACGGCCTGGACCGTCAACGCCGGCAGCCACAGCCTGTCGAGCTACCGCATCAGCCGCACCGGAGCCCTGACCCTCACCAAGGCGGTCGCCGCCGACACGGTGCAGGGTGGCACCGACACGACGATCGCCGCGAACGGTCGTGCGCTCTACGTCAGGCTGCCCGGTGGGCTCCTGTCCACGTGGGCCATCGGGCGGGGCGGCGAGCTGACCGACCTCGGGACGATCCAGGGCGCCCCGGCCTTCGGCACGTCAGGTCTCGCGACCAGCTGAGGCGATGGTGCCCGCGGTCTTCCCGACTCCTCTCTGTCCCCGGTGATCACTCCCCGTGGGAGTTCAAGAAGAGCGGAGGTCGGGGAGGCCCGGGTCGGCCCTCAGCCGGCGTCGGACTCCCGCAGCTGCTCGACCGCCGCGGCGACGCGGGCCGCCCGGGTCTCTGCGCGCTTGGCCTCGACGACCCGCCGCACCAGCTCCTTGCGGCGTGAGGGGGACAACGCCTCGTAGGCCGCGACGGCGCCGGGCTCGGCGGCCAGGGCGACAGCGAGGTCGTCGGGCACCTCCACCGGCCGCTCCCCCGTGTCGGTGGCGATGGTCACGTCGTACGACGCACCGATCTGCACCCCCGCCTGCTCGCGGGCCGCCTTCGACAGGCCGACGAGGTTCTCGCCGCCCATCCGGGCCACGCGCAGGGCGAGCGTCACCCCACCGACCGTCACGCTCACGGGAAAGGCCTTCGCGCCACCTCCCAGGTCGGCGACCTGGTCGTCGGAAAGGACGAACGCGCCCGCGGGGCCGCGCTTCTCGAGGGTCGCCGCGACGAGCACCAGGTCGGCCACGGCCCTCAGCCCCTGGCCGCGATCGCGTGGCCCATGGCGATGGCCCGGCGCGCGATCTCGACGTGGAGGTTCTCGACCATCTTCCCCTTGTGGGTGACGACCCCCTTGCCCTGGGCCAACGCCTCCTCGAAGACCGCGACGAGCTCGTGCGCGTCGGCGACCTCCTCCTCGCTCGGCGCGAAGAGACGGTTGGCCGCCTCGACCTGCCCGGGGTGGATGAGGGTCTTGCCGTCGAAGCCGAGCTCACGCCCCTGTCGGCACTCGGCCTCGAGACCCGTCGTGTCGGTCACGTCGTTGTAGACGCCGTCGAGCACCGCCACACCTGCCGCCCGGGCGCCGAGCACGGCGAGCGACAACGAGGCCAGCAACGGCTCACGACCGGGCACGTGGGAAGCGTACAGCTCGCGCACGATGTCGTTGGTGCCCAGCACGAGCACGTCGAGCCGGTCGGAGGCGCGCGCGATCTGGCGCACGTCGAGGATGGCGTCGGGCGTCTCGATCATCGCCCAGAGGCGCAGCGAGTCAGGGGCGCCCGCGGCCTCGAGAGCGGCGACGACGGTGTGCACGTCGTCGACCGACCCGACCTTGGGCACGACGACACCGGCGGCTCCCGAGGTCGCCACCGCTGCGAGGTCGGCGTCGTGCCACGACGTGCCGATGCTGTTGACCCGGATGGTGACCTCGCGGTTGCCGTACGCTCCCGACGCCGCTGCGCGACAGGCGGAATCGCGGGCCGACTCCTTCGCATCAGGCGCGACGGCGTCCTCCAGGTCGAGGATGAGCGCGTCGACCGGCAGCGTCTTCGCCTTCTCGAGCGCCCGCTCGTTGGAGCTCGGCAGGTAGAGCACCGAGCGGCGCGGGCGCAGCACGGGCGCGCTCACGCGGTCGCCCCCACGACCGTCCCGGCGCCGTAGAGCGCCGCGAGCTCGGGGTCGGTGCGCGAGAGCCGCTCGGCCAGCTCGAGCAGCACCTGGCACTGCTTGAGGCTGGCGTCGTCCTCCATCTTGCCGTCGAGCATCACCGCGCCCGTGCCGTCGCCCATCGCCTCGACGACGCGCCGCGCGTGCGCGACGTCGTCGGCGGCCGGGCTGAAGACCCGCTTCGCGATGGGGATCTGGGCCGGGTGCAGCGACCACGCACCGACGCACCCGAGCAGGAACGCGTTGCGGAACTGGTCTTCGCAGGCGACGACGTCGTAGATGTCGCCGAACGGCCCGTAGTAGGGGAAGATGCCGGCCATCGCGCAGGCGTCGACCATGCGGGCGATCGTGTAGTGCCACAGGTCCTGCTGGAAGATCGTGCGGTCGCCCTGGATGTCGCCACCGGTCGGGTCCTGGCGCACGAGGTAGCCCGGGTGCCCGCCCCCGACGCGCGTGGTCTTCATCCGGCGTGAGGCGGCGAGGTCGGCGGGCCCGAGCGAGAGGCCCTGCATCCGGGGGCTGGCGGTGACGATCTCCTCGACGTTGACCATGCCGCGGGCGGTCTCGAGGATGGCGTGCACGAGGATCGGGCGGGTCAGCCCGGCCTTGGCCTCGAGCTGGGCGAGGAGCCGGTCGACGTAGTGGATGTCCTCGGCCCCCTCGACCTTCGGCACCATGATGACGTCGAGCTTGTCGCCGATGCCGGCCACGAGGGCGGTCACGTCGTCGAGGAACCAGGGCGAGTCGAGCGAGTTGACCCGGGTCCACAGCTGGGTGGTGTCACCGAAGTCGGTGGACTGCCCGATCGCTACGAGGCCCTCGCGGGCCGCGACCTTGTTGTCGGCCTTGACGGCGTCCTCGAGGTTGCCGAGCAGCACGTCGACGGTGCCCACCAGGCCCGGCACCTTGGCCGCCATCTTGGGGTTGCTCGGGTTGAAGAAGTGGATCACCCGTGACGGGCGGGCCGGGATCTCGCGAACCGGCTCCGGCGCCCCGACGGCGAGCGGGGCGAAGAAGGCCTTGGGGTTGCGCATCGGCGTGAGGCTCCTGGAAGGCGAAAGGGGATGAAGAGGCCGCGTCGGCCGGTCGTCGCGAACCTAGCAGCGGCCTGCGACAACGGGTTATGACGCACTTCACCCATGGATCGATACGCTCGTCACATGACCACCAGCGGGCCCGCGCCGACCCCGCCTGCGCCGACCCCAGCCACCTCTGGCCCACCCACGGCCCGCCCCCCCTCCGCTGCCTCGCTCACGCCGACGGAGGACCCGCTCCTGGCCGTCGCCATGACCCGCTCCGGCATCCTGTGGATCGACGTGCCCGACGACCGGGCGTGGCCGTCGTGGTTCGCCTGGGTCGAAGGGACGGCCTACGTCGTCAACGGGCCCGGCGAGCAGCACCTGCCGTGGCTGCCGGAGTTCGTCGGCCTCGTCCTGCGCGGTCAGGACGGTGGCCGGCTGCTGCGCGTGCGGGCCCGCACCCGGCTCCTCGACCCCGCCGGCATCGAGTGGGGGCCGGCGGTCGAGGCGCTCGTCGGGCAGCGGCTCAACGCCCCCTCCGACGTGCGCGAGCGCTGGCGCACGTCGTGCGCGGTCACCGCCCTCACCCCCGTCGGGGCCCTGCTCGAGGGGCCCGGCTCGTACGACGACTCCTCGGGCGCCGCAGCGCCGGCGCCGAGTCGCGCGACCACCGTCACGTGGCACCCTCGCCACCTCGGTGGCCGGCCGAAGAAGCGGCGCGGGACGCGCTGAGCGCAGGGGTAACGGTCGCGCCCGCACCGGCGGATAGCCTTGCACCGTGCCCCCCATCCGTGCCTTCGTCGGGCGCCTCTCGGAGCTGAGCGTGTTCGACCCGCTCGGCGACCCCGTGGGTCGCGTGCGCGACGTGGTCGTCACCTTCAGCGCCACCCGGCGCCAGCCGCGCGTCATCGGGCTCGTCGTCGAGGTCGCGGGCCGCCGGCGGGTCTTCGTCCCCATGACGCGCGTGACGTCGGTGGAGGGTGGGCAGGTGATCACGACCGGTCTGGTCAACATGCGTCGCTTCGAGCAGCGCAGCAACGAGACCCTCGTGCTCGCCCAGCTGCTCGAGCGGGTCGTGACGGTCACGACCCCCGAGGAGGTCTTCGAGGGCACGGTCGAGGACGTCGCGCTCGAGCGTCGCACCAAGGACTGGGTCATCGCCAAGCTCTTCTGCCGCAAGACGACGGCGGCCCCCAGCCGGGGGCTGCGGCTGACGCGTCGCCGCGGTGAGACCGTGCTGGTCGACGTCGAGCAGGTCACCGGCCTGCAGCTGCGCAGCGCCGACCAGGGCGTGGCTCGACTGCTCGAGAACTACGAGGACCTGCGCACCGCCGACCTCGCCGAGGTCATCCACGACCTCGACCCCCAACGCCGAGCCGAGGTCGCCGCCGCCCTCGACGACGCCAAGCTCGCCGACCTGCTCGAAGAGCTGCCCGAGGACGACCAGGTCGAGATCCTCCGTGGGCTCGACACCGAGCGAGCCGCCGACGTGCTCGAG
>JBBRNQ010000068.1:0-23370 GCA_038230235.1 Actinomycetales bacterium
GCGCTGGTGGAAGGCCGACCCGGTGACGAACCACCCCGCGCCGTGCCGCGAGTCGACCAGGCCCTCGTCGCGAAGGGTCTCGAGGGCCCGTCGTACGGTGGGGCGCGAGACGTCGTACCGCGCCCCCAGCTGGGCCTCGGAGTCCATGGCTCCGGTGTCGCCGAACTCGCCCAACGCGATGCGCTCGCGCAGGTCGTGGGCGATGGTGGCGAACCGTGAACTTGTCATCGACTTGTAAGTTACAGGTTGGGACGCCGGAGAGCAACACCCGAGTCGGTCCGGCGTGAGACGTCAGGCGTGAGGCGTGGGCGGGGTTGGTGATGGTCAGGTCGGCGGTGCCGCGGTCAGGCCGGCGCAGGCGCGCAGCGAGTCCTTGTGCGCCCTCGCCTCGTCGGCTGCCGCTCCGGTGAGGGGGGTGGGGAGACCGCCCACGATGCGGCCCGGGTGCCAGGTCGGGTCGCTCACGGTGCGCCCGTCGACGGTGAGGGTCAGCACGCCCGTCTCGCTCGTCCGGGCCCCGTCGGAGACGTAGAACTGGAAGTTGCCGAGGCCGTAGTCGACGTAGGCCGTGCCGTGGTAACCGCCACCGACCAGCACGTGCGCGTGCTGCCCGACGACGACGTCGGCCCCTGCGGCCACGAGGTCGTCGGCGAGGGTGCGCTGGATCGCCGTGGGGCAGGTCATCAGGTCGCTCCCGTAGTGCAGCTCCACCACCACCGTGTCGACCTGGCTGCGGACCGCCTCGACGGCAGCGACCAGGGCCTCGTTGCGGCCGTCGAGTGCGGTGGCGATGCCCGGGTGGCCAGGGCCCGCCGACCAGGTGGGGACGAGGCGCTCGTCGACGACGGCACTCGCCCCGAGCACCGCGACCCGGCGGCCCCTGACGGTGGCGATGTAGGGCATGAAGGCCTGCCGGGCGTCCATCCCGATGCCCACCACGGGCATCCCGGCGGCTGCGGCGGCGGCCATCGCGTCGGGGACACTGACCGGGCCGTAGTCGAGCCCGTGGTTGTTGGCCATCGTCACCACGTCGATGCCGGAGGCCTTGACGGCCTCGAAGGCCGTCGCGGGCGCCCGGAAGACGAACTGCTTGGGTTGAGGCGCGCCCCGGGACGTGACCGCCGTCTCGAGGTTGGCCACGGCGAGGTCGGCCGAGGCGAGGACCGAGCCCATCGGGCCGATCGCCGTCGCGGGGTCGTCGAGACGCGAGGCCAGCAGGCCGGCGAAGTGGATGTCACCGGCGAAAGCGAGCGTCACCGGGGCGCCAGCCGCCGGGGCCGCGCCACGTGGAGCCCCCGAACCGGGCTCCGGTACGGCAGCGCCCTGCGTCACGGACGCCTGAGGTGCCGTCGGCGCCTCGCTCCCGCAGGCCGACACCAGGCCCAAGGCCAGGGTCGCTACAGCGAAGTGCCGGGTGCGTCGTCGCATCCTTGGAGATTACCCACGCAGGGAGCCTATTCCGCGGTGCCGCCTCGCGCCGGAGTGTCGTCTCGCTGGCGGTTGCCTCCCGGTTCAGCGCGCGACGGTCACCAGGGGGGCGTAGAGCTCCATGAGGGCCAGGGCTCGCTCGTGGTTCTCCAGCGTCGAGCCACCGCACCCTGCGGCGGTCACCGTCACGGCGACGCCGGCGTCGGCCATCGCCAGCACCGTCGACAGCACGCAGCAGTCAGTCGCCAGGCCGACCACCTCGACGCTGCCGACCGGCTCGGCGACACCGGCCTGCGTGAGGGCCCGGGTGAGGTCCGGTCCCCACTTCCCGAAGGTCGTCAGGTCGACGGTCGCGCGTTCACCCACCACCTCGGCGACCTCGGGCACCAGCGCGTAGAGCGGGTCGTCGGGCGGCACGAGCGCCCAGGGCCAGTCGGCGAAGTACGGCACCCAGGCACCGGTCGGCCGGGCCGGCGCGACGTAGCGGGTGAGCACGGTGCGCCCGCCGTACGACGCCATCAGCTCCAGCACGTGGGGCAGGGCGCCGGCGTGCATCGGCGAGCCCCAGGGCGAGGCGGCGTCGGCGAAGACGTACTGGAGGTCGACGACGACGAGGGCGTCGCAGCGCGTCGACCTCACGTCAGGCCTTGGCGAGCGACGGGATCGGATCCCCCGCGGCCTCCTGACGCCGGACGACGCCGCGAGAGAGCACCAGGCTGCCGACGAACCCGACCACGATCGCCACGAGCACCCCCAGCCCGGCGGACGCCCAGGTGCCCTCCTTGCCGCCGAACGGCCCGAGCAGGTAGCCCTGCCACGACAGCCACCCGGCGAACGTGTTGACCACCAGCCCCCAGCCGACCGCCGTCCCGACGACCATCAGGGTCACCGAGTCCCACCGCACCGAGCCGTAGCGACCCCGTGGGTCGGCGAGGTCGGCCTGCGCGTAGTCGCGCCGACGCAGGGCGAGGTCGCCGAGGAAGATGCCGCACCACGCGGCGATCGGCACGCCCATGGTGATGAGGAAGCCCTGGAACGGGCCGACGAAGTCGCTCGCGAAGAAGACCACCACGACGGCGCCGACGGTCATCAGCGCTCCGTCGATCGTCGCTGCCACCGGCCGCGTGACGGGTACGCCGAGGCTGAGCAGGGACAGGCCCGAGGAGTAGATGTCGAGCACGATGCCACCGAGCAGCCCGAGGATCGCGACGACGGCGAAGGGCACGAGGAACCACGTCGGGAGGATGGTCGTGAGCGCCCCGATGGGGTCCGTCTGCACGGCGGTCGACAGGTCGGCGGACGATCCGGTGAGCAGCAGCCCGAACAGCACGAGCACGACCGGGCCGACCGACGCGCCGAGGGTCGTCCACCCGATGACGCCACGGCTCGAGACGCCGCGAGGGAGGTAGCGGGAGTAGTCGGCGGCGCAGTTGACCCACCCGAGCCCGAGGGCGGTGACGAGCAGCACGACGGCGCCGACCACCTCGGGCAGCGCTGCCCCCGGCAGCGCCGACACGGTCGACCAGTGGATCTGTGAGGCCGCGAGGGCCATGTAGACGACGGTGAGCACGGCGGTGGCCACGGTGATCCAGGTCTGGAGCCGCATGATGAGGTCGAAGCCGAAGATGCCGGCGGTGACGGTCACGGCCACGATCAGCAGCAGTGCCACCACCTTCGTGCCCGTGCCGCCACCGACGCCCAGCCGCTCGAAGATGGTCGAGGTGGCCAGGGTCGCGAGCACGACGAGCACGGTCTCCCAGCCGACCGTGAGCAACCACGACACCAGCGCCGGCAGCTTGTTGCCGTGCAGCCCGAACGACGCCCGCGACAGCACCATGGTCGGCGCGGACCCCCGTTTGCCGGCGAGCGAGACGAACCCGCACAGGAGGAAGGACAGCACGATGCCCACCACCGAGGCCCCGACCGCCTGCCAGAAGGACAGCCCGAAGCCCAGCACGTAGGCGCCGTACGGGATCGCGAGCACCGAGATGTTCGAGGCGAACCACGGCCAGAAGAGGGTCTGCGGGGTGCCGTGGCGCTCCGACTCGGCGATGACGTCGAGGCCGTTGGTCTCGACGACGGTGGCCCGGGGGGCCGGCCCGGCCGGCGGGTTTCGTGTGGTCGTCATGACGACAACGCTAGACCCCGCCACCGACTCCTGCCGGTATGCCGGGTGGCTGGCCGACGCGCGCGTCGGGACCACCCGGCATACGGGACAGCAGGGCTGGTGCGCCCCCTGACGTCAGGCCCGGGAGGCCTTCGCCGGCTCCGACGCCTGTCGCTTGTCGACCCGCGGGTCGCCCTCGTCGGCGAAGTAGTCGGCCGGGATCGTCTCGTCCGTGCCGCCGGAGACGTTGGCCGCCCGCAGCGCGAGGCTGACCACGACGGCGACGACGACGTTGAGGGCGAACGCGGTGACCGCGATGTAGCCCATCGTCCCCCAGCCCTCGACCGCGGTGATCGAGCCGCCGAAGGGCGCACCCGTGGCCGTCTTGACGCCGTACGCCTTGACCGTGCCGTAGACCATACCCACCGCCCAGCCCGCGAGCAGCGCGTAGCGGTGGAACCACCGCGTGTAGAGGCTGAAGACGATGGCGGGGAAGGTCTGCAGGATCCAGATGCCGCCGAGCAGCTGGAAGTTGATGGCGTTCTGCTTGTCGAGCACCAGGACGAAGAGCAGCGCGAAGGCCTTGACCCCCAACGAGGCGATCTTGGAGACCCGAGCCTCCTCCTGCACGGTGGCCGACGGCTTGATCCACTCCTTGTAGATGTTGCGGGTGAAGGTGTTGGACGCGGCGATCGACATGATCGCCGCCGGCACCAGGGCCCCGATGGCGACGGCGGCAAAGGCTACCCCGGCGAACCACGAGGGGAACATGTCCTCGAAGAGCTGCGGGATGACCAGCTGCGGGTTCGCCTTCCCGTCGAGCCCGATCGGCTTGGTACCAGCCGCGATCGCCACCCAGCCGAGCAGTGCGAGCAGGCCCAGCACGAACGAGTAGGCGGGCAGGATCGCGGCGTTGCGCCGGATCGTGTTGCGGCTCTTGGACGACAGGGTCGCGGTGATCGAGTGGGGGTACATGAACAGCGCCATGGCCGAGCCGAGGGCGAGCGAGGCGTAGGACCAGAACTGCGCAGCCGTCGGGATGAAGGATCCTGTCGGCTTGCCGGTGGCCTTGGCGGGCGTCGCCATCTTCTGCTGCGCCGCGTCGAAGATGTGGGCCCAGCCGCCGACCTTCGAGGGCAGGTAGATCACCGCCACGATGATCACGACGTAGATGAGGATGTCCTTGACGAAGGCGATCAGCGCCGGGGCCCGCAGGCCCGACGTGTAGGTGTAGAGCGCCAGGACGAGGAAGGCCACGAAGAGGGGCAGGTCGCGCGCGACGATGTTGCCGGTGCCCCCGACGCCCGAGACCTCGAGCACGGCCTGGATGCCGACCAGCTGCAGGGCGATGTAGGGCATCGTCGCGACGAAGCCGGTGACGGCCACGGCCAGCGACAGGGCGCGCGAGCCGTGGCGGCCGGAGACGAAGTCGGCCGGCGTGACGTAGCCGTGCCGGTGGCTGACCGACCACAGCCTGGCCATGAAGACGAAGATGATCGGGTAGAGCACGATCGTGTAGGGCACGGCGAAGAAGCCGCTCACCGCACCGGCGCTGAACATCGCCGCAGGCACCGCGATGAAGGTGTAGGCGGTGTAGAGGTCGCCTCCGAGGAGGAACCACGTCACCCAGGTGCCGAAGCTGCGGCCGCCGAGGCCCCACTCGTCGAGGCTCTCCATGCTCGTCGGACGGCGCCACCGCGAGGCGTAGAAGCCCATCACGGCGACGATGACGAACAGGACGATGAGCACGGTCAGCGCGACGACGTTGACGCCCGTGGTCATCGCCGGTCCCCCTCACGGGTGGGTCCGTCGACGAAGGCCGTGCCGTCCGGCGTCATCGGCCGGTGCGGCCGGGCGACGAGCACGATCCGGTAGGCGGCGTAGGTGCAGGCCGAGCAGAGGAAGACCCAGAGGAACTGATACCAGATGAAGAAGGGGAAGCCGAGGAACGTGGGGTCCTTGCGGGCGTAGGTGCCCACGAGCATGAGGGCGAGGACGGGCAGCGCGAGGAGCACGCCCGCGACGGCGAGCAGGGGCCGGTTCGCCGGGGGCGCCTCGTGTGCGCTCGGGCGCCCGGCTGGGGCGGCAGGGGACATCGGGGGACCTTCCGTGGTCGGGTGGTGGGACGCGTCGTCGCGACCCACCGAGACCGCAACCTACTCCCGAGCGGGTCCCTGTGGGGGAAGAAAGGACCTCGTGTCGAGGGCCCCTGTCGGAGGTGACCGCTACGGTCTCTGTCAGGTCCCCTGGGAGCTGTGTCCATGCCGACTGAGAGCGACGTCCATGTCTGTGTCCGTGCCCACCTCTGTGCCTGCCGAGAGCACCTCCGGCGCGTCCGTCTCCGTCCGGGCGCGCGGTCTGGTCAAGCGGTATGGAGCCGTCACCGCCCTCGGCGGGGTCGACCTCACCGTCCCGACCGGCACGGTCCTCGGGCTGCTCGGGCCCAACGGCGCCGGCAAGACCACTGCCGTCCGGGTGCTGACGACGCTGCTGCGGCCCGACGAGGGCGAAGCGAGCGTCGCGGGCATCGACGTGCTGCGTGACCCGCGAGGGGTCCGACGCAAGATCGGTCTGTCCGGTCAGTACGCCGCGGTCGACGAGTACCTCACGGGCTTCGAGAACCTCGACATGATCGGGAGGCTCTACCACCTCGGGCGGCGCAGGGCACGAGAGCGGGCGCGCGAGCTGCTGGCGCAGTTCAACCTCGAGGACGCGGGCGACCGGCCGTCCAAGACCTACTCAGGGGGGATGCGACGGCGACTCGACCTCGCCGGTGCGCTGGTGGCCGACCCACCTGTCCTCTTCCTCGACGAGCCGACGACCGGGCTCGACCCCCGCAGCCGCACCGACATGTGGGACGTCATCGCCGGGCTGGTGGCCGCAGGCACGACGCTGCTGCTCACGACCCAGTACCTCGAGGAGGCCGACCGCCTGTGCGACTCCATCGTCGTCATCGACCACGGCAAGGTCATCGCGCAGGGCACGGCTGACCAGCTCAAGCGACAGGTGGGGGGCGAGCGCATGGAGATCACGGTGACCGACCCGGGCCGCCTCGACGAGGCGAAGGTGCTCCTCGAGGGTCTGGAGGCCTCGGGGGCCGGGGCGAGCGTCGACGCGCAGGTGCGCCGGGTGATGGTCCCGGTCTCCGGGGGGCCCGCGGTCCTCATGGACGGTCTGCGCCGGCTCGACGCCGCCGGGATCGCGGTCGACGACGTGGGGCTGCGGCGCCCGACCCTCGACGACGTCTTCCTCACCCTCACCGGGCACCAGGCGCAGGAGTCGGGCGCCACCACGAAGGAGAGCAGCCGATGAGCGCTCTCGACGCGGTGGCCGACGGACTCGTCGTCGCCAAGCGCAACCTCATCAAGATCAAGCGGGTCCCCGACCTGCTGGTCTTCACCACCCTGCAGCCGATCATGTTCGTGCTGCTCTTCGCGTACGTCTTCGGCGGTGCCATCTCGCAGGCCGACGGCGGGGCGGCCTATCGCGAGTTCCTCATCGCGGGCATCTTCGCCCAGACCGTCGTCTTCGGGGCCACCATCACCGGGGCCGGGCTGGCCGAGGACGTCAAGAAGGGGATCATCGACCGCTTCCGTTCGCTGCCGATGTCGGGGTCGGCCGTGCTCTTCGGTCGCACCCTCTCCGACGTCGTCAACAACATCATCGTCCTGGTGGTCATGAGCCTGACCGGGCTGGTCGTCGGGTGGAGGATCCGCACGTCGTTCGGGGAGGCGCTGCTCGGCTTCGTCCTGCTCCTGCTCTTCGCCTACGCAGTCAGCTGGATCATGGCCTGGGTCGGCATGCTCGTGCCGACCCCTGAGGTGGTCAACAACGCCGCCTTCATCATCATCTTCCCGCTCACCTTCGTGGCCAACACCTTCGTGCCCCTCTCGGCCCTCCCCGGGCCCCTGCGCTCCTTCGCCGAGTGGAACCCCGTCTCCTCCGTGACGCTGGCGGCCCGGCAGCTGTTCGGCAACCCCGACCCCAACCCGAACGCCCCCGCCCCCACGTCCTGGGCGCTGCTGCATCCCGAGCTGTACACCGTGGTCTGGGCCGCGGCGATCCTCGTCGTCTTCGTCCCCCTGGCGAGCTGGCAGTACCGCCGGGCGACGAGTCGCTGAGCGGCGGTCGGGGGCGTCGCCGTCGGGGGAGCGCGGTCCTCTAGGGTGAGGCCATGGCTGATTTCGATGTCGTCGTGCTCGGCGCAGGTCCCGGTGGTTACGTCGCGGCGATCCGGGCGGCGCAGCTCGGCAAGAGCGTGGTGATCGTCGAGGAGAAGTACTGGGGCGGGGTGTGCCTCAACGTCGGCTGCATCCCCAGCAAGGCGCTGCTGCGCAACGCGGAGATCTCGCACATCATCACCCACGAGAAGAAGACCTTCGGGATCGAGGGTGACGCCACGATGGCGTTCGGCCCCACCCACAAGCGCAGCCGTCAGGTCGCCGACGCCAGCGCCAAGGGCGTGCACTACCTGATGAAGAAGAACAAGATCGAGGAGATCGAGGGCAAGGCCACCCTCACCGGGCCCACGTCGCTCGACGTGGTGCTCGCCGACGGCTCGCGCCGCTCGGTCACCGGTGAGTCCCTCATCATCGCCACCGGTGCCACCACGCGGCTCATCCCCGGCACCTCGCTCTCCGAGCGGGTCGTGACCTACGAGGAGCAGATCCTCACCGACCAGCTGCCCGGCTCGATCATCATCGCCGGGTCGGGAGCCATCGGGGTCGAGTTCGCCTACGTGCTGAAGAACTTCGGGGTCGACGTCACCATCGTCGAGTTCCTCGACCGGATGGTGCCGACCGAGGACGCCGACGTGTCCAAGGAGCTGTTCAAGCAGTACAAGAAGCTCGGCGTCAAGGTCATGCTCTCCACCAAGGTCGAGTCGATCGACGACAGCGGCGACAAGGTGAAGGTCACGGTCAGCCCCGCCGCCGGCGGCGACCAGCAGGTGCTCGAGGCCGACAAGGTCATGCAGGCCATCGGCTTCGCCGCCCGCATCGAGGGCTACGGCCTCGAGTCGACGGGGGTCGAGCTCACCGAGCGCGGCGCCATCGCCGTCGACGCCCGCGGGCGCACCAACGTGCCGGGCGTCTACGCCATCGGCGACGTCACGGCCAAGCTCATGCTCGCCCACACGGCCGAGGCCATGGGCGTGATCGCCGCCGAGACCATCGCCGGGGCCGAGACCGTCGAGATCGACTTCGACATGATCCCGCGGGCGACGTTCTGCCAGCCGCAGATCGCCTCCTTCGGCTACACCGAGGCCCAGGCCCGTGACAAGGGCTACGACGTCAAGGTCGCCCAGTTCCCGTTCTCGGCCAACGGCAAGGCGCGCGGCATGGCCGAGGGCGTCGGGTTCGTCAAGATCGTCGCGGACGCGAAGCACAACGAGATCGTCGGCGCGCACCTCATCGGTCCCGAGGTCACCGAGCTGCTGCCGGCCCTGACCCTGGCCCAGAAGTGGGACCTCACGGCCGACGAGGTCGCGCGCAACGTCTTCGCCCACCCGACGCTGTCCGAGGCCATGAAGGAAGCGGTCGAGGGCATCGCCGGTCACATGATCAACCTCTGAGCCGCTCGTCTGGTCCTACCCTGTCGGGATGACCTTCGACGTGGCCGGTGACGCCTACCAGCGGTTCATGGGCGTCTACAGCGACCCGCTGTCCCTGCTGTTCGCCGACAGGGCGGGGGTGCGGGGCGGTGCGGCCACCCGGGTCGTCGACGTGGGGTGCGGCCCGGGGGCGCTGACCTCCGTGCTCGTGGACCGGCTGGGACCGGGGGGTGTCGTCGGAGTCGACCCGTCCGCCCCCTTCGTCGAGGCGGCCCGACATCGCCTGCCGGGAGTCGACATCCGCCAGTGCGCAGCCGAGGAGCTCCCACTGGAGGACGACAGCGTCGACGCGGCGCTCGCTCAGCTCGTCGTCCACTTCATGGCCGATGCCACCAGGGGGCTCGCCGAGATGGCGCGCGTCACCCGGCCCGGAGGGGTGGTCGCGGCCTGCGTCTGGGACCTCGCGGGGGGCCGTGCTCCGCTCTCGACCTTCTGGAGGGCAGCCGTCGACGTCGACCCCTCCACCCGCACCGAGTCGGCCCTCCCCGGGGCGGCGCAGGGCGACCTCGTCCGGCTGCTCACCGCTGCCGGACTCACCGAGGTGGCCGGGGGCGAGCTCACCGTACGACGCCACTACGCCTCCTTCGATCAGTGGTGGGCGCCCTACACCCTGGGCGTCGGCCCCGCTGGCGACCACGTCCGCTCTCTCGACGAGGCAGGGCGCGAGCGCCTGCGCGAGCGCTGCCGGGCCCTGGTGCCCGCAGTGGACATCGAGGTCGAGGCCGTCGCCTGGGTCGCCACCGGCGTCGTCACCTGACCGACGTCCGGTTGGAGAAGTTAACGATCTCGTGCGCGCCGGGCCGTGGCCGGCTGTGGCGTCGGTCGCTACTGCGGACTGACGTGGGCCCCCGGCTCCAACAGAAAGTTTCGGAGCTACCTATGGCGCACTACCGCGTGATCCGTAGTAGTGTCCGGTCCGTAACAGCAGCCACCATCGAGGGAGAGCTCGTGGAGACGACCCAGCTGGTCAAGGGGGTGCTCGACATGGCCGTGCTGGCGGTCGTGGCCCAGGAGGACGGCTACGGCTACGACATCGTCCGTCGCCTGCGGGCGGCCGGGCTCGAGGACGTCGGTGACGCCTCGGTGTACGGCACGCTGCGCCGGCTGTTCAACGCCGGTGCGCTGACGTCGTACGTGGTGCCCAGCGAGGAGGGCCCGCACCGCAAGTACTACGGCCTCAACGCGCAGGGGCGGGGCCAGCTCGAGCTCGAGGGCAAGACGTGGCGGGCGTTCGCCGCAGTCATGGGGGACCTGGTCACGACAGCAGAGGAGTCGGCACGATGAGCACGACGACAGGGGTACACGCCGACGCACCGGTCGGGGCGGGCGACGAGTCGACGCGGCAGGTGACCGCCTACGTCGGTGCCGTCCGGGAGGCGCTCGCCGACCGGCCCGACGACGAGGTCGACGACCTCACCGGCGGGATGGAGGCCGACCTCACCGAGCTGCTCGCGGAGCGGGGCGGGTCGCTGGAGTCGGCCCTGGGCTCCCCGCTCGACTACTCGATCGAGCTGCGTTCCGCCGCAGGTGTCCCGCCGGCCCCGGTGAACGCGCCCGCGGTCCGCACCATCGACCTCGGCGCGTGGTGGGCTCGCCGTACGGCGCAGGTGGTCGGCGTGCGCGACCGCCACCGCTGGCTGTCCGCCGCGTGGGCGTTCCTCGTGCCGTTGCGGCCCGTGTGGTGGGTGCTGCGCGGGCTGGCCCTCGGCGCCGTCCTCTTCCAGGACTCGGGCGGGATGGAGCCCACGCTCATCCCGTCGTCCCACTTCGAGCTCACCTCGTCGCTGCACGGCCTCGCCGCCACCGCCGCGATGGTCGTGCTCAGCGTCCTCTACGGGCGCGGCCTCGGTCCCGCCCACCGGCTCCGCGGTGCGGTCGGCGCGGCGCTGGGGGTGGTCGCCCTCGTGGCTCTCGCCGCCTACCCGATCTCACAGCGGGAGATCACCTACGTCGACACCTCGGCGCCACCAGCGGAAGAGCTGTCGTTCGCCGGGCAGCCCGTCGACAACGTCTACGTCTACGACCGGGACGGGCGCCGTCTCGAGGACGTGCGGCTCTTCGATGCCGCGGGCCGCTCGCTGGTGCTGCAGCGCACCGCCGACGCCCTGGACCAGGGTCTGACGCTCCCTGGGGTCAGCGACGTCTACGGCCAGTGGTGGACCAACGTCTTCCCCCGTCCGTGGACGGTGGGCGGCACTCCATACGCTCGCAACCCGCAGGGCGACCCCTCCAGCCCGGTCTACACGGGAGCCGACGTCTGGAGCCCACCCCCATCGGTGGCGCCGCTGGTCGTCGACCCGACCCCGTCGGTGTCGCCCTCGGGCCAGCCGACCGCGTCGGTGACGGCCCCGTCGTCTCCGTCGTCTCCGTCGGCCCCGTCGAGGGCGTCGGGCTCCGCGACCTCGGCGCCGAGGTCGGCCCCGGCGACGCCCTCGAGGGCGTCGACCCCGTCCGGTTGACCTCCTCGAGCGGGCCGCGAGCACGGTGGGTACCCCGGACGTGGCGCACCCCTGGACGTGACGTCGCGGCTCGGCGGTGGGGGAGCGCGGAGGCGGCCGTCCGGCGCGATTAGGGGTCGTCTCCCCACGCTGGTAATCTCGGAAGGCCGTATAACGGCCGCGGATCGAGAGCGCCCAGCGGATCAGCCCTGGAGCACCGCGCACCCACCCGAGAAGGAGCCCGTCACCCATGCCATTGGCCTTGGACGTCAAGAAGCAGATCATGACCGAGTACGCCACCACCGAGGGTGACACGGGTTCCCCCGAGGTCCAGGTCGCGCTGCTCACCCAGCGCATCAAGGACCTCACGGAGCACTCGCGTGCGCACAAGCACGACCACCACAGCCGTCGCGGCCTGCTCCTGCTGGTCGGCCGTCGCCGCCGGCTCCTGCGCTACCTGGAGAGCGTCGACATCGAGCGCTACCGCTCGCTGATCAAGCGCCTCGGCCTGCGCCGATAACGTCATGCGAATGGCGGCCACCGCTGGAGCTCTCCGCGGAGGCCGCCTTTTCGCATGATGCGGGTCCCTGGTCCACTCCGGGCTCGGGGTCCGCCCCTGAAAGAAGCCCGCGCACAACGACGATGCGCGAGGAACGACGAAGAAAAGGAGGACCCATGGAGGGTCCAGAGATCACGTTCGCCGAAGCTGTCATCGACAACGGCAAGCACGGCACCCGCACGGTCCGGTTCGAGACCGGCCGCCTCGCGAAGCAGGCCGGTGGCGCAGTCACCGCCTACCTCGACGACGACACGATGCTCCTCAGCACGACCGCCGCGGGCAAGCAGCCGCGCGACGGGTTCGACTTCTTCCCCCTGACGGTCGACGTCGAAGAGCGCATGTACGCCATCGGCAAGATCCCCGGCTCGTTCTTCCGCCGCGAGGGTCGCCCGTCCACGGACGCCATCCTCACCTGCCGCCTCATCGACCGGCCCCTGCGACCGACCTTCAAGAAGGGCCTGCGCAACGAGGTCCAGGTCGTCATCTCGGTCTTCGCGCTGAACCCCGACCACCAGTACGACGTCCTCGCGATCAACGCCGCGAGCGCGTCGACCCAGATCTCGGGCCTGCCGTTCTCCGGTCCGGTCGGTGCCGTGCGCGTCTCGCTCATCGACGGCCAGTGGGTCGCCTTCCCGAACTTCTCCGACACCCCGAAGTCGGTCTTCGACATGGTCGTCGCGGGCCGCGTCACCGACACCGACGACGTCGCGATCATGATGGTCGAGGCCGAGGCCACCGACTACACCTGGGACCTCGTCAAGAACCAGGGCGTGGGCGCTCCCACCGAGGAGGTCGTGGCCCAGGGCCTCGAGGCCTCCAAGGCGTTCATCGCCCAGCTCTGCGCCGCGCAGTCCGAGCTGGCCGCCAAGGCGGCCAAGCCGGTCGAGGAGTTCCCGTTCTTCCTCGACTACCAGGACGACGCCTACGCCGCGGTCGAGAACCACGTGCTGGCCGACCTCGAGTCCGCCCTGCAGATCGCCGGCAAGGCCGAGCGCGAGAGCCGGGTCGACGAGATCAAGGACGCCATGAAGGGCGCCCTCGGAGGCGAGGCCGGTGAGTTCACCGGTCGCGACAAGGAGCTGTCGGCGGCCTACCGCTCGGTCCAGAAGAAGCTCATCCGCCAGCGCATCCTCACGGACGGCGTCCGCATCGACGGTCGCGGTCTGCGCGACATCCGGGCCCTGTCGGCCGAGGTCGAGGTGCTGCCGCGGGTGCACGGCTCGGCGATCTTCGAGCGCGGCGAGACCCAGATCATGGGCGTCACCACGCTCAACATGCTCAAGATGGAGCAGCAGCTCGACACCCTCTCCCCGGTGACGCGCAAGCGCTACATGCACAACTACAACTTCCCGCCCTACAGCACCGGTGAGACGGGGCGCGTCGGCTCTCCGAAGCGCCGCGAGATCGGCCACGGGGCGCTCGCCGAGCGCGCGCTCATGCCGGTCCTGCCCAGCCGCGAGGAGTTCCCGTACGCCATCCGCCAGGTGTCGGAGGCGCTGAGCTCCAACGGCTCGACGTCGATGGGCTCGGTCTGCGCGTCGACCCTGTCGATGCTCAACGCCGGTGTGCCGCTGCGCGCGCCCGTTGCGGGCATCGCGATGGGTCTGGTCTCCGACCAGGTCGACGGTGAGACCCGGTATGCCGCCCTCACCGACATCCTCGGTGCGGAGGACGCCTTCGGTGACATGGACTTCAAGGTCGCCGGCACCAAGGAGTTCGTCACGGCCATCCAGCTCGACACCAAGCTCGACGGCATCCCCGCGTCGGTCCTGGCCAGCGCGCTGACCCAGGCCCGCGAGGCCCGTCTGCACATCCTCGACGTCATGGCCGAGGCCATCGACGTGCCCGACGAGATGTCGGAGTTCGCCCCGCGGATCATCACGGTGAAGGTCCCCGTCGACAAGATCGGTGAGGTCATCGGCCCGAAGGGCAAGATGATCAACCAGATCCAGGACGACACGGGCGCCGACATCTCGATCGAGGACGACGGCACCGTCTACATCGGTGCGGTCGACGGTCCCTCGGCCGAGGCGGCCCGGGCGGCGGTCAACGCGATCGCCAACCCGCAGATGCCCGAGATCGGTGAGCGCTTCATGGGCACGGTCGTCAAGACCACCACCTTCGGTGCGTTCATCTCGCTGCTGCCCGGCAAGGACGGCCTGCTGCACATCTCCGAGGTGCGCAAGCTCGTCGGTGGCAAGCGGATCGACAACGTCGACGACGTCCTCAAGGTCGGCCAGAAGGTGCAGGTCGAGCTCAAGGAGATCGACCCGCGCGGCAAGCTCTCCCTCGGGGCGGTCATGCCCGACGGTGAGGGTGACGCAGCGGCCAGCGCGCCTGCCCAGGAGTCCGTCGACGCCTGAGCCACGGCTCGCCGTACGCCCTGACGACGCGGCCCGGTACCCCACGGGGTGCCGGGCCGTTGTCGCGCCCGCAGGCGGTGAGGCGATCTCCGGGCAGGGCTACCGGGCGCCGTACGCCGCGAGTAGTGTCGTGGGCCAGTCCTGCGGGGGGGTGCCACTCCGGGAGCGAACGTGCGACGAACCGGCTGTTTCGGGGTCATCGGTGCCCTCCTCCTGGTCGCCGCCTGCACAGGCCCGGACGCCCCGAGCCCGGTGCCCCCGACCGGGCAGTCACCGAGGCCGCCCTCCGCCGCTCTCACCGCGGCCGTCGCCCCTGCGGTGGTCTCCGACTACGCGCGTCGCAACAACGCCGTGCTGGCAAAGCTGGTGACGACCTACAGCGACCACGTGTGGGACACGGTCGACACCGGCCCGATGCTGGCGGCAGACCGTTTCGACTCCGCCGTCATGCAGGCGGTGAGCGGCCACGCGGCTCCGCTGGTCCTGACGCTCGTCGCCGGCGAGACCTGGGCCAACGGCTTCGTCAGCTACCCCGTCTGGGCGATCGTGCGGGTCACCGCCACGTTCGTCCCCCCGCAGCCCTCCTGGGTCCCCACCGACCTCCTCTTCGCCATCCGACGCGACTCCTTCACCTCGGCCTGGAAGGTCGAGATGCTCGTCCCTGTCGAGGCCGTCCCGCACTCCTCCGACGACCGGCCGGGGACGACGACCGCGGCCGACGTCTCCCGGGCTCGCGCCACCCGCCTCGAGATCGCGCGATACCTCGAGACCGGTGAGCAGCCCGACGTCTACGTGACGCCCTACCTGTCAGGGACGAGGCAGCAGTTCTCTGAACCACAGGCCGGTGAGCGGGCGAGGAGCGCGTCCTGCCGTCCGTACCCCGCCGACCCGGGCGGGGGGTCGCTACCCGAGACGCTGCGCGTGGTGCGCAGTGCGTCCGGCGTGCTCCTGGTGACGACCATCCTCTGCACCGAGCGGCGGACGCCCGCCCCGGGGCACACGCTCACCCGGCCACCGGGTTTCGCCGCCGCCCTCGGTGTCGCCGCCGACGGTCCGGGCGCGGTCCTCACCCAGGACTTCGAGATCACGGTCGCCGTCAGCCGACCGACGAGGGGGCGGGCGGTCGTGGTCGGCACCGACGTGCACCCGGTGCGTTCGCCGGGCTGACGACGACCTGTGCAAGGCGAGCGCAGCTGGTGCCCGCGGTAGGACAACCCCCCGGTGATGCGCACGGCGGCCGCCCTCGTCGAGTGCAGCACCGCCGGGGGTGAAGGCTCGCGCGGAGGCGACGCGAGGCAACGCCTGCTCAGTCGTCGTCGCCCACGAGCTCGCGCGCCGCATCGAGCTCGGCGAAGGAGGCGCGCAGTGTGCGCTGGGCGACCTTGTCGGCGGCGGCTGCCTCGGCCCTGGCCGTGAGGAGTCCGTCCCGCTCGGTGCGGGCCTTGCGCAGCGCCTCCTCGAGCTCGGTGATCCGGGTGTCGAGGGCAGCCAGGGCGCCAGTGGCCTCGTCGAGGCAGGCGCCAGCAGCCGCCGCCGACGCCGTCGTCTCCCGCGTACGACGCCGCGCGGCCTCGAGCCGTGCGACGAGCGCCGGGTCGGGCCCGGTGTCCTCCTCCGGCTCGTCCTCATCACCGTTGCCCAGCTCGTCGTCCGGAGTGATCTCGAGAGGCCCGTCCGGGCCAGGTGCCACCGCTGCCGTGCTGCGCTTCTCGCCCCGGAGCACGGTCAGCGCCGGCCTCCGCGCCGGTGCGGGGCCGGCGAGGGCCTCGGTCAGGTCGACGTCGCCGAAACCCGCGTAGGACAGGGCCCGCGTCAGCTGACCCGAGGCGACCGCCTCGGCGGCGGGAGGTGAGGCGAGGGCGGCGACGTAGGTCTCGCGCACCTGCTCGGTCGTTGTCCCGGTGAGGGAGCCCCCCTCGTCGGACGCGACGTCGCGGGTGCCGCGCAGGAGCGTGTCGACGAGGGCGGTCCGCTCGCGCCCGAGGTCGCGCAGGGCCGCCCCGTCCATCCGCTCCGAGGCCGCCTGGAGGCGGGCGGCGAGGTCGAGGAGCGTGGCGAGGTCGTCGGGTCGGCGTCGCACCAGCTGGTTGACCGCCCACGCCGCCACGGTCGGCTTGCGCACGGACGCGACCGCCTTGGCCAGACCGGCGTCACCGTCCGAGCGCACCTGGGCCACCAGCGCCGTCCGCGCCCCCATGAACGCGTCGGGGTGCTGGCCGTAGAGCTCGGTCACCGCGTCCTCGAGGTCCACCCCCACATCGTGGCACGCCCCCCGTCGCCCTGTTGCCCGCGATGCGACCATCCGGGCGGCGAAAGGCCCGTGAAAGGGCACGTCGGGAGCAACAAGACGACGTGGGGGCGGGTGGGGCGGGGCGAGGGGCGGGGGCGGGGGAGGGGGGAGGGGAGGGGAGGGGAGGAGAGGGGGGGGAGGGGGGTCTGAGCTTGGAGGGGGTCAGAGGGCGGTGGCGAGGTAGAGGACCGCCTGGTCGGGGTGGAGGGCGGGGCTGGCGAGCCCGGTGTGCGCGAGACCGGCGCCGGTGACGACGACTCCCGGGTAGGCCGCCCCGCCCACCCCGCCGGTCCTGCGCTCGCCCCACCACGCCGGCGGGGCCAGCCCCGACGGCGGGGAGCCGACGAGGGCCGGGCGCACTTCATACCGGCGTTCGGGGTCGAGGCCCCGGAAGCGCAACCGGGTGACCGGCTGGTGCCGCGGGCTGTCGAGGACGACCTGCGCGAAGACGGCGCTGGAGCGGTCGGTGGCGACGACCCCGTGCACCCAGACGCGGGTGTCGGAGCCGTCCATGCGCACGACGTCCCCGCCGAGCAGCAGCCCCCGTTGCGCCTTGAAGAAGTCGAGCCACTGCCCCAGCTCGGCCAGCTCGTCGTCGCTGGCCCGGGCGAGGTCCCACTCGATGCCCAGGTGACCGAACACCGCTGTCGCGGCGCGGAACCCGAGGTCGTGCACGCGCCCGGTCGTGTGCGACCGACCCGACGCGATGTGCGAGCCGAGGTACTCCGGCGGGACGAGCTGGGTCGTCCACCGCATCATGTGCTGCCGGTCGTGGGGGTCGATGTTGTCGGAGACCCAGACCCGGTCCGTGCGTTCGAGCACGCCGAGGTCGACCCGGGAGCCGCCGGAGGAGCACGACTCGATCTCGAGGCCCGGGTGCGCGGCGCGCAGCTCGTCGAGCAGCCGGTAGAACGCCTCGGTCTGCGCGTGCACCCCCGGGCGGCCACCGTCGGTCTGGTCTCCGGCCTCGACGAGGTCGCGGTTGTGGTCCCACTTGAGGTAGCCGATGTCGTACTCCTCGAGCAGCGCCATCATCTGGTCGCGCACGTGCGCGTAGGCGCCCTCGATGCCGAGGTTGAGCACCTGCTGGTACCGCGACTCCACCGGCCACTCGGGGCGCGCGGCCATGACCCACTCGGGGTGCGCCCGGGCCACGTCGGAGTCGGCGTTGACCATCTCGGGCTCGAACCACAGGCCGAACTCCATCCCGAGGGAGCGCACCCGGTCGACCAGCGGGTGCAGCCCGTCGGGCCACACCTCATCTGACACGACCCAGTCGCCGAGGCCGGAGTGGTCGTCGCGCCGCGAGCCGAACCAGCCGTCGTCGAGCACGTAGCGCTCCACCCCGAGGGCGGCAGCGCGGTCGGCCAGGTCGAGCAGGCGCTCGCGGTCGTGGTCGAAGTAGACCGCCTCCCAGACGTTGAGGGTCACGGGCCGGTCCGAGCCCACCCTCGGCTGCCGCGACCGCTGGTGGCGGTGGAAGCGACGGGCGATGTCGTCGAGACCGTGCCCGTGGGCGCCGTAGACCCACGGCGTCGTGTACGAAGCCCCTTCCGTGAGTCGCACCTCGCCGCTGAGGAGCAGCTCACCTCCGCCGAGGAACGACTCGCCGGTGAACACCCGCTCGGCCAGGTGGGTGTGGTTGCCGCTCCAGGCCGTGTGCACGGCGTACACGTCGCCGGACGCGAAGCCGAACCCGCTGGTGCCGGCGTGCAGCAAGTAGGCGGAGTCGTTGCCGGTCCGCCCCTTGCGGTTCTCGCGCAGGTGCAGACCGGCGACGAGCGGTGAGCGCTGGGGAAGGCGCTCGCGTCCCCACCGGCCGGTGAAGTCGAGCAGCTCGTCGGCCTCCGGAGGCAGGGGGTAGCTCAGGGTGACGTCGTCGACGGTCAGCACCTGGGCGTCGTGGTTGGTGACGGTCGCCCGCTGCCGGACCAGGCCGGTGGGCAGGAGCTCGAGCTCGAGCCTCAGGTCGATGCCGGCGTCGGCGTCGCGGGCGGTCACGACGACCATCGCCTCGGTGGTCTCGGCCCATCCGGTGACGTCGATGCCGTCGAGGGTGAGCCGTGAGACGACGAAGCGGGTCGACCACGAGCGCCCCTCCCGCGAGGCCCGAAGGCCCGGGCGTCCCGACCAGCCGGAGGAGGCCTCGGCGAGCACGGCGGCCCGCAGGGGTACGTCGACGTTGTTGGGCCCCACGAGGGGCACGGCGCCGACGACGAGCGAGCGGGCCGTCTCCTCGTCGAGCCCTACGAGCTCGGGCCCCCAGTGCACGATCGCGGGGAGCCGACCGGCGGTGGCCTCGAGCAGGACGCTGACACCGCCGGCCCGCAGGTGGACGACCGGGCCGGGGCTGGCGGGGAGCAGGGTGGGCATGCGGAGCGGCGCCTCTCGACGTGGTGTGGTGCTGGTCACGATCAACCTAGCGGGCAGGCCCCTGACCGGCTGTGGCTAGGGTGGGGCGGATGACTGGAGCGACAGACGTGGTGGCAGTGGCGGTGATCGGCGCCTCGGGTCGGATGGGCGCGCAGGTGTGCGCAGCCGTGGAGGCGGCCGACGGCCTGGAGCTCGTCGCGACCTACGACGTCGGCGACCCCCTCGGCGACCTGGCCGGCGCCGACGTCGTCGTGGAGTTCTCGGTGCCCGACGCCTCTCCGACCAACGTCGCCCACTGCGTCGAGCGGGGGGTGCACGTCGTGGTGGGCACGACCGGCTGGACCCCCGACCGCCTCGAGGCACTCGCGGCCGTCATCGCGACGGCGCCGCCGGCCCAGACCGGCACGGGTGTCGGGGTGCTCGTCGCCCCCAACTTCGCGATCGGCGCGCTCCTGATGATGAGCTTCGCGGCCCAGGCCGCGCGCTACTACGAGTCGGTCGAGGTCATCGAGCTGCACCACCCGCAGAAGGTCGACGCCCCGTCGGGCACGGCAGCCCGTACGGCGAGCCTCGTCGCCGCGGCCCGGCGCGAGGCCGGTCTCGGCGCCGTGCCCGACGCGACGACGAGCGACCCCGGCGGGGCCCGCGGGGCGCTGGTCGACGGCATCCACGTGCACTCGGTGAGGCTGCGCGGCCTGGTCGCCCACCAGGAGGTGCTGCTGGGTGGGGTCGGCGAGCAGCTGACGCTCCGGCACGACTCCTTCGACCGCGAGTCGTTCATGCCGGGTGTGCTCGCGGGGGTGCGGAGGGTGGCCGACCACCCCGGCCTCACGGTCGGGCTCGAGCACTACCTCGGGCTGGGCTGAGCCGTCAGGCCGCCGTCAGGCCGAGAGTGCCTTCTCGATGTCGGCGGCAAGCTTCTCGGGCTTGGTGGTGGGGGCGTAGCGCTCGATGACCCGGCCGTCCTTGCCGACGAGGAACTTGGTGAAGTTCCATTTGATCTTGTCGCCCAGCAGCCCACCCTTCTCGGTGCGCAGCCACTGGTAGAGCGGGTGGGCTCCGTCGCCGTTGACCTCGATCTTGGAGAAGAGCGGGAAGTCGACGCCGAAGTTCTTCTGACAGAAGGCGGCGATCTCGTCGTCAGCCCCGGGCTCCTGCCCCCCGAACTGGTCACACGGGAAACCGAGGACGGTGAACCCCTGGGCCTTGTACTCGTCGTGCAGCGTCTGCAGACCTTCGTACTGGGGGGTGAAGCCGCACTGCGACGCGGTGTTGACGACGAGGACGACCTCGCCGCCGAAGTCGGTGAGTGGCACGTCGCGCCCGTCGATCGAGCGGGCCGAGAAGTCCTGCAGGGTGCTGTCGCTCATGGGGACATCCTCTCTGACGCGGGCACGATCGTCACCACCGGTCGGCCCGGCGACGCGAGCGCCGGGCTCAGGACGCCCAGCCGAGGTGACGCGCCAGCGCCGCGGTGGCGGCCGCCAGCACGACCACGACGACGAAGGGGGCACGCAGCAGCAGCGCCGCCGCCGCGACGGCCAGCCCGACGGCCCGCGCGTCGAGGGCGAGGTGCTGGTGGGCGACGAAGGCCTGGACGACGACGAGCGCCGAGAGGAGGGCCACGGGCAACAGGGTCGTGGTCCGACGCAGCAGCGGTCCCTCCAGCCATCGCTGCGGCACCAGGTGGCCGGCCAGCTTGAGCAGGTAGGCGGCGGCGCACGCGACGAGCACAGTGACCCAGAGGCCCATCAGGAGCCCCCAGACGCGCCGGAGGTGCGGTGTCCCCACCAGCCCACGACGAGGGCCGCCAGCGCCGCGACGAGGACGGGTACCCCCGGTGGTGCCGCGGGAGAGAGGACCGCCGCCAGCACGGCCGCGGCGACGCCGGTGGCCGCGGCCTCCCGCGAGCTCAGGCGGGGCCAGAGCAGGGCCAGGAACGCCGCCGCGGCCGCCGCGTCGAGACCGTAGGTGCGGGGGTCGCCGAGGGCGTTGCCGAGCAGGGCGCCGACCAGGGTCGTGAGGTTCCAGCCGGCGAAGACCACGACGCCCGTCACCCAGAAGCCGAGCCGCCGCCCCCTCGGCGTGGTCTGCCCGATCGCCACGGCGGTCGACTCGTCGATGGTCAGGTGGGCGGCGAGCAGCCGCCGGGGCCCGCGAGCCTCGAGGATCCTCGCCACCTGCAGGCCGTAGAGGCCGTTCCGCACGCCGAGCAGCGACGAGGTGGCCACCGCCGCTGCGCCGCTCCCCCCGGCGGCGACGATCCCGATCAGGGCGAACTGCGAGCCCCCCGAGAACAGCAGCAGCGACAGGCACAGGGTCTGCCACAGGTCGAGTCCCGAGGCGACCGACAGCGCCCCGAAGCTCACGCCGTACGCACTCGTGGCCAGCCCGACCGAGAGCGACTGCCGCACGACGGTACGACGCTCCGCGGCGCCGTCGTCGTCGGTCACCACGGCTCCCGCGGCGTCGAGCTCGTCACCTGACGCATCGTGGCAGAGACCCGTGGGAGACTCGCACCCGTGTCCACGCCCTCCACCGCCACTACGGCACCGACCGACCTGCTGGGGCAGTGGCTCTTCACCCGCCGCATCGACGACCGGGCGGCGACCCGTCGTGGCACCGTCTCGGGCCGGATGCGCCTGCTCCTCGAGCCCGACGGCCGGGTGCGGTGGGACGAGCAGGGCAGCCTGACCTGGCCCGGCGAGGTGCCCCTGCCGGTCAGCCGCACCCTGTATGCCGTGCCGCGCGACGACGGCTGGATGGTCACCTTCGACGACGGCCGCGACTTCCACCCTTGGCGACCCGGTGAGGTCGTCGAGCACCCCTGCGGCCCGGACCTCTACCGCGGACTGGTCCACGGGCCAGCCGTCGGCAGCCGGGGCTGGTCGGTGATGTGGGAGTGCACCGGGCCGTCCAAGGACTACTCGATGACGACCCTCGTGCGTCCGGCCCCGTGAGTAGTCGAAGAATCACCTCCGGGGTGCCCCCCAGGGGTGATTCTTTGACTACCTAGCGTCGCGGCGCCGTTCGCCGTCTTCTGCGCACCGACCCCCGGGCCGTGTCGTCGTCCTGAGGGTGACCTGGCCCGACGCTGGGCGCCCGGTGCCCGGTCAGTGGATGACCAGCTGCTTGGCCGATGCGTCCCACACGACCTCGCGCTTGCCCCGTCGCATCGCGTCGAGGGTCGTGGCCACGGTGTCGTCGAGCGGGTGCCCGGCAGGGAGCGAGGGTGCCTCCCCGGCGAGTGGGTGGTCCGCCAGCCCGGTGTCCATGTGAGGGGGGCGGACGTCGAGGACGGTGAACGCGCGGCGCTGCTCCCGGCGCAGCACGCTCAGCCACGCCGCCAGGGCGCTCTTGGTGGCGGAGTACTCCGCCATCCCCGTGGTGGGCGAGTCGGCCAGGATCGCCGAGACCACGACCACGGCGCCGCCCTCGGCGAGGTGGGGTGCCGCGGCGCGCACCAGGGCCATCGGACCCAGCGTGTTGACTGCGAAGAGCTCTTCGACGACGGCTGCGTCGGCCGAGACCGCCGGTCCGAAGGCCGCCACCCCGGTGGTGACGACGAGCACGTCGAGACCGCCCAGCTGCTCGGCGGCGGCGTCGACCACCTGCCGGCAGGAGCGCACGTCGACGACGTCGAAGGTCAGCGGCGTCGTCCCGCACCGCTGCGCGACGGCGGTGGTGCGGGTCTCGTCGCGCCCGGCCGCCACGACCCGCGACCCCTCGGCGAGGAGCGCGTCGGCCAGGGCCGCCCCCATCACCCCCGAGGCCCCACAGACGAGGACGCGAGCACCGTTGAGATCCATGGATGAGACTCCTGAAGCAGGGGACGACCGTCTCGATGAAACCTATCCGCGCCGCTGGGGTGGCGCTCGCCTGCTCGCTGCTGGCGGTCTCCATGACTCCCGCCGACCCCTCGCCGACCCCTCGCCGACCCCTCGCCGACCTCTCGCCGACCTCTCGCCGACCTCTCGCCGACCCTCGCCGACCCTCGGCTCATCGGGCCGGGCCACGACCCGTTCGTCGCTCAGCCGAGGCCGTCCTCGGGCGGGTCGGGGACCGCCGTCGACAGCCGCCGCTCGCCCAGCACGCGCTCCGGCCCCACCTCGCGGTCGCGTACGGCGCCGTCGGGCGCGAAGCCGGCCGCCTCGAGGAACTGGGTCAGGGCCCGGTCGCCGTCGGGGACCCAGACCCGCAA
>JBBRNQ010000069.1:0-23345 GCA_038230235.1 Actinomycetales bacterium
GAGCGACGGGTGCCGAAGGGGACGGCGAGGAACAGCACGACGACCAGCAGCACCAGCTGCGCGAGGAACCACCGTTCGTGGGCGGGGGGCAGGTCGATGACGAGGTGGCCGCCACCGCTGGGCACCTCGTAGGTCGGCAGGGCGATCCCGGCCACCGGCGACAGCACCCGGTCGTCGAGCCGCACGACCGCGGCCCGAGCCCACTGCGGCGACTCGGCCACGACGAGGCGGCGACCCGGCGCACCGGCCGGGAGCGTCGTGTCGGCCGCGGCGTGCGGACCGCTGACGGGTACGACGGCGAGCGGGTTGCCCTGCGCCGTCGTGAGCCGCACCCGCGACGGAGGCACCGGCAGGGCGCCGGCACCCGTCGTCCCGGCGACCCCTGGCGTCGCGTCGCGGGGTTGCACGCGCCACAGGGTCTGGCCGTCGGTGGTCCCGAGACGCGCCAGCCCCGGCGCGGCGTCGAGGGTGCGGGCCAGGGAGCCCGAGGGGTCGGAGCGCAGGGAGACGAACCCGACGCCGACGTCGGCCAGGAGGGACCCGATGCCCGGCCCGGTCACGTCGTCGATGGTGCCGGAGGCCAGACCCCCGACGACGTCGCCGACACCGGGGTCGGTGGCGGGGGCGGCGAGGGGGGCGGCGGGGGCGCCGGATCTGGCCGGTACGGCGACGAGGTCACGCTGAGGCACACCCGGCTCGTTGCCCACGACGGAGTAGGACACGCCCACGGCCTCCGCACCGATCACGAGCACGCGGCTCGCGTCGGGACCCTCGGCCTGGTCGACGGCCACCGCCGGCAGCCCGTCGCGGCCGATCGCGAGCGAGGTCACCCCGCTGCGTACGGCGAGCCCCCCGACGCCGACCACCCCGGCGGCCACGACCACGGCGGCGGCCACCGCGACGAGGGCCCGCAGGTCGCGACGGTCGCGGGGCGTCGGGACGACCCGCCAGGCGGCGAGGACGACGGCGAGGAGGCCGACGCCGTACAGGTCGGTGCCGACCCCGGCCCACAGCGTGGCGGCGACCGGCGAACCCTGGCCGTCGAGGGCGGCCCCCAGCACGAGGCGAGGAGCGACGAGGGCAGCGGCGAGACCCACGAGGGCCAGCACCGCCAAGGTCGTGACCGCCCCGGTGCGGCCGGCCCGCGGGCGCCGCGCCAGCCCCGCCACCGCGACGAGCACGAGGGGGGCGAGGAGCAGGGCGTGCAGCAGCCCCACCCCGCCCTGGGCGAACCCGAGGGCGACCAGCCACGGATCCGCCGGAGGAGGTGGGGTGACCCCGAGGTCGAGCAGGCCGGCGCCCGACAGCAGCACCCTGGGGTCGTCGACCACCTGGAGGACCCAAGGTCCGAGGAGGGCGACCGGGAGGACGGTGAGGACCAGACCCTTGACGCGCACTCGGGCGCGTCGGGCGGTGAGGGTCAGGCCGAGCCCGGCGAGCGTCGAGACCGCAAGGTCGAGGGGGACGAGGGCCCCGACGAGGGCGGTCGCGAGGGCGGTGGCGAAGACGGAGGTCCACGACCCGCGGCGGGTCGCGGCGGACGCGAATCCGGCGACCACCAGAGGCAGCAGCACGTGGGCCAGCGCCGCCGTGACCCGGCCTCCGGCCACCGCGGCGGCGAGCACCGGGCTCGTGCCCCACGCGAGGGCGAGCAGACCGCGCAGCCACTGCCGCCTCGTGACGACGCGACCCGCGAGGTAGGCCGTCAGGGCCGACAGGGGCATGGCGGCAAGCAGCAGCCAGGCGATGGTCACCGAGGCCGGCGACCGACCCTGCGCCACGTAGGGCAGGTGCTCGACGAGCCAGGAGAGCCCGGCCAGCACGCCGACTCCGGGCGGGGTGTCCTGGCCCGTGCCCAGACCCGCGCCGTGCCAGGAGTCGCGCCACAGGTGCCAGAGCCCGGACGACGTCGTCGTGACGGGTAGCAGCTCTCCACCGGCCAGCCCGGCTCCGCGGGCGTCGAGCAGGCCGGCCCCGAGGACCCCCCGGAAGCCCACGGCCGCGGCGAGGGCCGAGAGCAGCACGGCGAGCAGGCCGGGGTGGGTCGCCACGCGTTGGGGCAACGAGGCCGGCAGGACGGTGAGGTCTTCGGCCTCCTCCGAGACCGGGCCCGTCTCCGTCGCCTCGGCGCTCGCCGGTCCGGCCGGCGAACGCCTCGACCGCTCCAGCGTGACGGCGTCCTGGAGCGCGTCCCAGGTGTGCGCGATCGAGGCTCCGGTGCCGACGAAGACCGGAGCGAGGTGGCTGCGCCGCACCCGACGCGTACGACGCCCCCGCCACCGGGAGCGCAGGCCGCTCACCGGGTGGGTGACGGCCCCGAGGTCACCCAGCTCGACCCAGGCGTGCACCGGTCGCTTGAGCAGGAGGAGGGCGACGGCCGAGACGACGCTGCTCACCACGACCCAGGCGCCGAGGAACGGCAGGACCCACCACGAGCACTGGGTGAGGGCGACCCTGCGGGCGGCTCGACGCATCGCACCGCGGCGGGCCACCAGCCAGCGTGGGGTGCTCGAGCCGACGTCGCTCTGCTCGCGGTCGGTCGCCTCGAGGTCACCGTCCGGGTCGGTGCCGGTCTCGTGTCCGGCGTCGTGTCTGGTGTCGTGCCCGGCGTCGCTGACGCTGCCCCCCGGTATGGAGCCGTCGCCGCGCAGCCGCCGACCGGCCTCCACGCTCGGGTGCACGACCCCTCCGGGCAGGGCGAGGCGGACCCGGGCGCTGGGCGCCACGACGACCCGGTGCCCGGCCAGCTGGGCCCGCCAGCCCAGGTCGAGTCCGGCCCCGGCCTCCCCGAGGTCAGGATCGAGGCCGTGCAGCTCCGCCAGCACGTCGCCCCGCACGATCATCCCCGGGAGCGCGACGGCGAGGACGTCCGTGCGCTCGTCGTACTGCCCCTGGTCGGGCTCACCGTGGGCCGGGCTGTCGATGCGGCGCCCGGCCCGGGTGACCTGCTGACCCATCTCGACCAGCCGCCGCGGGTCGTCCCAGTCGAGCAGCTTGGGGCCGACGATGCCGGCGGTGCGGGAGCTGCGGGCGCCGCCGAGCAGCGCGGCCAGAGCGCCGGGCAGTGGTGCGCACGCCGGGGTGAGGAACCACCACCACGTGGTGGCCGCCGACGAGGTCGTGGCGGGCCCGGTGGCGGCGGCCGCGGTTGCGGACGCCCCGGCCGCGGGCTCCTCGGTTGCGGGTTCCTCGGTTGCGGGTTCCTCGATCGCGGGGGCCTCGGACGCGGGGGCCGCGGGCGCGGGGGCCGCGGGCGCGGGGGCCGCGATCGCTGGGGCTGCACCGTCCGCACCGGCGCCAGGAGTGGCCCCGATGGTGGCGCCAGCCCGGTCACCGGACGTCGCCCGGACGAACGCGGCGACCACCCCTTCGCCCGGAGGTCCGGGCTCCAGCACCGCGAGGTCGGCGACGACCCGTCTGAGCCGCTCGTCGGAGAGGACCCGCTCGAGGGCGTCCTGCGGAGCGGCATCCGTCGGCACCACGACCAGGGCGTCGGGGGGTCGGTCCTGACCGGCGAGGTCGTGCAGCGCCGCGTCGATCCGACCCGGGTCGGCGGCCGTGGCGTCGAGGACCAGGACAGCCACGACCCTCGGCTGCGCCGGGGGCGCCGGGGTCCGGGTGGGCGTCAGTGCGGGCGGTGGGGCGATGGTGGTCACGAGAGACGGAGGCGCGCCGAGGCGCGCTCAGACCGCGCGCTTCTTGAGCTTGCGGCGCTCGCGCTCGGACAGTCCGCCCCAGATGCCGAACCGCTCGTCGTGCTCGAGGGCGTACTCCAGGCACTCGGCCCGGACCTCGCACCCCACGCACACCTTCTTGGCCTCGCGGGTCGATCCCCCCTTCTCGGGGAAGAACGCCTCCGGGTCGGTCTGCGCGCAGAGCGACCTCTCCTGCCACGTCAGCTCTTCCTGCGGCTCCTGACCCGGCAGTCCCTGGCTCAGGACTCCCGGACCCGACCCTGGGTTACCCAGTGCCACCGGCGTCAGTACCACCGGGCTCAGTGCTGCTGCCCGACTCAGATTTCCCTGTGCTTCCTGTGCTTCGTCTACCTTGTGTGCGACCGGTGTGATGAGCATCAGCTCGTGCACGGCAACCTCCTCGACCCTCTGTGCGCCTGCACTTGCATGTCATGTGTCCTGCGCTGTCTTGCGACGCGTGCGTCTTGACTGTCCCGTTCGGCGGCTTATGCCGGATGAGTGCGGGACATGAGTGAAATTACACGCGTGTCATTGCCCCCCTGTCAAGGCGAGTTCTGATATTTGCCAACCTGTGGGGCCCCCTGATAACGCCGAGACTCCGACCGGGGCCCTGACGCGCTGCCCGGAGCCCGTCGCCGACGGTCCCGAACCGGCTGACAGACTCGGGCGCATGCGCATCACCGCCCTGTCCGGCGGGGTGGGCGGCGCCCGCTTCATCCGCGGCCTGCTCCGTCACCTCGACCGGACCCCCGAGCTCGCCGGCAGCACCGTCACGGTCGTCGGCAACACCGGCGACGACATCACCCTCTTCGGCCTGCGGGTCTGCCCCGATCTCGACACCGTCCTCTACACCCTCGGGGGCGGCATCCACGAGGGGCAGGGCTGGGGCCGCGCCGGCGAGACGCACTCCGTGCAGGAGGAGCTCGCGGCCTACGGCGTGGAGCCGCAGTGGTTCGGCCTCGGTGACCGCGATGTCGGCACCCACGTGGCCCGCTCGCTCTGGCTCGGCCAGGGCCTGACGCTCTCCCAGGTCACGGCGCGCCTCGCCGAGCGCTGGGGGCTGCCCTCGCTGGGAGTCACCCTCCTGCCGATGACCGATGCCCCCGTCGAGACGCACGTGGTCGTCGACGACGAGCAGGGTCGACGCGCCGTCCACTTCCAGGAGTGGTGGGTGCGGATGCGGGCGGCCGTGCCGGCCACGCAGTTCGTCGTCGCGGGGATGGACGCTGCCACCCCCGCCCCGGGGGTGCTCGACGCCATCCGCGGTGCCGACCTCGTGCTCCTGCCGCCGAGCAACCCCGTGGTGTCCATCGGCATCATCCTCGGCGTCCCGGGGGTGCGCGATGCGCTGCGCGGCTGCCGGGCGCCGGTCGTGGGGGTGTCCCCCCTCATCTCGGGCGCTCCCGTACGGGGCCACGCCGACGCCTGCCTCGCCGCCATCGGCGTCGAGTCGACCACGGCAGCGGTGGCCGCCCTCTACGCCGACTTCCTCGACGGCTGGCTGGTCGCGAAGGAGGACGACGGCACGGTGCCCTCGACCGCGCGGCTGACCGTCGAGGCGCGCCCGCTGCTGATGACGAGCGTCGACGACACCGCCGACATCGCGGGCGCGGCCATCGCCCTCGGCCGACGCCTCTCCTCCCCCTCGTGACCGCTCTCGTCGTCACGCCGCTGCTGGGCATGCCCGAGGTCGCCGCCAACGACGACGTCGCGGCCCTCGTGCTCGCGGCCCTCACCGAGAACGCGCTGACTCTGCGGGACGGCGACGTGCTCGTCGTCTCGAGCAAGATCGTCTCCAAGGCGATGGGGCTCACCGTCGCGACCTCCGCCGGCGACCCGGCCACGGTGCGGGAGGCCGTCGTCGCCTCGCAGACCGAGTGGGTCGTCGCCGAGCGTCGTACGGCGGGTCGCACCACCTCGGTGGTCAAGGCGCGGTCGGGGCCGGTCATGGCCGCAGCGGGGGTCGACGCCTCCAACACGGGTGGCCTCGACCTCCTGCTGCTGCTGCCTCCCGACCCCGACGCGGTGTGCCGCGAGCTGCACGGCGCACTCGTGGCGGCGACGGGGGTGCGCCGCCTGGGGGTGGTGCTCAGCGACACCGCCGGCCGGGCCTGGCGGGTCGGGCAGACCGACTTCGCGCTCGGAGCCCACGGCCTGCTCGTCACGGACGACCTGCGCGGTGGCACCGACGCCGACGGGCGACTCCTCGAGGTGACCACGAGGGCGGTGGCCGATGAGATCGCCGCCGCCGCCGACCTCGTCAAGGGCAAGACCTACGCCGTGCCGGTCGCCCACCTGCGCGGCCTCCCGGAGGCGCTGGTGCCGGAGGTGCTGCCACCGGAGGCGGACGGGGTGTCGATACCCGCGGCGATGCCCGCGGCGATGCCGGGCGGCGCGACGCCGGAGGACGTGGTGTCGACACCCGCGGCGACGCCGGGCGGCGCGATGCCGGGCGGCGCGATGCCGGGCGGCGCGATGCCGGGCGGCGCGATGCCGGGGGCGGCGACGCTCGTGCGGACGGGTCCGAGTGACTGGTTCGGTCTCGGCCGAGCCGAAGCCGTCCGCTCAGCGCTCGGCGTCGCCCCAGGCAGCCGCGAGGCCGACCTCGTGGGTATCGCATCGGCGCTACCCGAGGACCTGGGCACCCGGCTGGCGCGCGCGGTCGCGGTCGCCCTGTTGACGTCACCCGACGCCGGCGTCGACATCGGCCCAGTCGGCGGGGCTCCAGCGTCACGTGTGACGGAAACGGCGGGAGCGGCGGGAACGGCTGGGCCAGCGGCCTACCGGATCGTGGTCTCCCACCACGACCCGGTCGATCTCGGTCTGGTCGTCGGCCGCCTGCTCGTGGCCCTCCACGGGGAGTGGCTCGACGCCGACCTCGGGCCGCGATCGGACGGCAGCCTCACCCTGGACGTCGTCGACCGCTGACCCTGACCACCCACGGCTTTCCCGTCCTCTGACGCTGCCACCCGACCGCAGCCACCATGGCATTCCCTTTGACACGAGACCACCTGCTTCGGCTCCCCCCAGGACGAGGTCGACTCGGAGTCACTGCACTCGGCTGCCCCCCGGGACGAGGTCGACTCAGAGTCACTGCACTCGGCTGCTGTTAGAACCGCAGCCAACCGCAGCGACTCGGAGTCAACCCCCACCCCGACCCCCAGCCAACCTCAGCGACTCGAAGTCAACCCCACCCTCAGCGTGGGAGGTGGGTGCGCGGCGCCATGCGGGGGCCGTGGCGAGGGCGGAAGGCGCCCGCGAGCTCGAGCAGCCGCTGCACCCGGTAGCGGTGACCGGCGTAGGGCTCCAGCAGCTCGGCGAGCCCGGCGTCGTCTACCTCGCTGCCGGTGAGGGCCCAGCCGATGTTCTTGGCGACGTGGTAGTCGCCGTAGCTGACGGCGTCGGCGTCACCGAGCGCGCGCTGGGCGACCTCTGCCGCCGTCCAGACCCCGACCCCCGGCACGAGCCGCAGCCGGGCTCGCGCCTGCTCAGGCGGGAGCGACACCGCCTGCTCGAGCCGACCCGCCACCCGCAGAGCCGCCATGATCGTGCGTGAGCGCTGGTGGTCGACCGACGCCTTGAGCCACTCCCACGAGGGGATGGCCAGCCACTGCGCGACCGTGGGCGGCACGCGCAGGCCCCGCGCGGCATACGGGCCGGGGGCGGGGCCACCGTGGCGCAGTACGAGCGCCCGGAAGCCACCGAACGCCTCCTTTCCGGTGACCTTCTGCTCGATGACGGCGGGCACGAGGGCGTCGAGCACCAGCCCGCTGCGCGGCACCCGCCAGTGCTCGTGCCGCCGCCAGGCGTCTGCGACGAGGGGGTGGTGGGGCACGAAACCCGCGATGTCGTCGTGGTCGCCGAGCAGCATCGGCAGCTGGTCGAGCGCCCAGACGGCTCCTGGCCCCCACGCCTGGGCCTCGACGCACCCCAGCGCCGGGCGCGTGCGCAGGGCCAGCGTCACCGGGCCCTGCGGGGTGTGGAAGGCGCGCGCGAGCCCACCCGGACCCAGGAGCCAGGTGGGGTCACCGCCTCCGCGGCGGAAGGTGCCCAGCAGCTGGCCCAGGGCGACCGCCCGCGGCGAGACCCAGTCGCGCGTGATCGCTGGCGCCCCGGCGACCGCCGCCACGTCGCCCACCCGACGCGACGGCGTCAGGGGCGGCGGCCGACCCTCGGGTCGTGGAGACGTCACCCCACCAGTGTGGCCCGGCGCACCGACACGGCGCCCACAGGCGCTCGTCGGGTACGGCGACCATCCGCGCCGCCTGCTCCCCGCTCGTGGGGTACGGCGACCCTCGGCCGCCTGCTCCCCCGCTCACTGCTCCCCCCTCAGCGGGCGGGTGGCGGCTGGTCGGGCGTCACGAGGTCGACGACGTGCTCGTCGGTGAGGAGCCGGTGCCGCCGACCGTAGACCCAGCCGAAGCCGGCCACCCCCACATCGACCACGGTGACGACGAAGCGCGACAGGATGGCCACCGCGACGCCGCCCCCGGCGGGGAGGAACGGGCCCAGCACCAGGGTGAGCAGCCCTTCGCGCGCACCGAGACCGGCGGGCAGCACGATGGCGACCATGCCGGCGACCCCCGCGAGGGCGTACCCCGTGAGGGCGGCGGTGGTCCCGTCCCGACCTTCGAGGCCCACGGCCCGCGCGAGCACCAGCGTGTGCAGCCCGAAGCAGAGCCAGGCCGCCGCATAGCACCCCACGGTGGCCAGCACGGCACGCGGCGAGAGCTCGTGCTCGAGAGGTTCGCGGCGCAGCACCCGCAGCCCCACACCGACCACCCGGTTGAGCAGGGGCGGCCAGCACACCCCGAGCAGCACTGGCGCGACGAGTCCGAGCAGGATCTCCAGGCCGACCCCCGAGCCCCGCACCAGGTAGGGCACCGCCGGCACCGCCACGAGCACCCCGGTCAGCACCGAGATGCCGAGCGCCACGAGCCCGGCCACACCGGTACGACGGCGGGGGACCCCGAGGCGCGCGGCCATGTCGGCCTGCGCGACCACCGTCCAGACCGAACCGGGCAGGTACTTGCCGAGCTGGCCCACGAAGAAGACGCTCGCCGCCGGAGCCGGGTGCAGCCGCGATCCGAGGTCGGCCAGCAGCACCCGCCACCCCACCATGGTCAGCCCGGTGCCGAGCGCAGCCAGCACCGTGGCCGCGACGACGGTGAGCACGTCGACCCTGCGCAGGGCGACGACGATCTCGTCCCAGCTGCGGGCGACCCCCCACACGACGACGGCGAGCACGACGACGGCGATGACGATCCGCGCGACCGCCAGGACCCGGGCCCGGCTGGTGTCAGGCACGACGCAGGACCAGCCGCGCCAACCCGTATGCAGTGTCGGGCGCCCGCACGGCCGGGCCCACCGCCCGCGCCGTACCCACGATCGACGCGGCCGCCGCCGACGCAGCGGCCGCAGCGGCCGATGGAGCAGCGGCCGATGGAGCAGCGGATGACGCAGTGGCCGACGAGGCGGCTGCTGATGAGGCCGCGGCGGCAGCGGCGCTCGACAACCGCGACGTGAGGTCGCCGTCGAGGTCGCCGACGAGGGTGAGGCCACGGTCGTGGGCTCGCGCGACGAGGCCACGCAGGTCGGCCGGGGTCAGGGCACCGGCCACCCCGGGCGAGCCGACCGGCACGGTGAGCACGAGGATCCCGCCCTGGCGCAGGGCCCAGGAGGCCTGGCTGAGGGCCTCCTCGACGTCATCGGCGTCGCAGCCGTGCGGGTGGATGCGGACGACCGCGTCGAGCGAGCCCAGATCGAGGTCAAGCTCAGGGTCCATCTCCAGGTCCACCTCGAGGTCGAGGCCGAGGCCCAGCTCGGGGTCGCGGAGCGGGGGCTCGGGGTCGGTCAGGCCCAGCGCCACAGGCGCGAATCCGGCCGCCACGGCCCACCGACCGAACGGCGAGGTGTCGGTCGTGAGGTCGGGCGAGACCCTGCTCGTGAGGTGGGTCGAGCCGGCTGCGGACGCGGTCACCGCGCCCGCACGTCCGGTGGCGGCCCCGGGTGTGCGGTGCCCGCTCTCGTGCACGATCACCGCCGAGCGTCGGCCGTCGTCGACGAGACGCACGACGGCCGCCAGCGCTCCGAGCGCGGCCCAGGCACTCGTGGCGTCACCCACTCGAGGCAGCCCGAGTCCGGACGCGACCCGCCGGGCGTCGTCCGCCTCCTGCGGGTCGAGCAGGACGTCGGTCGGCACGACCCACTCGGGCAGGTCGAGGCGCGCCAGGGCGACGACCGGACGGCCGGCTCCCCACACCTCCCTGGCGACCCGGGCCCGGGCGAGGAGTCGCGCAGGAAGGGCGCGGGCTGCCCGCCGCGCACGGTGCAGTCCGGCCGTAGCGGCCCCACCCGCGGCACCCCGCGCACCGGCAGAACCCGCCGCACCGCCTGAGAACTCGCCGGTGACCGCGGGTCCGGTCGCGCGACCCGCACCGTGGCGGGACTCCCCCGGCAGGAACGACGGGAGGGGCGGCAGCGGTGCCGCGAGGGACTCGATGGCGCCGACGTAGCGCGCCCACTCCGCCGACAGCACGGGCTCGTCGTCCTGCGCGAGCTCGTCGTCCTGCTCGAGCGGATCGTGTCCGTGCCCACCAGGCCTGTCCGCCGCAGGAACCAGAGGCCACCTGCCCGGAGCGCGACCCGTGCGGCCCCTCCCGACCACCACCGCCGGCTCTTCGGGCCGGGTCGCCGACGAAGTCGCCGAGGACCTCGCCGAGGTGAAGGTTGACGTGCCGGGCGACCTCGTCGCCTGAGCGGTGACCGACTCGCCCGCCCCGGCGGGCAGAGGCACGACGCACACCCGCCGCGCCCCGAGTGCCGTGGCGGTGCGCGCCCCCACCTCGTCGTGCACGAGCGCCGCGTCGCACCGGCGCAGGAGCGCCTCGGTCAGCCTGCGGGCAGGGCCGTGACCCACCGTCAGCGGCGCGTCAGCGACCATGACGACGGCCGCTCGGCCCTCGGTGGTGGTCCGCCCCCTCCCGAGGGCGCCCAGAGCGCTGGTCAGGGCGAAAAGGCCGGGCACCGAGGTGACGCCGGGCACCAGCAGGACGGCGTCGGCGTCCTGCAGGCGGCGCGCCATGGCCGACCACGCGGCGTGGGGCGTACGCGGTCGTGGCCACGACGGGATGAGGGTGACCGCGTGCCCCGCGTCCCGCAGGCTGCTGACCAACGCCGTGGTGTGCTCGCTGGCCCCGCTCCCCCGGGCCAGCGAGGGTCCCACGACGACGACTCTCAGGAAGGCCGAGGAGATGTGGTCACCACCGGTCGTGCGCATGGCCGGAGCCTAACCCCGGCGCCTGCGACGCACAGGCGTCAGGCCCCCGACCCGCCGGGCTGCGGCCATGGACAGGCGTCCTACGCTCGCAGGGTGCCCCCGTCTCCCCGTCCCGCACTGCCCCCCGGTCTCCTGGCCTCCATGCTGCGCGCAGACAGCACGCGGCCGCGCCTCACGTCGTACGACGACGCCCCCGGCCCGAGCTCCGGAGAGCGCATCGAGCTCTCCGCGAGGGTCCTGGGCAACTGGGTCGCCAAGGCGGGCAACTGCCTGCAGGACGAGCTCGACGCCGGTCGCGGGACGAGCGTGCTGCTGGCCCTCCCGACGCACTGGCGCGCGGTCTACTGGGCTCTGGCCGTATGGAGCGTCGGCGCCACCGTGCGACTCGCCCCCGGCGGAGACGCGGCCGCCGTGGCCCGGGACTGCGACGTCGTGGTCTCCGACCAGGTCGACGTCGTCGCGGTGGCGCAGGGCCCGTCGGTGCTCGTGTCACTGCCGATGCTGTCGCGCAGCCACCCCGACACCCCGGCTGGTGCACTCGACGAGGCCCGCGAGCTCGCGACGTACGGCGACGTCTTCGACCCCTGGGACGTCGCCGAGCCCGACGAGCCGGGCCTGGTCGTCGACGACACGACCACCCCTCACGGGGCCCTGGTCAGGCCGGTGGCGCAGTGGGGTGCCCGCCCGCGGGTGCTCGTCGACGGCCCTCTCCACGAGGTGCTGCCCCTCGTCCTGTCGGCCTGGGCTGCGGACGGATCCGTGGTGCTGGTGCGCGGTGGGGTCGCTGACCAGGGCGCCCGCAGTGCCTCGGAAGGGGTCACCGTCGACGCGCGCCCGTAAACCCCCACGTGGTCGCCCACTGACGCGTGCCCCGACGGCCCGCTCACGCTTGCCCCGACGGCCCGCCGGCGTCTGTGGCCGGTCGGGCGGGCCCGGGTCAGGCCAGGTCGACGGTGAAGTCGGGCCCGGTCTTCTCGCGCACCTCGCGCTCGTCGACCCCGGGTGCCAGCTCTCGCAGCACGAGGCCGTCGGCGGTCACGTCGAGCACCGCGAGGTCGGTGATGATGCGGTTGACCACCGCGCGACCGGTGTAGGGGAGGGTGCACTCGTCGAGGATCTTGTGCGACCCGTCGCGAGCGACGTGCTCCATGAGGACGATGACGTGGCGGGCTCCGTGCACGAGGTCCATCGCCCCTCCCATCCCCTTCACCATCTTCCCGGGAATCATCCAGTTGGAGATGTCTCCCGCGGCCGAGACCTGCATGGCGCCGAGGATGGCCGCGTCCACCTTGCCGCTGCGGATCATCCCGAACGACATCGCGGAGTCGAAGACCGAGGCACCGCGGCGCAGGGTCACCGTCTCCTTGCCGGCGTTGATGAGGTCGGGGTCGACGTCGTCGTCGGCGGGATAGGCCCCCACACCCAGCAGGCCGTTCTCCGACTGCAGCACGATCTCGACGTCGTCGGGCACGTAGTTGGGCACCATCGTCGGCAACCCGATGCCCAGGTTGACGTAGTCGCCGTCGTGCAGCTCGGCCGCCGCCCGGGCCGCCATCTGCTCTCGTGTGAGCGCCATGATCAGACCTCCTCACCGGCACCGGCACCAGCGCCGGGTGCCGTCGTCACGGTGCGCTTCTCGATGCGCTTGTCCTGCGCCTGCTCCGGCGTCAGCGCGAGCACCCGCTGGACGTAGACGCCGGGCAGGTGCACGTCGTCGGGTGCGATCTCACCGGGCTCGACGAGGTGCTCGACCTCGGCGACCGTCAGGCGTCCGGCCATCGCGGCCGGCGGGTTGAAGTTGCGGGCCGAGCTGTGGAAGACGAGGTTGCCGTGGCGGTCACCCTTCCAAGCCCGCACCAGGCCGAAGTCCGCGACGATCGCGTGCTCGAGCACGACGGTGCGGGACTCCCCCATCCACTCGACCTCGCGGGTCTCCTTCGGCGGTGACGCGATCGCGACAGAGCCGTCGGCGGCATACCGCCACGGCATGCCCCCCTCGGCCACCTGGGTGCCGGCTCCGGTGGGGGTGAAGAAGGCCGGGATGCCCGAGCCGCCCGCTCGCATCCTCTCGGCCAGGGTGCCCTGGGGGCACAGCTCGACCTCGAGCTCGCCCGTGAGGTACTGCCGGGCGAACTCCTTGTTCTCCCCGACGTACGACGACACCATCCGGCGGATCCGCTTGGCCATCAGCAGGATCCCCAGACCCCAGTCGTCGACGCCACAGTTGTTGGAGATCACCTCGAGGTCGCTCACCCCCGACTCGAGCACGCCGGCGATCAGCACGTTGGGCACGCCGCACAGGCCGAAGCCACCGACGGACAGGGATGAGCCGTCGACGAGCCCGTCGAGGGCGGCCGCGACATTCGGAACTACTTTGTCCATGTCGGGGACTCTAGCGGGACGCCGGGCAGGGCCGTGACGGCCCGTCCGACAGACGCTCACGGCTGGACGTGGCACCATGGCGGGATTGCCCACCCGTCGACGACGAAGGAACCCGATCGCCCGTGAGCAGCCGCGACCGAGGCCCCGACGAGGCCCGTCCCACCCCCCATGAGCGGGAGAGGGACGACGACCTCCCCTCGTCGGCGCGCCGTCCCCGAGCGGATGACGCCGTCGTCGTCGACACCAGACGGCGCGGCCGTCCACCCGCCTCCCCCCGTCGGACCGACGCCCGCCGGGCGCTCCGACGGGCGCCCGCGGGCACGCTCTACCCCGAGGACGACGGCTATCAGGGACCGGTGAGCGGCCCCTCCACCCGCGCCGAGCCCGTTGTCGCACCGTCTCGGAGGTCCCCTTCGGGCCCACCCCCCTACGCCTCGGCTCCGTCCACCCCTGGCCCCTCCGCCTCGTCTGGCACGTCCGACTCGTCTGGCCCCTCCACCTCGTACGGCCCCTCCACCTCGTACGGCCCCTCCACCTCGTCTGGCCCCTCCGCGTCGTACGGTCCCACCGCGTCGTACGGTCCCACCGCGCGCCCCCAGCCGGCCCAGCCGCGTGGCCCCGTACGACGGGGTGGGCCCGAGGGTCCCGGTGGGCCCGGCGACCGGCTGCCCGGTCGCCCCGCCTCTCGACGGCGCCGGCGGGGGCGGGCGGTCGTGCTGGTCGTGCTCCTGCTGGTGATCGCGTGGGTCGCTTTCATGATCTGGGTCCCGGTCAACGCGTGGAGCCACGTCACCCGGGCGGACGACACACCTCCGGGCGACCGACCGGTCGACACCGCCGGCTACAACTACCTCCTCGTCGGCTCCGACGGCCGAGGAGGTCTGACCCCCGAGCAGGCCGCTGCCCTCAACGCCGGGGGCAACGTAGAGGGGCAGCGCACCGACTCGATCATCCTGGTGCACGTGCCGCAGGGCGGTGGGAAGTCCGCACTGATCTCCATCCCCCGGGACTCCTACGTGCCGATCCCCGGGCACAGCAGCAACAAGATCAACGCCGCCTTCGCCTTCGGCGGCCCGAAGCTCCTCGAGCAGACGGTCGAGCAGGTGACCGGCATCCACGTCGACGGCTACGTCGAGATCGGTTTCGGTGGTTTCGCCGGGGTGGTCGACAGCCTCGGGGGGGTCGACGTGTGCGTCCCGTTCGACATGGACGACAAGGACGCGGCGATCAACCTCAAGAAGGGCTGCCAGACCCTCGACGGCCCCACCGCACTCGGCTACGTACGGGCTCGCAAGTCCGACCCCCGCGGCGACATCGGCCGGGCCGAGCGTCAGCGGCAGTTCCTGGGGGCCATCATGAAGAAGGCGGTCACGCCCTCGACCGTGCTCCTCCCGTGGCGCTACAAGGGGTTCGCCGACTCGGCGGCGTCCGGCCTGGTGGTCGGCAAGGACACCCAGCTCACCGACGCCGCCCGGGTGCTGCAGACGCTGCGCGGGGTCGACGGCGGCGACACGCTGTCGCTCGTCGTGCCGGTCTCGGACCCGGGCTACCAGACCCCGAACGCGGGTCTGGCGGTCAAGTGGGACACCCCGCGGGCCCTCGCCCTCTTCGCCATGATCAAGAACGACGACCCGCTGACGGTCCCCCCCGCAGGCACCACCGGGAAGTAGCACCGGCCCCTGGGTAGCCAGAGACTCACCCCCCCGGTCGGCCGAGAGGTGATTCTCCGGCTACCCAGGAGGGTCACGCTGGGTAGCCAGAGACTCACCCCCCTGGTCGGCCGAGGGGTGATTCTTTGGCTACCCAGGAGCGGACTACGAGGTCCAGGCCTGCCACAGGGCGGCGTACTCGCCGTCCTGGGCGACGAGGTCGTCGTGGCTGCCGAGCTCGGCGACGACCCCGTCGATGACGACGGCGATGCGGTCGGCGTCGTGGGCGGTATGGAGCCGGTGGGCGATGGCGACCACGGTGCGGTCGGTGAGCAGGGCGTTGATCGACCCCTCGAGGTGACGTGCCGTGCGCGGGTCGATCAGCGAGGTCGCCTCGTCGAGCACGATCGTGTGCGGGTCGGCGAGCACCAGCCGGGCGAGCGCCACCTGCTGGGCGCGGGCCGGGGTCAGCTCGAGCCCACCGGAGCCGAGCCTGGTCGTCAACCCGTCGGCGAGGCCGTCGACCCAGTCGATGGCCCCGACGGCTCGCAGCGCCGCCGTGACCTGGGCGTCGTCGCTGTCGGAGCGGGCCAGTGCGACGTTGTCGCGCAGGCTCCCGATGAAGACGTGGTGCTCCTGGGTGACCAGGGCCACCTCGGCGCGCAACGTCTCGAGCGGCAGCGCCGTCAGCTCGACCCCGCCCACGGTGACCGACCCGGTGCGGGGCCCGTGAATGCCGGCCAGCAGCCGCCCCAGGGTGGACTTGCCCGAGCCGCTGGGACCGACGACGGCGAGCCGCTCGCCCGGCTTGAGCACAAGGTCGATGCCGTGCAGCACGTCGACGCCGGGTCGGTAGGCGTAGCGCAGGTCCTCCCCCACGAGCCGGGCCCCGTCGGGCCGGTCGGGGCCCTCGGTGCGGTCGGGCGGCACCGTGGCGATCCCCAGCAGCCTCGTCGTCGACGCCACCCCGACCTGCACCCGGTCGACGGTGTGGACGAGCAGGTCGAACGGCCCCCACAGCGCCTCGACGTAGAGGACGGCCGTGGTCACCTGCCCGACCGTCACCCACCCGGCGGGCACGCCCACGGCCCCGATGACGAGCACGAGCCCCCGGGGCAGGCTGAAAGCGAGGTCCATCACGGCGAACATCAGGTTGCGCAGCGTCATCGTGTAGCGCTCGGCCTGCGACGAGACCGCGATGTCGTCCTCACCCCGCCGCAGCCGGGCGCCCTGCAGGCCCAGCGCCTCGACGGTGCGGGCCCCCTCGACGGTCTCGGTGAGCGTCGAGTTGATCCGCGAGTAGGTGCCACCCTCGGTGAGGTAACCCCGCGGGGCGCGCACGAGGTAGCGCCGGATCGCGATGAGCGACAACGACATCAGCACCAGTGACGGCAGCGACAGCAACCACGAGCTGGTCACCATCGCCACGAGGGTGAGCGCGACGGTCGTCCCGGCGACCACCGTCTGTGGCAGTGCCCATCGCACGCTGTCGCTCATCGTGCCGACGTCACGGGTCACCCTCGTGACGAGGTCACCCGATGACGCCGCCTCCACCCGGGAGAGGGGCAGCCGCAGGATCGCCCGTACGACGTGCTCACGGGCCGCGGCCAGCAGCCCCTGCCCCAGCACGCCGCTGAACCCGGTGGCGAGCAGGGTGAGCACCGACTGGGCGACGACCAGGGCGGCCACGACCACGGCGGTCGAGGTGGCGGCCGCGAGGGTGGCGTCGCCCGACCCGGTGCGCAGCCCGGTGACCGTGGTGTCGACGAGCCCGCCGAGCAGCCGGGGCACCAGCAGCGCGCAGACCGCGGCCAGGGCGTTGCCGACGAGGACCAGCGCCACCGCCCCCCGACGGTCGCGCAGCAGCCCGGCGAGGAAGGCGATGACGGCCCGGGCCGGAGCAACGGGCAGACCCTTGCGCGGGTTCATCGACTCGGCCACGAAGTCGCGGGCCCGCTGCTCCCGCAACGCGTGTCGGACTCGGAGCGCGTCGAGGCGCTCGCGGGCCGGGGCACCGCGCGGGGGCTCGAGCTGCGGGGGGACGGCGGGCAGGACCGGCCCGGTGTCCCAGGTGCGCAGCGACTCGGCCGCGAGGTCGGGGGGCAGGGGCGAGCGCGTCGTCACGACCACACCCCGACCCTGCGCCCGGGCACCTGGCCGCCGTCGTGATCGTCGTCCCCGTCGTGGTCTGGCTCGAGGTCGCCGTCACCGCGTGCGTCGTCGGCGGCGCCCGGCCGGCGCTCGGGGTCGTCGTCGTCACCGCGTGCGTCGTCGGCGGCACCGGGCTGGCGATCAGCGTCGTCGTCGTCACCTCGGACGACGACCGACCGGTAGGCCGGGCTCCTCGCCATCAGGTCGTCGTGGGTCCCCCGCCGCGCGACGACGCCGTCGTCACCGAGGAGGACGACCTCGTCGGCGTGGTGCAGCAGCAACGGGGAGGCGGTCATCACCACGGTGGTGCGACCGACGCGGTGCGGGCCGAGACGGGTGGCGATACGGGCCTCGGTGTGGGCGTCCACCGCCGAGGTGGGCTCGACGAGGACGAGCACCTCGGGATCGACGGCGAGGGCGCGGGCCAGCACCAGCCGCTGGCGCTGGCCACCGGAGAGCCCGCGTCCGCGCTCGTCGATCTCCCCCTGCCAGCCACCGGGGAGGGCGGCGAAGAGGTCGTCGGCGGCGGCCGTGAAGAGCACCTGCTCGGCCTGCTCACGGGTGAGTCGTCCGTGCGGGTCGATCCCCTCACGCAGGGTTCCGGCGAAGGTGTGGGGCGAGGCGTCGCTGACCAGGACGTGGCGTCGGACGTCGGCGAGCCTGACCTGCGCGAGGTCGACGCCGCCCACGCTCACCCCCCATCGTCCTTGCGCGCGCGCCTCGTCGCGCTGCACCTGCTCACCGCGGGCCCGGTCTCGTCTTCCCCGCTCGTCACGGGCGGCCCGACGAGACAGCCCCTCGGGCACGTCGTGGCCGACCCGGGCGTCGACGTCACGCACGAGATACCGCCCCAGCCGGTCGGCCAGGGCCGCGGAGACATCGGGGTCGGCGCACACCACCATGACCAGACGCCCGGGCGCCACGACCAGCCCCGAGGCCTCGTCGACCAGGTCACCGCCCGGGGGCAGGTCTCGCGGCGAGCCCGGTTCCTGCCACGGTGACTGCTGCCCGAGGACCACGACGGCCTTGCGGGCCGAGACCATCGTGCGCGTCCACTTCTGGGCGAACTCGACGAAGGTGCGCATCGGCTGGATGAGGAAGAGACCGTAGCCGAGGAAGCTCACGAGCTGTCCGACGGTCAGTCGTCCGGCCACCACCTCGCGGGTGCCCAGCACCATCAGGGCGACGACGAAGCCCCCCGAGAGGAGAACGCCGACCGCGTCGACGCCGGCCTGCCACCAGCCGGCAGCCACGCCGGCACGTCGTACGGACTGGGACTGACGGGCGTAGCCGTCGCCGAAGGTGCCCTCCCCGCCGATGCCCCGCAGGATGCGCAGGCCGGCGACGATGTCGGTGGCCTGCGAGGTGAGGTCGGAGGCACGGGTGCGCTCGACCTGCTGCCAGTGCTGCATCGGGCGCAGCAGCGGGGCGCCGAGCAGGACCAGCAGCGGGGCCGCCAGCAGCACGAGCAGCCCCAGCCGCACCGAGGTGGCGAGGACGATGCCGGCGACGGCGAGGTAGGCCACGAGCTGGCTGAAGGCCCGGGAGCTGACCTCGAAGAAGGCCCCGAACTGGTCGCTGTCACTACCGGAGACCGAGAGCACCTCACCCGTGGGGGTGCGGCGCGACGAGACGTGACCGAGCTGGAGGGTCTTGCGGGTGACGAGCAGGGTGGTGCCGTAGAGCGCGACGAGCCACTGCCGCACGATGAGCGTGTGGTAGACGACCCCGCTCGCCCCACCGACGAGCGTCACCACGGCGAGGACGACCACCCAGCGGGTCGCGCCCCCCGGATCGCCCGCCGCGATGCCGGAGTCGATGGCCTTGCCCACCAGCCAGGGCCCCAGCGCCTGCGGCACCATCCAGACCAGCGCGACCGCGAGCCCAACGAGGAAGAGCCCGCCCTGCAGGCGGGCCATCCACGCGAGGAAGGCTGCCGGGCTACGGGTGGCGGGGGTGTCGGGTGCGGCCGACGGGTCGTGCGCACGGTCCGGTGCTGCGGGGTGGTCTGCCGAGGGGGCGGAGGATGGGTCGAGGTAAGCCCGGATGTGGGGCGGAAAGTCCTGCATGGCCCTCTCACTGTAGGAGCGCCCACCGACACAGGCGACCCGGTTTCTCCTGCGTGGCCTCCCCGGTCCGGCCGCGACCGCCTCCCCCCGACGTGGGGACGTAGGTCACCCTCCGCCGGCGCGATCCGACGGGACCATCGACTCATGAGCCCTGTGGTGACGCACGACACCCTGCCCCGCCCCACCTCGGACGTCGTCCGGCTGGTCGCCCAGCGGCCCGGACGCCCGCTGACGTGGGCGGCGCTCACCGTCACCCGCCCCGGCGAGGCGTTCGCGAACGTGTGCATCGGGTCGGCGGTGCCCACCCCCGACCGCCTGGGCTTCCTCGCCGCCGTGTTCGACGTGGTCGCCGGCCTCGGCGCCCGGCACCTCCTGGCCGTGCTCGCGTCCGAAGACGAGCCGCTGGTCGCGAGGCTGGGCCCGGCGTGCCGGGTGCTCGGGACGACCGCGATCGGGGCCACCTCACTGGTGCGGGTCGTGCTGTCGGTGGTGAGCCCCCGTGGTCCCCTCGCCCTCGGGTCCTGCGTCCCGTGCCAGATCCGGGTCGAGCGGCTGCCGTCCGTGGGCCGGGCCAGCAGGCCCTCTGGCGCTCCCACAGCTGTCGGCTCGACGAACGCGACCTCGAGCGGGGCGTCGTACTGGGCGTTGTCCGGCGCCTAGGCCTGCCTGCACCGACCTGCTGATGCACTGACCTGCTGAGCTGTACTGACCTGCCGGATCCGACCGTCGTGGGGTCGGTGACGCAGTGAGGTCAGTCGGAGCGCAGGCCCTGGCCGTCCATCCAGTCCTCGAAGCTGAGGAAGACGTCGCCGACCACGACAGGGAGGGGACCCGGCTGCAGATCTCTCGCCGTGGGACTCAGGAGGGCCGACGAGGTGGCCGGTGCCGCAGCGAACCGGGCCGTCGCCTGGCGCCGCCACGGGAGGTGGGGAAGCGCTCCGTGGAGCACCGAGCGGGAGACGCTGGGAGGGTGCATGGTGGTGATCCTGACGACAGATGATCACCGGGTGTCCGGCTCGGAGCGACTGCTCCTGGGCGCGACGGCGGACGGCCGAGCCTTTTCCGGACCTGCTGAGGTACCAACAAAACAAAGGGTACCTCGCTTATCGAACGTACGGTACCTGTGCGTAGCGGAAGTCTTTTCCGAGGAATGGTGAGTAGCCGAAGTGGTAGTAGATGCTCTGGTGGTACTGGCGGTCGTCGACGAGATCCGGGGCGTAGGCGGGGGCGTCCAGCACGACCTCCCGGCGCAGGCTGATGTGCACCTCGCCGTCGTCGACCCGGCTGACCGCCTCGATCGGCACGTAGGTGTGCTTCGCCCCGAGGCCCCCGAGCCCTCCGTGCTCGACGAGCAGGAAGTGCACGGTCTTCTCCACGTCGTCGACCACGAGGTCGGCGACGCGGCCGACCGGCTCGCCGCTCTCGTCGACGACCCGCAGACCCCGTACGTCGTTCTCGCGGTGGTCGACCGTCTCGCCCACCTCGCTGAGCAGGCGGAGGGTGGGGGGCGCCTCCCCCTCGACCTCGTCAGGCATGCCGGCGCGCCGTCTGGCTGCTGGCGCGCCCGAGTCGGCTCTCCAGCACGTGCTCGAGCTTGTGAGCAGCGCCGCTGACGGCGTTGTCGACGGTGTCGGCGTGGTGGGTGGCCACGACGGGAGACTGCCCCTCGACGAACCCCTCCAGGAAGCAGCTGAGGTCGTGCTGGGTGTCACGACCACCGCTCTCGTCAGCGAGGTGCACCTCCACGAGGGTCAACCTCGCGCCGTACGGCGCGAGGACCGTCTCGACCTCGGACGACACCCTCGCGGTCAGCGCCTCGTGTCCGCTGATGTGGCTGTCGGTGTGGACGGCGACCTTCATGGTGGTCCTTCGTGATTCGTAGGTGGTGCGGGTGGGACAGTCCGCGTCCTGACCCTCCTGCCGCCGTACGACGCCAGGAAGGGCCGAAGGTCCCGGTGCGGCCGGGGCGCTGCCGTCATGGGGTTACTCTCGGAGGTGGACGCGTCTGCAAGCGCCAAGAGGGGCTCGCGCCGTCCGTCCGAGGTTTGAGGAGCCCCTCCATGACGCACGACCGTGCCGATGACGATTCCTCCGCCGATCCCGAGCGCGCTCAGCGGGTGCGTGACGACGACGACCTCGCGACGAGTCTGGCCGACCTCGCGGGGCTGGTCAGCGGGGCGACGGGGCTGGACGGCATGCTCAAGCAGGTGGCGACCTTCGCGGCCCACGCGATCCCCGGCGCCGACGGGGCAGGCGTGACCCTGTTGCGGCTCGACCGGTCCGAGAACCGCGTCGAGGCCCTCGCTGCGAGCCACCCCTTCGTCTCCGAGATCGACCAGATCCAGTACGTCACCCTCGACGAGGGCCCCTGCATCACTGCGGCCGACGAGAGGCGCACGGTGCGGTCGGGCTCTCTGGGTGGGGAGAAGATGTGGCCCCACTTCGGCCCTCGCGTGGGTCGCCTCGGCATCAACAGCGCCCTGTCGCTGCCCCTGCTGCTCCCGGGCCAGGTCGTGGGAGCGATCAACGTCTACGCCCGGGCCAAGGACGTCTTCGACGAGATCGCCGTCGACATCGGTGAGACCTTCGCCCGCGCAGCGGCCGTCGCGGTGCACAACGCCCGGGTCCTGGCGCAGGCCCAGGCACTGACCGCCCAGCTCCAGAGCGCCCTGGCGAGCCGCCCGGTCATCGACCAGGCCATCGGGATCCTGCGGGCGCGTCAGGGCGGCACCAGCGACGAGGCGTTCGCTCGGCTGCGCGAGATCAGCCAGCACGAGCACACGAAGATCACCGACGTCGCCGAGCGGCTGGTGGCCGAGGCCGTCGGACGGGCGCGGGCCCGCCACACCGACGGCTGAGCCGTCGGTCGACGTGCGACGGATGCCGTACGGTGACGGTGAGAGCCCTCCCCTGCACGGGTCCTGACCTCTGCTCACCGGCTCTCGCTGGGGACGGCGGTCTGCCTCCTCAGGACCGGGCCAGTCGACCCCGCGCTCGGGAGCGCTGGTACGGGCGACCACGTGAGGCTGGACGGAGAGCTGGCCCGTGAGCTGGCGTCGCTGTCACGGGCCCTCGAGACCCCCGACGACCTGACCCAGGCCGTGGAGGCTCTCGCGGAGAGCGCCACCACCACCGTGGCGTCGTACCTCGGGCTGTCGCTGCTGCTGGACGGGTCAGGATCCTCGTCGTCCACGGACGGCGACCCCGTCGTGATGACCTTCCTCGATGGGGACGCCGCGCTGGGGGACGTCGACGTCGTGATCGCCGCCTCGCTGCTGCTGCCGCTGCTCCCGACCCCGCTCACCCTGTCGGCGGGATCGGCGGAATCGGCGGGATCGCCGCAATCGGCGGGGTCTGCCCCCGGGCTGCCCCGGGTGCAGATCGTGCTCTACGCATCGGCCCCGGGCGCCTTCGTCGACCTCGCCGCCGACCTGGCGTGGCTCCAGGGCGTCGAGCTCGGCGCGGTGGAGATCGACGAGCACCTGACCCTCGCCCTGGCGACGGAGGGCGCAGCCGGGGCCCTGGGCCGCGAGTCCGTCAACGACCAGGCCCTCGGGGTGCTGCTCGCTCGCGGACGCACACCGACCGAGGCCGTGGCCGAGCTGGTCGCCCTGGCGGCCCGAAACGGGCAGGACGTGTTCTCCGCCGCCGAGGGGCTCCTGCAGGACCTGTGCGGGCGACGGCGCCCGCGATCGGGTGACGTTGGTCCCGGGTGGGTGCCGCACCGCGTCGTAGCGTGACACTGCTGAGACCACAGCCACCCCGGAGGGGCCCGGCCGTCCGCCGCCGAGTCCCGGAGCACCACTGCTCCCCGTCGGGCCGAGTGCATGTCATCTCCTCGAGGAGCCCCTCATGTCGACGACAGCATCCCCGCCGACCCTGCCCTCCCTGCCGTCCCTGCCGTCCCTGTCGTCCCAGCCGATCCAGCCAGTACCGGTGCCGGCATGAGAACCCCGGCGGAGGCAGACCAGGTCGTCGTCGGTGTCGACGGATCCGGGCCCAGCCTGGCGGCGCTGCGCTGGGCGCACTTCATCGCCGAGGCGACCGGCAGCACGCTCGACGTCGTCGCCGTCTGGGAGCCCACGACCGCCTTCGGGCTCGTCGGCGAGGGATGGGGGGC
>JBBRNQ010000070.1:0-23125 GCA_038230235.1 Actinomycetales bacterium
GGACCGATGGTGGCCGGCGCGGCGGACGGGCTGTACGCCCCCGTACGGCAGTCCCACAGCCACCCGCGCACGGTCTCGTAGGCCGCGTCGGCCTCCTGCGGCGTGTGGAAGGTCGCCGCCACCTCGCTGGCGCTGGTGAAGCGACCCGTGTAGTTGCCGCGGACGGGGCACCCGCTCCGGGGAGGCGCCCGCGGTCGGACTGCTGGCAGTATCCGACGAGGTCCTGGCCCTCACCCGGTGCCACCTGGATGTCGAGGCTGCTCGTGTCCCAGCCGGCGGCGGAGAAGTCGTCACGGCTCAGCAGGTTGCCGGACTTCGATGCCCGCGCCGATGTGAATGCGGTGGCGGCGGTCACCCACGCCCTGCTCACCGCACGGCCGCCCTTCCTGCTGGCCCGCGCGCTGAGCGTCGACCCCGGTGGGCGACCCGCGAGCGCCCGTGACCTGGCCGCACAGCTGGAGGCGGTGACGCACGGGGCCCTGCTGCTCGAGAGCCCTGCGCCACCGGCGGCCCCGGCGGCCGCGGCCCCGGCGGCCGTGGCGCCGTCCAGCCAGCCGGAGGCGACCAGCTGGTCGGTGCGTCTGGTGGTCGGGTGGGCGGCGGCGGCGTTCCTGGTCTCCCTCGCCACGACGTACGCCGTGCTCGTCACGCCCTGACCAGGGGGGACGGGCGGCGAATGGGCCGCTTCGTCCGTCCGATTTGTCGTTATCGTTACCTTACCGTGACCTGGGTAGCACAGCCGTCCGAATTAGGCGGCCTACCTGCGGAAACACAGCCGTGTCATTCTCTGAACAACACGCGTGTCATTTCCCAAAGCCCTGTGTTTCCAACGGGATTGGAGTCACAGGTGTTTCTCGTGTGACGAATGGGTTCTAGTCTCGTCACGGTGCCTGAGGTCAGGTGGGCTTTCCACCGACTCATCGCGACCCGCCCACTGCACCAGCCCGAGCACCTCCCCGCGAGACGAAGGACCCCGGCGACGTGACCCCGACGCAGCGTCACCTGCCCCCCAGCCCCCCACCGGCTGGCGGCAGTCGAGTCGCCCGGGCGCGTCGTGTCCTCGTGGCCTCGATCACCGGCGGCCTCGTGGTCACCGTGACCGTCGGCGGTCTCGTCGGCCCGATGGCGCGGGCCGAGCCGCCGGCGCCGGTCTTCCCGTCGGCCGACCAGGTCGCCGCGGCCAAGGCGGCGGTCGGCGGCGCAGCGGCCCAGGTCGCGACGATCGACCGGCAGCTCGCCGCCTCACGGGACGCCGTGGCCGAGCTCAGCCAGAACGCGGCCGACGCGATGGAGGCAGCCTCGGGCGCGCGCCTCGCCCTCGATGCCGCGACCGCGCAGGCAGCGGCAGCGGCGAAGGCCGCAACCAGCGCCCAGAAGGCGGCCGACGACGCTGCCCTCGACCTGTCCCGGCTGGCGGCCGAGGTCTACCAGAGTGGTGGCGGCGACGTGAGCCAGCTCGACGTCTTCTTCGGCGGTGGCGGCCCGCAGGCGGTCCTCGACCGGGCGGCCGGCGTCGACGCCGTCGGCAGCGAGCGGGCCCGCCTCGTCGAGGAGGCCGGAGCCAGCAGCCACCTCGCCGTCGGCGCCCGCCAGCAGGCCGCCGAGGCGGAGCAGCGTCGTGCGGTGGCGGCCACGGCCGCCGCAGCAGCCGCGGACCGGGCCCGGCACGACGCAGACGTCGCCCGCACCACGGCGGCCCGTCTCGAGATCCAGGACCGTCAGCTGACGGCGCAGCTCGCGCTCCTGCAGAAGACGTCGGTCGGTCTGGAGCAGCAGCGGCAGGCCGGACTGGCCGCGCAGGAGCAGCGTCGCCGGGAAGAGGCCAACCGCCGTGCCGCGCTGGCTCGGGCCGCGGCCCGCGCCCGCCAGGCCGCGGCTGACGCGGCTGCCCAGCAGGCCGCCGCAGCCGCCGCCGAGCGGTCGGCCCGCACCTCCCGGGAGCGGGACGCCGCCCAGGCGGCAGCGCGCGCCGCCGCCCAGGCGGCGCGGGCGGCCCAGCAGCCCAGCAGGAGCACCACCGGCTCGAGCGGGGGCACGCGCACACCGCCCGTGGTCACCGGGCCGACGTCCCGCCCACCAGCCCCGGCACCCTCCGGTGGCGTCTCGGCGGTGCTGGCCTACGCCCGGGCCCAGCTCGGGAAGCCCTACGTCTGGGGCGCCTCCGGACCGGGCTCGTTCGACTGCTCCGGGCTGACCCTCATGGCGTGGGCCCAGGCCGGAGTGAGCCTGGCCCACTACACGGGCTACCAGTACTCCGAGACGGCCCGCGTGCCGATCAGCGCCCTGCAGCCGGGCGACCTCGTCTTCTACGGCGTCACCGGCGAGACCAGCCACCACGTGGGTCTCTACATCGGTGGCGGCATGATGATCCACGCGCCGAACCCGAGCACCGTCGTGAAGTACGCGTCGATCTACTCCATGTCCGACCTCTTGCCGTACGGCGGCCGTCCCTGACGCTCCATACGGGGTCCTGCTCCGCCTGAGGGCGGTCTGGTCGGCCCAGCGTCAAGTGCCCGGGAGCCGGCTCACTGCGGTGACCTGTCCGGGAGCCGGCTCAGTGGTGCGTCGGCTCAGTGGTGCGTCGGGTCAGTGGTGCGTCGGACCGGGCCAGCGGGCGGTCGAGAGGCCCGACTCCTGGGCCCGCGAGATCGACTCGAGCACTGTCTTCTCGGCGCCCTCGCGGCCGGCCCAGTGGGCGCCCTCGACGGACTTGCCGGGCTCGAGGTCCTTGTAGGTCTCGAAGAAGTGCTGGATCTCGAGGCGGTCGAACTCGCTGATGTGGTCGAGCTCCATGATGTGCTGCTGCCGCGGGTCGTTCGCCGGGACGCAGATGATCTTGTCGTCGCCACCGGCCTCGTCGCGCATGTGGAACATCCCGATCGGTCGGGCGAGCACCTGGCAACCGGGGAAGGTCGGCTCGTCGAGCAGGATGAGGGCGTCGAGCGGGTCGCCGTCCTCACCGAGGCTGTCCTCGACGTAGCCGTAGTCGGCGGGGTAGGTCATCGAGGTGAAGAGGAGCCGGTCGAGCCGGATCCGCCCGGTCTCGTGGTCGACCTCGTACTTGTTGCGAGCCCCCTTGGGAATCTCGACGGTGATGTAGAACTGCATGGTCCGAATCTCCTTGGGAGTTCGACGGGCCGCGCCCCGGACGGCACGCAGACTGATGACCTAGGCTCGGGCGACCGGGCCGGGCCCAGTCTCCCGTATGACGCCCTGCCCACCAAAAGGGGGTTTGAGGCGAGTTGACGAGCAGACGTGCCCGACGGGCGCTGTGGGCGCTCCCCGTGGCGCTGGTGCTCGCGTACGGCGCCCTCGACGTGGCCGACATCACGCCGGGGATCCTCACCCTCGCCCCCCCACCGGCGCCTGCCCCGCCGCCGCCGCTGCCGACGGCGACCGTGCGCCAGCCGCGCGTCGCCCTCGCCCAGGGGCCCTTACCGAACGCTGGCCCGGGCACCCCGGTCCCCACGTCGGCGGGGCTTCGGACGGCCCTGGGGCCCCTGCTGGGTGACCGCCGGCTCGGCCGGCTCGGCGTGACCGTCCGCGACGGGAGCACGGGCGCCCACCTGCTCGACGCCCAGCCCGACGTCCCCCTCATCCCGGCGTCCACGGTCAAGCTGCTGTCGGCGGCGGCCGTCGACCAGACCTTCCCCCCGGCGACGGCGTTCACCACGCGCGCGGTGCGCGGTGCCGGGCCTTCCAGCGTCGTGCTCGTGGCCGGGGGCGACACGCTGCTCGCACCGGGGCGGGGCACCCCTGACGCGGTCGTCGGCCGGGCCGGGCTCGGTGACCTGGCGGCCCAGACCGCTGCCGCGCTGCGAGCCTCCGGCGTCACCTCGGTGGAGGTGGCGCTCGACGCCCGGTATGCCGCGGGACCACCCACCGCGCCCACGTGGGGGCCCGACTACCGCTCGAGCGGCATCACCGGCGCCGTCGCGGCGATCGGCCTGTCGACCCAGCGAGCGCTCCCCGGCCGCCCGGGTCCGGCTGACCCCGGAGCCTCGGTGCTCGCTGCCTTCGTCACGGCGCTGCGGGCGTCGGGGGTGAGCGCGAGCGCGGAGGACGCCCCGGCAGTGGCGCCCGCTGGCGCGGGGACGCTCGGGACGGTCACCTCGGCCCCGGTCGCCGCCCAGCTCGTCCTCGCCCTGCAGGACTCCGACGACGCGCTCACCGAGTCCCTGGCCCGGCAGGCGGCAGCCCGGGCGGGGGCGGGCACGAGCTTCGCAGCGGTCGGCGCGTGGGTGCGCCAGCAGGTCCAGCGCCTCGGCGTCGACGTGACCGGCGTGCAGCTGCTCGACGCCAGCGGGCTCTCCCGCGGCAGCCGGGTCCCCGTACGGGTGACGGGGGACGTGCTGGCCCTGGCGGCCCGACCGGGCGGCCCGCCGGGCCTGCGGGCCACGATCGGCGACCTCGCCGTGGCCGGGCTCGACGGCACGCTGTCGGGCCGGTTCGACGACGAGGCCACCGCTGCCGCCCGCGGGGTCGTGCGGGCCAAGACCGGCACGCTGACCGGCGTGAGCGGGCTGGCCGGCACGGTCACGACCGCTGCGGGCCGGGTGCTCACCTTCGTCCTCGTGTCCAACGACGTGCCCTCCTCCACGGGAACGACGGGGGCGCGGGCCGCGTTGGACGCTTTTGTAACGGTGCTCGCCCGCTGCGGGTGCCGATGAACTCGCGGTGTGGCAAGGTTCGGGCGTCGGGGTGATGCGCAGGATCAGCAGCTAGGGCGTGAAGGATCACGTGCGCCCCTGACGGGAGGGTGGCACGCCGATGAGCAAGCGAAGCGACGCCGGGAGCGCGCCACGAGGCCCGGGAGACACCGGGGGCACTGTGGACACCGGGGGCACCGGGGGCACCGGGGGAGCCGGTGGATCCGACGGCGCGTCGACCTATGTCGACTGGGAGTTCGCCAAGGCGACCGGCCGACGTCTGGCCAGCCCCGGCCCCAGAGTGAGCCGCGACGAGGCCGCCGACGTCGTGGCGTCCCTGCGTGCGGTGGCTGTCGCTGCCCGTGAGCCCATCGCCGCGACCTCGTTGCTCGTCAGCCCCGGCGACGCACCCGAAGCCGTGGTCGTCGACCGCCCCGGGTGGATCGACGCCAACGTCGAGTCGATGCGCTCGCTCATGGGCCCGGTCATCGAGAAGATCACCGCGGGCACCCGCAGCAAGGACGGCACCCCGCCCGCCGGCCCCGCGAACGCCGTGACCGCCGTCGGCGGCAAGGTCACCGGCGGCGAGGCCGGCGCGCTGATGGCCTTCATGTCGAGCAAGGTCCTCGGGCAGTACGACCTCGCGCCCGAGGGGACCCCGCGCCTGATGCTCGTCGCCCCGAACCTCGTGCAGGTCGAGCGCGAGCTCGGGGTCGACCCGCACGACTTCCGGCTCTGGGTCGCCATGCACGAAGAGACGCACCGGGTGCAGTTCACGGCCGTGCCCTGGCTGCGCCAGCACCTCATCGACAGCTCGCGAGCCCTCACCACCGACCTCGCCCCGACGCCCGACGAGCTGAGGGATCGGCTGCAGGAGCTGTCGCGGCGCCTGCCCGAGGCCTTCCGTTCGGGCAGCCGGGGTCTCGCCGACCTCTTCCTCTCACCCCAGCAGCGGGCCGAGGTCTCGCGCATCACCGCCGTGATGTCGCTGCTCGAGGGTCACGCCGACGTGATGATGGACGAGGTCGGTCCGCAGGTCATCCCCACCGTCGCCCAGATCCGCGAGCGCTTCCAGGGCCGCCGCAACGGCGTGTCCGGCCTCGACAAGGTCCTGCGCCGGCTGCTCGGGATGGAGGCCAAGATGCGGCAGTACCGCGACGGGGCCGTCTTCGTGCGCGCCGTCGTCGCCGACGTCGGCCTCGAGGGCTTCAACGCCGTCTGGAGCTCACCCGAGTCGCTCCCCACGGCCGCCGAGATCGAGGTGCCGCGCCAGTGGGTCGAGCGGGTGCACGGCCGCACGCTCGGCCCAGCCGGCTCGCCGTCCTCCTCGTCCTTCCCGGCCCCGTCCTCCTCGTCCCCTCCGCAGCCGGCGGTCGGGACGTGAGCGGGCCCGCGCCCGCCGTCGCGGCGACCCGGGTCGCCGTACGCGCCGAGCTGGCCCTGCTCCCCGTGGGGAGTACGGTGCTCGTCGGCTGCAGCGGCGGGCCCGACTCGCTCGCGCTCGCGGCAGCGGTCGCCTTCGAGGCCGAGCGCGCGGGTCTCAAGGCCGTCGGCGTCGTCGTCGACCACGGCCTGCAGGCCGGATCGGCGCAGGTCGCGGCCACCGCGGCAGAGCACTGCCGTGCACTGGGGCTGGTGCAGGTCGAGGTCGTGCGCATCACGGTCGTGTCCGGCTCCGGGGGCCCCGAGGAGGCGGCTCGCCTGGCCCGGCTGTCGGCCCTCGACGAGGCCGCCGAGCGCCACGGCGCGGCGGCGATCCTGCTCGGGCACACCCGCGACGACCAGGCCGAGCAGGTGCTGCTCGGTCTCGCCCGTGGCTCGGGCTCCCGCTCCCTCTCCGGTATGCCGCGTCGTCGCGGTCTGCTCGTGCGTCCCTTCATCGGGGTGACGAGGGACGAGACGGAGGCGGCGTGCGCGGCCTACGGTGTGGAGCCCTGGCAGGACCCGCACAACGAGGACACCAGCTTCACCCGGGTGCGGGCCCGGGCCCTGCTGCGCGAGCTCGAGCGTGAGCTCGGGCCCGGGGTGCGCGCCGCCCTCGCCCGCAGCGCCGAGATGATCCGCGAGGACGCCGACCACCTCGAGGACGAGGCCGCCAGCCTGCGCGAGGCCATCGGGTCGACCCCGTGGGCGGTGAGCACGATGCTCGCCGTGCCCCGGGCGCTGCGCACGCGCCTGTGGCGGATCCTCGCGATCGAGGCCGGGTCGGGAGCAGGGCAGCTCTCGGCGGCGCACGTCGAGTCGCTCGACGCCCTGCTCACCTGCTGGCACGGCCAGGGGCCGCTCCAGCTGCCCGGGCACGTGCACGCCTCGCGGTCGAACGACCTCGTGACCCTGAGCTCGACGGCGGCTCTCAGGACCTGAGGGGTCAGCCGCACTGGCCGGGCGTCGGCACGAGGACGTGGGTCAGGTGTGGCCCCGGACCGGCGCCAGTCGCCGTTCGAAGTAGAGGTGGGCGACGACGACGAGGGCCAGGTAGGCCACGATGGACCGGCCGCTGGTGCCGGTGGCGAAGACGGCGAGCAGGAGCGGCACCGCGACGCCGGTGACGACCCGCGAGACCGTCCTCTGCCAGTCGGAGCTGCGGCTGGCGACCCCGGTGACGACGCCGAGGGTGAAGTAGGCCGCGACCGCGCCGCACAGCAGCCACCGACCGTGGTCGGGCATCGGCTCGCTGCCGTGCTCGACCACCGACGAGAGCGACACCGCGACGGTGGCGACGACGCCGGTCACGAGGCAGTGCAGACCCAGGGCGGCCCGTGGTGAGATGCGGCCGGCCCGGAGGTGGGGCAGGCCGGCGTGCCCGAAGACGACCGACAGGACGAACATCCCTGCCAGCAGCACGAACGACGGGACGGCCGTGGCCAGCAGACCGAGGTCGTACGGCGCCTCGGCGGCCGCGTCGACCACCTGCACCACCGACTCGCCGAGCACGATGATGACGAAGAGCCCGAGCCGCTCGGAGAGGTGGCCCGGGTCGACCACCACCCGACGCAGGACGGGGCCCTCCCCACGCCGCCGGCCGGAGCGTGGGCGACGACCGGTGCCGGCTCGCGCGGCGAGGTGCGCCTGGGCCCGGGCGAGCAGCCGGTTGCCGGAGACGGTGAGGATCAGCAGCAGGTCGATCCCCACGCCGACGGCCCAGAGCACGAGCTTCCACGGCTGGTCGACCCAGATCGAGGCGAGCCACGGCAGCAGCCCGAGCGAGTACTGCGCCACGGGGAAGTCGACCAGCACCTGCCCCCGGCGCCACGACTGGGCCCCGTAGACGCGGGTGGCCAGGTAGGCGACCGTGAAGACGGTCGAGGACCGGGCGTCGTGGCCGTGCTCGAGCACCGTGTGGGCGACGCCCGGCACCGACGCGGCCATCACCCCGAGGCCGAACATCCCGGTCAGGAGGCGGACCACCCGGGTCTGCCCGGCAGCGACGTTGCTGTAGAGCATGAAGGTCGTCCACGACATCCAGAAGCTCAGGAACAGCACGGCATAGAGGCCGAGCGCCAGGGCGCTCGGCTCGGGGCCCAGCACGTGCGCCAGGGCGGCGACACCGGCCACCGCCACCAGGTCGAAGAAGAGCTCGGCCCAGCTCGCGTGACGCTCCACCCTCGAGGCCTCCGGTTCCTCGGGGGCGTTCTCGGGGGCGTTCTCGGGGGTGGTGTCGGCGGCGTTCTCGGAGGTGGTCACGGTCGCTCGTGGTCCTTCGGGCCGTCGTGCTGGGGGAGGTCGGGTGCGGAGTGCGCCCGTAGCCCGTGGTCGAGGAAGTCGACCACCCAGGTGAAGCTGACGTCGACGGAGGCGTCGATCTGGAATCCACCCTCGGCTTCGAGGGTGGAGAACCCGTGCAGCAGGCTGCGCAGCATCCGCAGGGCGTGGATCTGCTCGGCCGGGTCCAGTCCGTAGCCGTGCAGCATCCCCGCCCACGCAACGAGCACCCGCTCGACGGCGGGGACGAGGGGGTCGTGCGACCCGGTCGGCGTGGCGGCGTTGCCCGCTGCATACCGACCGGGGTGGTCGTGCACGTAGGTCCGCATGGCCGCGGCCCCGGCCTCGAGGGCATCGCGGCCGGCCCGGTCTTGCGTGGCGTCGCCGATGGCATCGGCGAGCTCGCCCATGGCCAGGACGGCGATGCGGTGGGCGAGGTCGGCCTGACTGGCGACGTGCTTGTAGAGCGAGGGGGTCTTGACCCCCAGCCGCCCGGCGACCAGGCCCATGCTGAGCCGGGTGAAGCCGATCTCGTCGACGAGGACGGCCCCGGCCTCGGTGACCGACGCCGGAGTGAGCCCTGACCTAGGCACTGCCCAGCGTCCGGGCCAGGAACGGCAGGGTCAGCTCGACCACCTCCGTCGGCGACTGGACGTGGGGGTAGTGCCCCGCGCCCTCGATGACCGCGAGCTCACCGAGGCCCGGTGGCAGGTCGGCGATGATCTTCTCGCCCTCGGCGCGGGGGTCGGCCCAGTCGGGGTCGAGGCTGCCTTCGACGACCAGGACCGGGCAGGTGACGTGGGCCAGCTGCGCGCCTGAGTCGGTCGGCTTCGTCGCGCACATGGCCTGCAGCACCTTCATCCTCCCGGGTTCGCTGAGCTTGGCCTGGATGCGCGCCAGCTCGGCGTCCCAGTCGGCCGGTTTCACGGGCATCGCCACGTCGAGGTACCTGGTCCAGCTGGAGAGGCGGCCTGCGACGACGATCTGCGCCATCCGGGTGTAGCCGGTGCGAAAGCGCTTGACCCGCACCAGGCCCAGGGGGTCGAACGACTGGGCCCGGGTGAACGGTGCCAGCTCGATGATCCCGGTGACCAGGTCCGGTGCCGTGGCGGCGGCGATGGTGGCTGCCCCGCCGCTGATCGACTGGCCCATGACGACGGCCGGGCCCCCGAGGTGGCGCACGAGCGCGACGAGGTCGCCAGCGATGTCGGTGCGGCTGTAACCGTCCCAGCCGAGGCTGGAGTCGCCGCAACCACGGATGTCGACGCGGGCCACCCGGTATCCGGCCGCGGTCAGGGCCGGGGCGACGAAGCGGAAGGAGTGCCGACTGTCACCCAGCCCGTGGGCCAGGACGACCAGCGGCCCCTCACCACTCACGTCGTACGCGATGGTGTGGCCAGCGATGTCCAGGTGATCGGGCACGACGTCCTCCATTGGCTAATAGCGTTAGCCAGAAAGCTAGTCTCACGGGCCCGGAGCGTCAACCCGGGGCGGTTTCGCGACCCCCTGGGCATCGACCGGGACCGCGGTCGGGTTGAATGAGGGCGCACCGCACCCCACCTGCCCGACCTGCCCCACCTGCCCGACGACGAGGAGTCGCTGTGGACGCCGCCGACATGGGAGCCGACCTCAAGGAGGTGCTCCTCACCCAGGAGCAGATCCTGGCCCGGCTCGACGAGCTCGCCGCCGACATCTGGCGCGACTACGAGGGCAAGGACCTGCTGCTCGTGGGGGTGCTCAAGGGGGCGGTGATGGTCATGGCCGACCTCATGCGGGCGCTGCCGGGCACGGTGCCCATGGACTGGATGGCGGTGTCGTCCTATGGCTCGGGCACCAAGAGCTCGGGTGTCGTGCGCATCCTGAAGGACCTCGACGGTGACATCTCGGGCCGCCACGTGCTGATCGTCGAGGACATCATCGACTCGGGCCTGACCCTCAGCTGGATCCGTTCCAACCTCCAGTCCCGTCACCCGGCGTCGGTCGAGATCTGCGCGCTCCTGCGCAAACCCGAGGTCGCGAAGGTCGCCATCGACGTCAAGTACGTCGGGTTCGACCTGCCCGACGAGTTCGTCGTGGGCTACGGCCTCGACTACGACGAGCGCTTCCGCAACCTGCGCTGTGTCGGCACCCTGTCACCGGCCGTCTACGGCTGACGACGGCCTGATCACGCGACGACGGCCTGACGACGGCCCCAGGACGGTCGCAGGCGGACCCTGTTGGGCTCCGGCACCGGACTGACGCGGAACACAGGGTGACCGTGCGTCGTTCACCTGCGAGAATGATCAGTCCCAGCAGCATCGAGCGGAAGGTCGGGGCCAGTCCCCGGACTACATGGACCTCAAGCGCATCGTCCGCACACCCTTCGTGTGGATCCTCGTCCTCGTCATCGCCATCGCCGTCGCCTTCAACGTCTCCGCGGGCGACGGCTACCAGCGCATCGACACGTCCAAGGCCCTGACGCTCATCAGCGAGGGCAAGGTCGACACCGCGACGCTGCTCAACAACGAGCGGGTGGAGCTGACCCTGGCGGCGCCCTACTCGGACACCGACGTGAAGAACGTCACGAAGGTCTACGCCTACTACGTCGACGCCCGCGGCACCGAGGTGGTCGACGCCCTCAACAAGACGCCACCCAAGAACGGCTTCACCGACCAGATCGACGAGCCCAGCTGGTTCGGCTCGCTGCTCTTCAGCATCCTGCCGATCATCGTCATCCTGGGCCTCTTCTGGTTCCTCATGGGGCAGATGCAGGGCGGCGGCAACCGGGTCATGCAGTTCGGCAAGTCGCGGGCCAAGCTCGCCTCGAAGGACACCCCCAAGGTCACCTTCGCCGACGTCGCGGGCTGCGACGAGGCGGTCGAGGAGCTCCACGAGATCAAGGAGTTTCTCCAGGAGCCGGCGAAGTTCCTCGCCGTCGGGGCGAAGATCCCCAAGGGTGTGCTGCTCTACGGCCAGCCGGGCACCGGCAAGACGCTGCTCGCCCGGGCCGTCGCCGGTGAGGCGGGGGTGCCCTTCTACTCCATCTCGGGCTCCGACTTCGTCGAGATGTTCGTCGGTGTGGGCGCCTCCCGCGTGCGCGACCTCTTCGAGCAGGCCAAGGCCAACGCCCCGGCCATCGTCTTCGTCGACGAGATCGACGCCGTCGGTCGCCACCGTGGCGCCGGCATGGGCGGCGGGCACGACGAGCGTGAGCAGACCCTCAACCAGCTGCTGGTCGAGATGGACGGCTTCGACGTCAAGACCAACGTCATCCTCATCGCGGCGACCAACCGTCCCGACATCCTCGACCCGGCCCTGCTGCGTCCCGGCCGTTTCGACCGTCAGATCGCCGTCGAGGCCCCCGACATGCTCGGCCGCCACCGCATCCTCGAGGTGCACTCGCAGGGCAAGCCGATGGCGTCCGACGTCGACCTGCTGGCCGTGGCGCGTCGTACGCCCGGCTTCACCGGTGCCGACCTGGCCAACGTGCTCAACGAGGCCGCGCTCCTGACCGCCCGCGGCAGCCGCAAGATCATCGACGACGGGGCGCTCGACGAGGCCATCGACCGCGTCATCGCCGGCCCCCAGAAGCGCACCCGCATCATGTCGGCCAAGGAGCGCAAGATCACGGCCTACCACGAGGGGGGTCACGCGATCGTCGCCGCGGCGATGAACCACACCGACCCCGTCACGAAGGTGACCATCCTGCCCCGCGGGCGGGCCCTCGGCTACACGATGGTCATGCCCCAGGACGACAAGTACTCCACCACCCGCAACGAGATCCTCGACCAGCTCGCCTTCGCCCTCGGCGGGCGCGTGGCCGAGGAGATGGTCTTCCACGACCCGACGACGGGCGCGGCCAACGACATCGAGAAGGCCACGTCCATGGCCCGCAAGATGGTCACGGAGTACGGCATGTCGGAGCGGGTCGGCGCGATCAAGCTCGGCGCCGGCTCGGGCGAGGTCTTCCTCGGCCGCGACATGGGCCACCAGCGCGACTACTCCGAGGAGATCGCCGGCATCGTCGACGAGGAGGTGCGCAAGCTCATCGAGAACGCCCACGACGAGGCCTGGCACGTCATCAACGACAACCGCGACGTGCTCGACAAGCTCGTGCTCGACCTGCTCGAGAAGGAGACGCTCAACGCCAAGGAGCTGGCCGCGATCTTCACCGAGCTCACGAAGCGCCCGCTGCGCCCGACCTGGCTCTCCAGCGAGTCGCGCCTGCTCAGCGACCGTCCACCGGTGCTCACCCCGGCCGAGCAGGCGGCGATGAACGGTAACGGGTCCCTCAACGGGCACACGTCCCTCGTCAAGAACGGTCAGGTCCCGGAGGCGGCCAGCAACGACGCCGAGCTGGGCCGGCGCATCGACGCCGCCGCCAACGCCGGGGCCCACCCCCTGGCTGACGAGGAACCCCGCACCCAGGTGATCGAGGTGCCCGACGGCGGTCAGATCGACCCCCACGAGGGTCGCTGACCCACAGTGCCGATCGACCGCGACCGTGCTGCGGCGGCGGTCCGTGAGCTGCTGTTCGCGGTCGGGGAGGACCCCGACCGCGAAGGCTTGCGCGACACCCCCGACCGGGTGGCGAGGGCCTACGCCGAGACCTTCGCCGGGCTCGACCAGAGCCCGGGGGAGGTGCTCGGCCGGACCTTCGCCATCGACCACGACGAGCTGGTCATCGTGCGGGACATCGAGCTCTACAGCACCTGCGAGCACCACCTCGTCCCCTTCCACGGGGTCGCCCACGTCGGCTACATCCCCGACAAGGACGGCCGCGTGACGGGGCTGTCGAAGATCGCCCGGCTGGTCGACGTCTTCGCGCGGCGCCCGCAGGTGCAGGAACGACTCACCACCCAGATCGCTGACGCCCTGGTGACCCACCTCGACGTGCAGGGGGTCATCGTCGTGCTCGAGTGCGAGCACCTGTGCATGTCGATGCGGGGGGTGCGCAAGCCCGGCTCGCGCACCATCACGTCGGCCGTCCGCGGCCAGCTGCGCGACCCCACCACCCGGGCCGAGGCCATGTCGCTCCTGCGTGGGGGCCGGTCCTGAGCGCACGCAGCTCCACCGTCAGCCCCTCCTCGGAGAGCGGCGGCTCCCGCGACGGCAGGGGCGCCCACTCGGCCGCCGTCTCCGCAGGGTCGGCGAGCCACGCCAGCCACACCGACCTGCGGGCCCGTACGCCGCGTCTGCTCGGCCTCCTGACGTACGCCGTCGGGCTGCTCGACCTGCTCGGCGCGCTCGCGAGGGTGCAGCGGCCGCGTCTGGCGGTGGCCGAGGTCATGCCCGGGGTCGTGACCGTCTCGGTCGCGGCGTCCCTGCTCACCGGGGTCACCCTCCTGGCGCTGGGTCACGGCCTGCGTCGGCGCAAGCGGCGGGCGTGGCGGGCGGTCGTCGCCCTGCTGGCGGTCAGTACCCTGGCCGCCCTGGTGCGCTTCAGCCCCCTGCAGGTCGTCATCTCGCTGGCCCTGCTCACGGTGCTGCTGCTCCGACGGGGAGACTTCCGCGCCGCCAGCGACCCGCAGAGCCGGTGGCGAGCGATCAGGGTGCTCCTCGCGCTCCTCCTCGCCGACGTCGTCGTCGGCCTCGGCCTGGTCTATGCGGCCTCACGCGGTGACGCCTCGGGCGTCCCGTCCCTGCTCGACGCGCTGAGCGAGGCCGTCCTGGGGCTCTTCGGGCTCGACGGTCCGGTCACCTTCCGGACCGAGCGGACGACCGACGTGGTCGGAACCGCCCTCGCGGGCCTGGGTCTGCTCACCCTGGCCACGATCGCGTACGTCGTGCTGCGCGCACCGGAGCCCCGCGGTCAACTGAGCGCAGACGACGAGACGCGGATGCGGCCGTTGCTCGCCCGGGGCGGTGACTCGCTGGGGTACTTCGCCCTGCGCACCGACAAGAGCCTGCTCTGGGCACCGTCGGGGCGCGCCGCGGTGGCCCACCGGGTCGTCGGCGGGGTGATGCTCGCCAGCGGCGACCCGGTCGGACCCAGAGAGGCCTGGCCCGAGGTCATCGGGGCCTACACCGCCCGCGCCGCCGAGCACGCCTGGACCGTCGCCGTGCTGGGCTGCTCCGAGGAGGCCGGTGAGGTCTGGGCCAGGGAGGCCGGCCTGGCCGCCCTCGAGCTCGGTGACGAGGCGGTGCTCCATACCGACGACTTCAGCCTCTCGGGTCGGGCCATGCGCAACGTGCGCCAGATGGTGTCGCGCATCGGGCGACACGGCTACGAGACCCAGGTCCACCGGGTGCGCGACGTCGACGACGAGCTGCGGGCGACCGTGCTGGCCGACGCGAACGCCTGGCGCGACACCGAGACCGAGCGCGGCTTCAGCATGGCCCTCGGGCGGATCGCCGACCCGCGCGATCCCGACGCCGTGCTGGTCACCGCGTGGGAGGGTGGCCGGGTGCGTGCGATCCTCCAGCTGGTGCCCTGGGGCCCTGACGGACTGTCGCTCGACCTCATGAGGCGCGACAGCGACGCGGCCCCGGGAGTGACCGAGCTGCTCATCTGCGCGGTCATGGAGCAGGCGCCCGGCTTGGGCGTACGGCGGGTCTCGCTCAACTTCGCGGCCTTCCGCTCCGTCTTCGAGCGGGGCGAGCGCCTCGGCGCGGGACCGCTGCTGCGGCTGCGCCGCTCGGTGCTCATCGTGGCGTCGCGGTGGTTCCAGATCGAGAGCCTCTACCGCTTCAACGCGAAGTTCCAGCCCGAGTGGGTCAGCCGCTACCTGCTCTACCCGACCGCAGCCGACCTGCCGCGGGTGTCGCTGGCCGCCCTCGAGGCGGAGGCGTTCCTCGTCTGGCCGTCCTGGCGCCGGCTGCGGGAGGGGCAGGCATGACCGCCGGCCACCGCATCCACCCGCTGCCGTCGGCGCCCGGCCGACCGGTGGTCATGGGCGTCGTCAACGTCACGCCCGACTCCTTCAGCGACGGGGGCGCGTGGTTCGAGCCCGAGGCGGCGATCCGGCACGGCCGTGAGGTCTGGGCGGAGGGGGCCGACATCGTCGACGTCGGGGGCGAGTCGACCCGGCCGGGCGCGGAGCGTCCCACGGTCGAGGAGGAGCTGCGGCGGGTCGTCCCCGTGGTGCGGACCCTCTCCGGCGAGGGGAAGTACCTCTCGGTCGACACGATGCGCGCCGAGGTGGCCCAGGAGGCGCTGCTCAATGGGGCCGCGATGGTCAACGACGTCAGCGGGGGTCTCGCCGACCCCGAGATGGCCCCCCTCGTCGCGCGCTGGGGCTGCCCCTACGTCGCGATGCACTGGCGCGGGCACAGCGTCGACATGCAGGCGCGGGCCGTCTATGACGACGTCGTCGCCGACGTCTGCCGCGAGCTGGCGCAGCGGCGGGATGCGTTGCTGGAGAGCGGGATCCGCCCCCAGCAGCTGGTCCTCGACCCGGGACTGGGTTTCGCCAAGGAGGCCGACCACAACTGGACCCTCCTGGCTCACCTCGAGTCGTTGGTCGCGCTCGGGCACCCCGTGCTGTTCGGAGCGTCGCGCAAGACCTTTCTCGGGCGGGTCGCCGTGCTGCCGGGGGCTCCGACCCGGGCCCCAGTGGACCGGGACGCGGCGACGGCAGCCACCAGCGTGCTCGCGGCCCTGGCCGGGGTGTGGGGGGTGAGAGTGCACGACGTGCCATCGACGCGTGATGCGCTCGCGGTCCTCGCGGCCACGCAGGCGCACGCGGGCACACGCAGGCACGCGCAGCCACACCGGGCCAGACGACACGGGGAGAGCACCGATGACCAGTGAGCGACGAGCGGTGTCCGGCACCGACCGCATCCTGCTCGCCGGGGTCGAGGCCATCGGGCACCACGGGGTGCTGGCCTTCGAGAAGGAGCAGGGCCAGCCGTTCGTCGTCGACGTCGTGCTCGAGCTCGACCTCGCCCGGGCCGGTCGCAGCGACGCCCTCGACGAGACGGTCTCCTACGCCGACGTCGCCACCGACGTGATGGCCCGCATCACCGGGCCCTCCTTCGAGCTCATCGAGCGCCTCGCGCAGGTGATCGCCGACGACGCGCTGGCGCGGCCCCTGGTCGACGCGGTCGAGGTGACCGTCCACAAGCCGCAGGCGCCCGTGGGCCAGCCCTTCACCGACGTCGCCGTCCACGTGCGGCGCGAGCGGGGGGTTCCGGTGGTCGTGGCCATGGGCGCCAACCTCGGCGACCCCAGGGCCACGCTCGAGGCGGCGGTCGAGGCGATCGCGGCCCTGCGGGCGGTGCGGGTCACCGCCGTGTCGCCGCTGGTCGAGACCGACCCCGTCGGCGGGCCGGAGCAGCCGGTCTACCTCAACGCCGTGCTCGTCGCCGACACCACGCTGACCCCCCAGGCCCTGCTCGGGGCGATGCAGGCCATCGAGGCGAGCCACGGGCGCACCCGTGACGTGCGGTGGGGGGCGAGGACGCTCGACCTCGACCTCATCCAGGTCGGTCACCCGGGCACCGGCGACGAGGTCCGGCTCGACACGCCCGGGCTCACCCTGCCTCACCCACGGGCCCACGAGCGGGCCTTCGTCCTCTCCCCGTGGGCCGCGGCCGACGGTGACGCGCTGGCGCGAGCCGGGGACGGCGGCATACGGCGGGTGGCCGACCTGTCGGCCGACCTGCGCGAGCCCGGTGCGGCCGACCCTGCGGGTGTCCGTCCCGGTCCGGTATGGAGCCCCGCATGGTGACCTCTCCCCACGGTGTGCGGGTGCGGCTACTGCTGGCGGTGGCGCTGGTGGCCGGGATCGTCTGCTGGATCGGCCTGGCCCTCTGGGAGGTCGGCGGGCACCTGCTGCCGCCCGTGTCGTGGGCTGCCCTGCCGATCCTCGTCGCGGTGGCCATCGGGCTGGTCCTCGTCGGGCGCCCGGTGCAGAGGCTGGTCGCCGGCACGACGACCAAGCCGGTGCACCCGCTCTACGCGGCGCGCATCCTCGCCCTGGCCCAGGCCGCCGCGCTCACCGGTGCCGTAGCCCTGGGGTGGTACGCCGCGCAGATCGTGCGACTGATGCCCAACTCGGACATCCCGTCGCAGCAGCAGGACATCCTGCGGTTGGCGCTGCTGGGGGTCGGGGCGGTGCTCGTCTCCGGTGCGGGCCTGCTCGTGCAGCGGTGGTGCCGCGTCGACGACGACCGTGGCGGCCGGGGCGACCCCGACGACCGGGGGGCGACCGAGCGCCACTGACGTCGTCGGCCGGGGCGGACGGCGGTGGCCGGGGCCGGGGGCCGGGGGTGACGTCGGGGGCCGCCGGGGTTGAGGATGGGTGTCAGGGGGTACCCCGCGTCGTGAGCCTGGGCCTCGTCCGGGGCCCACGTCAGACCACTGGAGGTTCGATCATGGGAGTGCACCGCACCCGTCGTACGCGAGCGGTCCTCGTGGTGGTGCTGCCGGTGGCCGGTTGGCTGCTCGTGCGCTTCGCGCGGTCGGGGCGGGCACCGGGCTCGTTGCCGGTCGCGGGCCCTGCGGCCCGCCGACGCAGCCTCCCACCCGCGCCCCGCCCGGTCGACTCCCTCACCGGGCACCGCCCGGCGAGCAGCCCCCACGCCCGCGACCTCGCCGCCCACAACCAACAGGTCATCGAGGACTACCGGGGTCGACACGCGGCGCCCGGGGGAGACGCCACCTCCTGACGGGCGCAGGGACCTCCACGGTCAGAAGGCGTCCTGCGAGGCGTCGTACCGGGGAGACCGCGCGGTGGGCGCGGGTCGCTTCGGCAGGTCGCCACGAGCCTCAGACCTCGCGGCGCTGCCCGGAGTGGTCTGGCTGGTGCGGCTCGCGTCAGGGCACCTCGAGCTGGGCGACCTGCTCGGCCGGCCCGCTGGGGGGCGACGAGGTGGCCGGCGTCGTCACCGCACCGGCGGCGATGAGGTCGGCGATCTGCTCGTCGCTGCGCCCGAGCTCGCGCAGCAGGGCGCGGGTGTCCGCACCGATCTGGGGGCAGTCGCTGCGCACCGTGCCGGGGGTGCGTGACAGCCGCACGGGGAAGCCGATGCTGCGGTAGGAGCCCTCGCTGGGGTGCTCCCGCACGTCGAGCAGTCCACCGGCGGCGACATACGGGTCGGTCGTGGCGTCGTCGAGCTGGAGCACCGACGCGAAGGGGATGGACCAGGTCGCGCACAGCTCCTGCCACTGCCCGGTCGTGCGCTCCGGGGCGACCTGCGCCACGAGGGCGTAGAGCTCGCCGTAGTGGGTGGCGAGAGCGCCGGGGCTCGCGAACCGTGGATCGGTGGCGACCTCCGGGTGGCCGGCGGCGGTGAAGAAGTCGGCGATGTTGCGCGCGTTGTAGGGCAGGATGCACGCCCACCCGTCGGCCGTGGACACCGCGCGGTGGTCGGGCACCATCGAGCGGTTGAAGCCCACGGCCCCACGCGGCGGCTCGAAGGTGTGACCGGAGAGGTGCTCGACGAGGGTGAAGGCCAGCATGGTGTCGGTCATCGGCACCTCCACCTCCTGGCCCTCACCGGTCGCGCGCTGGTGGATCACGGCGGCGAGCACGGAGTAGGCCAGGGTCAGCGCGCACACCTTGTCGGCCATGATCGTCGGCACGTAGGTGGGGGTGCCGGTGGCCCGGCGCATGAGGTCGGCCATGCCCGACGCCGCCTGCACGATCTCGTCGTACGCTGCGTGGTCGGCCCGGTCGGAGTCGCTGCGGAAGCCCTGCGCCCGCGCGTAGACCAGCCGCGGGTTGACCACCGCCAGGTCGTCGTACCCGACCCGGAGGCGGGTCAGCGCGCCCGGGCGCATGTTGGTGACGAGCACGTCGGCGGTGCGGACGAGGTCGAGGAAGACCTCGCGTCCTGCGTCCGTCTTGAGGTCGAGGGCGAGGCTGCGCTTGTTGCGGTTGACGTTGAGGGCGAGCACGCCCATGCCCTCGTGCACCTGCGGGTGGGTGCGTCTGGCCAGGTCGCCGTCGGGGGGCTCGACCTTGATGACGTCGGCTCCGAGGTCGCCGAGGATCTGGGTCGCGTAGGGACCCATGACGACGGTGGAGAAGTCGATGACGCGCAGTCCGTCGAGCGCGCCGGGGGTGCTGGGCATGAGTGGTGAGCCTCCTGGGTCGGGTCCTCCACCGTAGGTGGCGAGGGCCGACCCGTGGGATCGACCCGGGTCAGCGGTAGACCTCGCCGCCGACCCTGCCCATGGTCGGGTTGATGGTGCCGCCGGCGACCCAGTTGGGTCCGGCGTGCACGTGGGCGGTCAGCTCGAGCGCGGCGCGCAGCGCCACGAGCTTGGCTTCCGGCGTCGGCGTGTACCAGAGGTAGAGCGCCTCACCCCCGGCGAGCACGCTGCCGCACACGACCACCATCGGTGACACGGTCGCCGGGAGCGTCGACCGGGGCTGCACCGTGAAGGTGCCGCTCGTGACGGGGGGCGGCTGCGGCGGCGGGGTCGTCGAGGCCGGGATGGTGATGGGCGCGACGCCCGGGGTGCACTCGAACGCGGCGGACAGGTCGGCCTCCGACGACAGGCGGGCGCTGTCGACGGGGGAGGTCGCGCTGGAGACCGGCAACGGCGCCCCGTCGGCGCCCGTCGCGACCGGGGAGAGGGTGGACGTCGCGCCGGTGGCCGAGGTGGGGGAGGTGGTCGAGGTGTCGGGCGAGGTGATGGGCGAGGTGGGCGTCGGCGCCGGGTCACCGGCACAGGCGCCCAGTCCGACGGCACCGACGACACCGACGACACCGACGGCCAGGGCTCGGAGGACCTGGGCTCGGAGGACCCGGGCTCGGGCCGGGGTCCGGCGATGCTCGCGCGCCGTCACTTGTCGATGTCCCCGACGACGAAGAACATCGACCCGAGGATCGCCACCATGTCGGCCAGCAGCTGCCCCGGCAGCATCTCCGCGAGCACGGCCACGTTGTTGAAGGACGCCGAGCGCAGCTTCAGCCGCCATGGGGTCTTCTCGCCGCGCGAGACGAGGTAGTAGCCGTTGAAGCCCAGGGGGTTCTCGGTCGCGGTGTAGAGGTGGCCCTCCGGCACCTTGAGCACCTTGGGCAGCTTGACGTTGATGGGTCCCTGGGCGAGCCCACGCATCCGCTCGACACAGGCCTGCGCCAGGTCGAGGCTGACCCGCGTCTGCTCCAGCAGCACCTCGAGCCGGGCGAGGCAGTCACCCGCGGTGCGGGTGACGACGCGGCCCGGGCCGCCCGGGGCGAAGAGCTCGCCGTACGCGAGGTACGGCGCGTCGCGGCGCAGGTCGACGTCGACGCCGCTGGCGCGCGCGATGGGGCCCGAGACGCCGTACGCGTGGATCGTGTCGGGGGAGAGGATGCCGACGCCCTTGGTGCGGGCGTTGAGGATCTCGTTGCCCACCAACATGTTCTCGAGGTCGGGCAGCCGGCGTCGGACGGCGGCGACGGCCTGGTCGACGCGGCCGAGCCAGCCGGCGGGGAGGTCTTCCTTGAGGCCCCCGACCCGGTTGAACATGTAGTGCATCCGCCCGCCCGAGGCCTCCTCCATCACCGCCTGCAGCTCTTCGCGCTCACGGAAGGAGTAGAAGACCGGGGTGATCGCGCCGAGCTCGAGGGGGTAGGAGCCGAGGAACATCAGGTGGCTCAGCACCCGGTTGAGCTCGGCCAGCAGGGTGCGCGCCCAGACCGCGCGCTCGGGCACCTCCATGCCGAGCATCTGCTCGACCCCGAGCACGACGCCGAGCTCGTTGGCGAAGGCCGCCAGCCAGTCGTGGCGGTTGGCCAGCACGATGATCTGGCGGTAGTCGCGCACCTCGAAGAGCTTCTCGGCGCCGCGGTGCATGTAGCCGACGATGGGCTCGGCGCTGACGATGCGCTCGCCGTCGAGCACCACCCGCAGGCGCAACACCCCATGGGTCGCCGGGTGCTGCGGGCCGATGTTGAGCACCATGTCGCTCGTGGCCAGGCCGCCTGCGCCCACCCCGACGGTCAGCTCGCGCCGGGTCGCGTCCGTGGTCACCATGGGCGCCAGTCTGCCGCATGCCACACCGGTTCTTCGTCGAGTCACGTGTTGTCGTGCCACTTGTTACCGTCGCAGGATGAGCGGCGACTTCGGTCTGCCCGACCCGCGGACCGACGGGCGAGCAGGTGACGCGGGTGACTCGCCCACGCCTCCGGGCCAGGTCTCGACCACGGGTGGGTTGCGGTGGGGCCGGGTGCTCCTCGTCGCGCTCGCGCTGACCGTGCTCCTCGGGGCCGGGGGTGTCGTCGGCGCAGCGGTGCGGCACCGGCCCGAGGCCTCCCCGGCGGCGACGAGCGCGCCGGGCCCGGCTGGCTCCATACCGAAGCCGGGGCCGGTGGCCACCGCCACCCCTACCCCCACCCCCACCCCGGCGCCGGTGTCACCGGTCGTGCCGGGCTGGCAGGCCGTCGTGGGTCGCGAGCTCGTCGCGTACGACGTGCCACCCACCTGGGAAGTGGAGGAGGGTGACACCCTCACCGGCTTCGAGTACCACGACGACACCGACGCGCGGCTGGTGACGATGCACAACCTCGCGTCGTACCGCACCGGCGTCTGTCCTGCGGTGCCCGGATCGGCAAGGGCCAGAGCGGGGTTCGTCTCACCGCGCGGCGAGTCCGCGACCGCGGCCGCTCCCGAGCTGTCGCAGCGCTGGGCCGAGGTGGCGGCGCTGCAGCTGGGTGCGCGGGTGACCGACGTGTCGCCGACCCAGACCGTGACCACCGTCGTCGGCGAGGCGGCGGGCAGTGGAGGGGTGGGCGCGCCGACGTCGGGAGGCGGGGCTCTGGTGGCCACGGAGTCGACGACCCTCATCCGCTTCTCCCCCCTGCTCGGCCTCCCCGCCTGCCAGGCGCCCGCGATGACCGTGACCGCCGTGTCGTTCGAGGCGCACGGCGCGGTGGTGGCCTTCCTGCTCTGGACCGACGAGCAGGTCGTCGACGGGGTCGCTGCCGCCGACGCCACCCGCATCCTCCGGTCACTGCGCGTGGTGGGCTAGCCGGACCCACCACCTCTGGACGCGTGAACCCCAGCTGAGGGAAGACCCGTCGCGCTACCCTCCAACATGGTCATCGAGATGGCACCGTCGCGAGCCCCCGGTTCCGCCGCCAGAGCGTGGAAGCCGGTCGCTCTCGGCGTCGTCCTGGTGTGCTGCCTCGTGGCGCTGTTCATGACCGTCGGGCCCACCCACCGGGTCGGCACTCCCACCGGTGCGGTCGACCTCTACGTCACCGCTCGTGAGCACGGTGACCGTCGGGCCATGGCCAGGATCCTCGACGGCAACGCCGATCTCCGGGCCACCCGGTTGAGTGAGGTGGACGGTCGGCCGGTGGACGTCACGGGCGTGAGCATCGTGCGCAGCACCATCTCCGAGAACTTCTACCAGGTGACGGTGACCTGGACCGACGGCGCCCGCCCCGCGTCGACCGACCGGCTGCTCGTCCTGCCGAGGCGGGGCGACCCGAGCGCGTCGATCGACTGGTCCGTCTCGGTCGCTCCGTAGAGGTTCGCTGTCTCGGGGTCGTTCTCGGCTGGAGAGCTGGGGGTGAAGGACGTCATCGCGTGCTGGCCCTGGCTCCCTCCTGCACGACCGACGACCATTGCCTGTTGACGAAAGGTACGGGAGCGGTCAAACCCCCCCTGCCGGGGTGGGCAATGGTCGTCCGTTGGCCGGGATGATCCCGTCTCGCGACACGACGACGTCGGTCACCCGCTCGCTCAGACCGGCTCGAGCAGGCCGAGCGCACCCGGGGGCTCCCGCCAGATGTCGCGGGAGAGCTGCTCCGGATAGGGCGTGACCGCCGGTTCGGTGTCGAACAGCCGCGTCGAGCCGGTGTCGTAGGTGGGCCAGCCGGGGTCGCCGCTCGTCGCGAACGCCGTCCAGGCC
>JBBRNQ010000071.1:0-23059 GCA_038230235.1 Actinomycetales bacterium
GCGGTCACGACCGCGATCACCACGAAGATCAGGTAGCTGAGCGACGCGGCGTAGCCGTAGTTCCCGAAGCCGAACTGCTGGTAGGTGTACATCGACATGGAGATCGTGCTGTTGAGCGGACCACCGGCCGTCATGACGAACGGCTCCTCGAAGAACTGCAGGTAGCCGATGCCCGTGGTCACGGACACGAACAGGATGGTGGGGCGCAGCATCGGCACGGTGATGTGCCGGAAGCGTTGCCAGGCACCGGCTCCATCGATCGCCGCGGCCTCGTGCAGGCTCCACGGCACCGCCTGGAGCCCGGCGAGGAAGATGATCATGGCCGTGCCGAAGTTGCGCCACGTGGCCATGAGGATCAGGGCCGGCATCGACCAGTGGGGGTCACCGAGCCAGTTGGGTCCGCTGATGCCGACCCAACCGAGCACCGTGTTGATCAGGCCGTTGTCCTGCTGCAGGAGGAAGCGCCACACCACCGCCACCGCGACGATCGAGGTCACCACCGGCATGTAGAAGCCGAGGCGGAAGACGCTGCGCAGCCTCGTGATGCCGCGGTCGAGGGCGATGGCCGCGGCGAGCGCGATGGTCAGGGTGAGCGGCACCCCCACGACGACGAAGTAGGCCGTGTTGCGCGCCGCTGACAGGAAGGTCGGGTCGGAGAGCGCGCGGGCGTAGTTGGCGAACCCCGTGACGTCGACCTTGAAGGGGTGCCGCAGGTCGCGCGACCGGGTGTCGGTGATGCTCATGAACAGGGACTGCACGACCGGCCACAGCGTGAAGGTCAGGAACAGCAGGCAGAACGGCAGGGCCAGCAGGATCGCCGCCCGCCCCTCACGGCGCCGCTGCCGACCCTGGGGTGGGGAGGTCGTGGAGGTGACGTCGGGCTGCGGCCGGGGTGCCGGCGCGGGGGCGGACGCCCGCGCAGGGGTCCTCGTCCCGGTCATGACGACTGACCGGTGCCGATCGAGGTGGCCTGCTGCTGCACCGCCTTCAGGGCCGCGTCAGGGTCGGCGCCCGTCTTCGTGACCCTCTCCACCTCGGAGTCGAGCTGGGCCGCGACCTGCTCCCAGGTGGGGTAGGACGGAGGGGCGACAGCGGTCTTCAGCTGGGTGCCGAAGGTGGCGAGCTTTGTGTTCGACGCGAGCGCGGGTGTGTCCCAGGCCGACTGGACCGACGGGAGGTCGGTCGACTGCTCGTACCACGACGCCTGGGTCTTCGGGTCAGAGAGGAACTGCACGAACTTCCAGGCGGTGTCACGCTGCTTGGAGCTCTTGAAGACCGCGAAGTCGGAGCCGCCGACGAACGACGACGACGTCTGCTTCGCGGGGATGGGGGCCACGGCGTACTTGTCCGTGAAGCCCGGGCCACCGATCTTCTCGACCGCCGACATCTCCCACGGCCCGGAGACGAACATGGGGACCTTGCCGCTGACGAAGTCGGGCTCGGTCGTCGGCGCCGCCGGGGCGGCCTTGTCGGCAATGCCGTCGGTGAAGAACGACTGGTAGTACTTCAGCGCCTCGACCATCTGCGGCGAGTCGAACGCGTAGGCGTCGTCCTTCGTGATCGACGCACCGTTGGACCACGCGAACGGCATGACCGACTGCCACGAGCCGGTGCCGCCGGCCTGCAGGCCGATCCCCCACTTCGCGCCGGCCTTGGCCTGCATGGCGGCGGCCATGGCCTTGAGGCCGGCCCAGTCCTTCGGGGCCTGCGTGTAGCCGGCCTTCTTCGCGAGGTCGGTGCGGTAGTAGAGGACGCGCGTCTCGACGTACCACGGGATCCCGTACGACGTGCCGCCGACCTCGGTCGTCTTCTGGGCGCCGGGGAAGAACACGCTCTGGTCGATGTTTCCCGGGGTCGGGTCGAGGGCGTCGAGGCCCGCGAACTCCCCCATCCAGGTCGTCCCGACCATCGCGGCGTCGGGCGTGGTGCCGGCGGTGATGGCAGTGGTGAACTTGTCGTGGGCGGCGTCCCACGGGATGGCGGTGACGTTGACCTTGGCCCCGGGGTTCGCGGCCTCGAACTCCTTGGCGAGGGTCGGGAGCTTCTCCCCCTCGGCGCCCATGGCCCAGATGGAGATCGTGCCGGTCGCCTTGCCGGAGGCGACGGCCGCTCCGGCAGCGGTGGCCCCGCCGGTGCTGGGGGCGTCACGGCCACAGGCGGCGAGGGTGAGGGCTGAGGTGGCCACGACGACGGTCGTGGCGAGGAGGGGTAGTCGACGCATGGGAACTCGCTTTCTTCGGGGCGCACGAGGGGGGTGCGCGCCCATGGGGGTGGGGTTGGCTCTGCTGCTGCACTGGGGCGGGGTTGCGAGCGGGCGCTCGAGCGAATGCTCGAGCGTTGTGCTCGAGCGATGTGCTCGAGCGAGGTGCTCGAGCGAGGTGCTCGAGCGAGGTGCTCGGGCGGGGTGCTCGAGCGCGTGGGGAGCGGGCTGGGACAGCTAGGAGTCCGGGCACCCGCACGAGCCGCGGAAGACGACGGTCGTGGCGAGGACGGTGGGGTCGGCGCGGGCCGCGCCGCCGCTGATCCGGTCGTGCAACCGGGTGGCGGCCAGGGCGCCGAGCTCGCGCACCGGCTGGGCGACCGTGGTGAGGCGGGGGCGCACGTAGCGGGCGGCCATGATGTCGTCCCACCCGACGACGGCGAGGTCGTCGGGCAGCCGGTGGCCGGCCCGCTCCAGCCGGTCGATCATGGCGATCGCCAGCTCGTCGTTCGCGCAGACGACGGCATCGGCGGTGAGGTCTCCCAAGATGACGAGGTCGGCGAGCTGGCGACCGTCGCTCTCGCGCATCCCGCTGCGCAGGGGCTCGGGGACGGCGAGCCCGCGCACCGCGAGCGCGGCGGCGAAGCCGAGGTAGCGCGCCCGCACGTCGGGCGCACGATCGGGGTCGCCGGCGAAGACCAGGCGCCGGCGACCGTGCTCGTCGAGCAGGTGGGCCGCCAGCTGCTCGGCGCTCCCGGCGTTCTCCGCGTGCAGGCCCTCGACCCCGGCCAGGTCGTCGCTGGCGAGGACGACGACCGGCTTCTGCCGCGCGGTCCGGCGCAGGAGCCCGTCGGGTACGGCTCCGCCCAGCACCGCGAGACCGTCGACGCCGGCCGACAGCCGCGCGAAGGACTCGGGCCCGGGGGTGCGTGCCGTCTCCCCCAGCGCGACGACCACCCCCAGGCCGAGCTCGGCCGCGGCGCCCTCGAAGCCCATCAGCAGCTCGGAGTAGTAGGGCCCGCGGAGTTCGGGGAGCACGAGGCCGATGGCCTCGTGGTGGCGGACGGCGAGGCTCCGGGCGGCCGCGACCGGGATGTAGTCGAGCTGGTCGACCGCGTCGAGGACCTTGGTCCGGGTGCGGTCAGAGACGGCCGTGGTGCCCTGCAGGACCCGCGACACGGTCGCGATCGAGACACCGGCGGCCTCGGCGACGGAGTAGATCGTCGCACTCGCCTGCGGTCCAGGGTTCCTTGTCGTCATCGTCGACGCCACCTTGTTGTAAGCGCTTACAAATCTCTGTCAGAAACACACCATGCCCTTGATTCCGGTGAAAAGCAACACCAAGACCGTGGGTCACCCCTCGACCCGACCGCCAGAACGAGCCCGACCCCCACCCTCGATGGCCATCGAACTCGTTGCTCAGCAACGGTTCTCGCGGTACGTTGACCTGATCGTGCGCACACTTCCGGGGGAGCTGAAGACGCTGGCCCTCCTGGCGCGGGCCGGCTTCCGGCGGGAGTCGACCTACCTGATGGCCATGCTGGCGGGGCTCTTCACCAATGTCGTCTTCGGCTTCATCCGCGCCTCGATCCTGCTCGCGGCCGTCGACGGCGCGGGCGGGCAGCTCGTCGGCTACACCCGTGACACCATCAGCGCCTACGTCTGGCTCTCGCAGGGGCTCCTCGGGGCGGTCATGCTCGCCGGCACCGCCGAGATCGGCGAGCGGGTGCGCACCGGCGAGGTGGCCGTCGACTTCCTGCGCCCGCTCGACGTGCAGGCCGCCCACCTGGCCACCGACCTGGGGCGGGCCGCCTTCACCCTCATCCCCCGCGGCATCCCCAGCGTGCTCGTGGGCGCCCTCACCGTGGGGCTGGTCCTGCCGACGTCGGCGCAGCCCTACCTGCTCGGGGTCGTCAGCGTCCTGCTCGGCGTCAGCCTCTCGTTCCTCACCCGCTTCGCGGTCAACCTCGCGGGCTTCTGGATCGTCGAGACCCGCGGCGTGACCAGCCTGCTCGCCGTCGTGCAGGGCTTCCTCTCCGGGCTCTACGTCCCGGTCCACCTCTTCCCCGGCTGGCTCGGCGCCATCGCCGCAGCCACCCCCTTCCCCTCGATCCTCCAGGCGCCGATCGACGTGCTCTCGGGCCGGGTCACCGGCTCCGACGCCCTGCGCGTGGTCACGGTCCAGCTCGCCTGGGTCGCCGCGGCCGCCGTCCTCGGGCAGGTGCTCATCCGGGCCGGCCGCCGACGGCTGGAGGTGCAGGGTGGCTGAGCCGCGCACCTCCCCGACCCTCGACGGGCCGCGCGACGGGCAACGCCGCGAGCGCCGCACCCGGCTGGGGTGGGCGACTCCGTACGTCGTGGTCGCGCAGTCGCGCCTGCGCGCCCAGCGCACCTACCGGACGTCGTTCGTCCTCGACCTCTTCGGGTCGCTCGTCGTCGGGCTGGCCGAGCTCGGCGAGGTGTGGGTCGTCTTCCACAACGTGACGGTCCTCGGCGGTCTCGACTTCTCGGCGGTGCTGCTGCTCTTCGGCCTGTCGAACCTCGCGTTCTCGTTGGGGGACATGCTTTTCGGGCACATCGACAACATCCCGCAGTACATCCGGGCGGGCACGCTCGAGGCCTTCTACCTGCGCCCGCAGCCGGTGCTCGCCCAGCTGATGGTCAGTGACATCCAGCTGCGACGGCTGGCCAGGGCGGGGGTCGCCGTCACCGCCCTCGTCGCGGGACTCGTGGTCAACGACATCGACTGGGGCGTCTCCACCGTCGGGCTGCTGCTGCTCACGACGGTGTCAGGGGTGGCGATCTTCGGTGGGCTCTTCGTCTGGGCCGGCGCCCTGCAGTTCCGGCTCGTCGGCGGCGCCGAGGTCACGAACTCCTTCACGTACGGCGGCTCCTACGCCTCGGCCCAGCCCGCGTCGGTCTTCCCGACCGCCCTCAAGGTGACCTTCGGCTACCTCGTACCGGTCGCCTTCACGGCCTACCTGCCCACCCTGCGGATCCTCGACCTGCCGTCGCCGTCCCTGTTGCCCTCGTGGCTGGCCTGGCTGACCCCGGTCGCTGCCCTCTGGGTCTGGGGCGTCGCCGCCCTGCTGTGGCGCGACGGCACCCGGCACTACCAGTCCGGAGGCGGCTGAGATGACCGACCCCCCTTCCCTGCCGGCCGTCGAGGTCACCGGCCTCACCCGCACCTTCCGTCGCAAGTCCGGTCCGCTGCTGCGGCGCACGGTCACCGACGTCGTGGCCGTCGACGACCTCAGCTTCGTGATCCGACCCGGCGAGGCGGTCGGTTACATCGGGGCCAACGGTGCGGGCAAGTCGACGACGATCAAGATGCTCGCAGGCATCCTCGTCCCGACCTCCGGGAGGGTGCGCACCTGCGGTCTCGACCCGGTGCGGCAGCGACGCGACCTCGCCCGTCGCATCGGGGTGGTCTTCGGCCAGCGGTCACAGCTGTGGTGGGACCTGCCCCTGCACGAGTCGTTCGCCGTGCTCGCCGCGATCCACCAGCTGCCCGCCGACGAGGCCCGGACCCGCACCGCCACCCTGGTCGAGCAGCTCGAGATGGGCGACACCCTCGACACCCCCGTGCGACAGCTGTCCCTCGGCCAGCGGATGCGGGCCGAGATCGCCGCGGCCCTGCTGCACCGGCCCGAGCTGCTCGTCCTCGACGAGCCGACGATCGGGCTCGACGTGCTGTCGAAGCAGCGGCTGCGCGAGTTCCTCGTCACCGAACGCACCCAGGAGGGCACGACCCTGTTGCTCACCACCCACGACATGGGCGACGTCGAGCGGCTCTGCGAGCGGGTGCTCGTCGTCGACCACGGGCGGCTCGCGTACGACGGCTCCCTGCCGGGGCTCGCGCGCACCGTCGGTGCGCGGCGCATCCTCGTCGTCGACCTCGCGCAGCCCGGGCCCGACCTCGTGGGGCTGCCGGGGCTGCCGCAGGTCGAGCACCTCGGCAGCGAAGGCGGCGGTCTGCGCCAACGACTGGCCTTCGACGCCGAGACCACCACTGCCGCAACGCTGCTCGCCGCCGTCAGCGCCCGGGCCGAGGTGCGTGACCTGTCGATCGAGGAGCCCGACATCGAAGACGTCGTCCGCCGCATCTACTCCGCCACCCGCTGAGCCCACCCGTCCTCCTCCTCGTCCCGGATGAGGTCGACGCCCCGGATGAGGTCGACGCCCCGGATGAGGTCGACTCAGAGTCGGTGAGCTCGGCTGACGTTATAACAGCAGTCGACCGCACCGACTCTGAGTCGACCTCCCCCGTACGCTCGGGAGCATGAGCACGCCGACGCCGTTCACCGGCATCCCCGTCGATGCCGTCGACTTCTACGACGAGCTCGTGCAGCACAACGACCGCGGGTGGTGGGCGACCCACAAGGACCGGTACGAGGCGTCGGTCCGCGAGCCGGTCATCGCCCTCGCCGACGCGCTCACCGACGAGTTCGGCGAGATGAAGGTCTTCCGGCCCCAGCGCGACCTGCGCTACACCACCGACAAGACGCCGTACAAGGAGCGGCAGGGGGCGCTCGCCCAGGTGAGCGACGGCATGGGCTACTACGTCTCGGTCGGCCCCGAGGGCCTGACGACCGGGGGCGGGAGCATGCACCTCACCCCCGACCAGCTGGCCCGCTTCCGCGCCGCCATCGACGCGCCGGCCAGCGGCACCGCCCTCGAGAAGCTGCTCGATACGTTGCGCCGCAAAGGTTTCGGTGTCGGCGGCGAGATGCTCAAGAGTCGACCTCGCGGCGTCGACCCCGACCACCCGCGCCTCGGCCTGCTCCGCCACAAGAGCCTCATCGTCTGGCGAGACCACGGCGTGCCCGACTGGATGCCCACCCCCGGCGCGACCGCGAAGGTGCGCGCCGAGTGGCGCCTCGTACGGCCGACCATCGGGTGGCTCGAGGAGCACGTCGGGGCGAGTACGGCGCCCCGTACCGGCCGGCGCTGAGCCGCCCCCGGACGGGCGGGAGCCCCGACCGGCGTTGACGCCGCGTCAAGTCGCGGCCGGCTCGGGGATCTGGGGACGTCAGAGGGTGAGCAGCATCCGGGTGTTGCCGAGCGTGTTGGGCTTGACCCGCTCGAGGTCGAGGAACTCCGCCACACCCTCGTCGTAGGAGCGCAGCAGCTCGACGTAGACCGCCGGCTCCACCGCCTGCCCCTCGATGACCTCGAACCCGTGCTTCGCAAAGAAGGCCGTCTCGAAGGTGAGGCAGAAGACCCGCTGCACCCCGAGCTTCCGGGCGTCGTCGAGCAGCTTGGTGAGGATCGCCGAGCCGGCACCGAGCCCGTGGTGGGCCGCGTCGACGACCAGCGTGCGCACCTCGGCGAGGTCCTCCCACATCACGTGCAGCGCCCCGCACCCGACGACGGCACCATCGGCCTCGGCGACCCGGAACTCGTGCACCGTCTCGTAGTAGGTCACCGCGTCCTTGGCCACGATCCGGGCGTTCAGCGTCATCGGCGCCACGAGCTGCCGGATGACGCGCACATCGGGGGTCCGGGCACGACGCACGACAACGCTCAACGCAGCGCGCCCAACGCCGCCTGCACCCCAGCGGCCACTGCGGAGTGGTCGGTTGTCACCGCGACCCAGTCGAAGCCCAGCTCGAGCATCCGCGCGGCCCGCCCCGGCTCGCCGGCATACGCCCCCGCGCGGACCCCCGCCGCGCGGCACGCGGCCACGACCCGGGGCAACGGGGCCGACGGCCCGTCGTCGGCGAGCAGCGACACCACGTCGGTGCCGAGCGCCAGCGACAGGTCGAAGGGCCCGACGAAGACCGCGTCCACGCCCGGGGTCGCGGCGATCGCGTCGACGTCGGCGAGCGCCGAGGCCGTCTCGACCATCACGGCCAGGAACGTGCCGGCGTTCGCCGCCGCGACCTCACCGAGCTCGCCGTACGCCGCTCTGATCGGTCCCATGCTCCGTCGCCCGAGGGGCGGGTAGCGGACCGCGGCGACGGCCGCCGCGGCCTGCGCGGCATCCTCCACCAGCGGGACGACGACCCCACCGGCCCCGGCGTCGAGCGCCCGCCCGATCAGGCCGAGGTCGAGAGCCCGCACCCGGACGACGACCTGGCGCGCCCGCCCCGGCACCAGGTCGAGCGCCGACAGCACCGAGGCGTCATCCCACCGGCCGTGCTGGGCGTCGAGACAGACCCAGTCGAGCCCGGCCTCGAGCAGGTCCTGCACGACGACGGGGCTGCCGCTCGTGGAGAAGGCGCCCAGCCGGGGTGTCGGCGCCCCCCCGGCACCCGGCTCCGTCGAGCCCCCGCTCACCGGCGCTGCTCGGCCTGGAGACCCTGCCGCAGCAGGTGCACCAGCGCGTCGACCTGGACGGAGTCGCCCGAGCCGACCTCGACGTCGTGCCCGTCGAGAGCCCGCGCGGCCAGCCCCTGCTTGGCGTCGATGAGCTCGGCGATGCGCGAGTCGATGGTGCCCGCGGCGAGGATCCGCCACGCGGTCACCGGCTCGTCCTGACCGATGCGGTGCACCCGGTCGATCGCCTGCTGCTGCTCGGCCGCGGTCCACGACAGCTCGGCGAGCACGACGTTCGAGGCGGCATGCAGGTTGACCCCGACCCCCGCCGCGGTGAGCGAGCAGACGATGACCGAGACGGTCGGGTCCTTCTGGAAGGCGTCGATCGAGACCTGCCGCTGCGCCGGCGACTGGTCGCCGCGGATCGACACGGTCTTGATGCCGTTGTCACGCAGCATCTCCTCGGCCTTGTCCATGACGTCGATGTGCTTGGCGAAGAAGACGACCTTGCCGACCGACCGCGCCAGCTGACCCGCGTAGTCAGCCGCCAGGGTGGCCTTGCCCTGCCCGATGCGCCGGACCATCGAGAAGACGTTCTCGCCGCGCTCGCCCGGGCTCGACGCCTCGAGCTCGCCGAGCGCGACCCGACGCATGAGCGCCTCGTCCGGCGGGCCGTAGATGTCACCCTTCGACGCCTCGACCATCCGGCGGTACTGCGTGACGAGACGCTTGGTCAGGTCACGCTCCGCTGCCCGTATGGAGCGCCCCACCTCGCCCTCCAGCTCGACGGGCAGGTCGACGACCCGCTTGTCGGGCAGGTCCTTGGCGACGTCGACCTTCTTGCGCCGCACGATCCCCATCGAGATGACCGCCTTGCGGGCCTCGGGGTAGAAGCCGCGTTCGGCGGGGGTGCGACCGATGGCCTCCAGCTTGTGGATGAGCTCGGCGGTCGGCTTCTTCTCGTTCACCCAGCCGAGGAAGCGCCAGATGGCGTGGAAGTCCTCGACGTCGTTGATCAGCGGGGTGCCGGTGAGGGCCATGAGCAGCGGGTCGCCGCCGGGGGCCAGGTCGCGGATCCGCTCCGAGAGGGTGAGCACGTGCTGCGAGCGCTGTGAGGAGAGGTTCTTGATGAAGTGGGCCTCGTCGACGACCATGCCGCGGAACCCCATGGACCCGAGCCACGACAGGTGCCGGTCGAGCACGGCGTAGTTGACGATGAAGACGTCGGCGAAGGCGTCGACCCCGGCCCCGTCACCGTGGATGATCGTGACCCGGCGCTGCGGGGTCCACCGCTGCACCTCGCGGGCCCAGTTGATCTTGACGACGTTGGGCACGACACAGAGGATCGGGTACGCGCCCGCGACCGACGCCGCGATCAGCGCCTGCGCGGTCTTGCCGAGGCCCGGCTCGTCGGCCAACAGGAAGCTGCGGTGACCCTGTCGGACCTTCTCCAGCAGCTGGGCCTGGTGTCGCATGACGTGCAGCCCCGGCGGCGAGAAACGGTCGAACTCCGGCACCTCCGGCAGCTCCATCGAGGCCGCCAGACCACCGGCCCCCTCCTCGAACGCCCGGTAGAGCGGGTCCATGAGGTTCCAGCCGGTCAGCACGCCCGAGGGCTCGGCGTCGGTGCTGCGCCGCTCGAGGTCGGGGGCGAGGAAGGGGTTGGCCATGGCCCGGGCGGGCACCGAGGCCGGCACGACCTGCTTGGCCGCGAGCTCGGCCGACACCGAGGGCGCCTTGCGCACCGTCGGTGCGTCGATGACCAGCTCTTCGGGCGCGAGCTCGGCGCCGGACTCCAGCAGCCAGTCGCGGCGCATCCGCTGCGCCGCCGGGCCGGGGGTCGCCTTCTCGTCGAGCATGGCGATGAGGGAGGTGTCTCGAGCCGCGGTGCGGGCGAGGATGGTCGCGACGCCGTCGAGGCGCTTGAGCAGCTCGGTGCGCACGGCCATGGTCAGCTCGGTGTTCGCTCGGATCCAGGCTCGCTGCTCACGCACGAGCAGGGCGATGACCTGGAACTTCGTGCGGTTGGTGGGCCCGACCTTGCCGCCACCGGCCTTCGACTCCACCTCGCGCACGCGGCGAGCGAGGATGGGGATGATCGGGGACGGGTCGGCGCCTTTGCTCACGTTCGCACCGTTCTGGCCACCCCCGTTCTGGCCGCCCCCGTTCTGGCCGCCCCCGGTCTGGCCTCGACCATTCAGGACGCGACCACTCTGGGCCCCGTTCTGGGCTCGACGACGGTCGGTGGTCGGCATGTTCCTCCTGGTGTGCCCGGGCTCCGGCCTCGGGTCGGACTCGTGGGTCCGCGCGATGTCGCCCCGCGGCGACCGAGTTCCCCCCCGCGGGGTGTGGGTCGTGCCCGCCGCGCCGACCCGGTCGGTGCGCGGAGGGCGAGTGCCCCGGCACGGGGGGAGCTCGTCAGGGACAGGGCTCCAGCCTGAAGTGGCAGGGCGTGCGACGGGGCAGGGCTGCGGTGACATTGCTGCCGAGACCACCGTCGTCATCCCAGACTACCTGCTCCGGGTGGCTGTGCGACGCAAGACCCCGGGTCAAGTCGTCCTGTCCCGCCCCCGACGGCCCGAACGCTACCCACAGGCACCGACCTCGGCCCCCCGCCCTCGCCTACGATGACCTCGACCCCACCCGAGGACGCGGCCATCCCGTCGCGACGTGACCCGAGGGAGCCCCTGGTGCTCACCGCCTGCCCGAAGCACATGGAGTACGGCCCGTGCGGAGGCGTCACCCAGGAGGGAGCCTGCGAGGTCGACCCCGACCCGTGCGTGTTCCTCGACCGCCCGACCGCCCGGTGGGCAGGACCCCCACCGCCGGCCACCACCGCCCACCGGGAGACGCCCGACCGGGAGACGCCAGACCGGGAGACGCCAGACCGGGAGACGCCAGACCGGGAGACGCCAGACCGGGAGAACGGCGGCCCGGAGACCGGCGGCCTGCGCGCCCTCCTCGCTCGACGCCAGGTCGTGGTCGCCGACCTGGCCGCCCTCCCGCTCGACGCGGCGTCTCTCGCGGCCGGAGCAGGCGTCGTACGAGGCGCCGTCGATGCGGTCCTGCTCGGTGACTCCCCCCGCAGCCGCGTGCAGCTGCCGCCGGCCTACCGGGCCATGCTCGTGCAACGGGCCGGTGTGCCGGCCTGGAGCGGCCTGACCTCTCGTGACCGCAACCGGGTGGCCCTCGAGGGCGAGCTCGCGGCCCTCGCCCACCTCGGCGTGGCCGGTGTGCACTGTGTGACCGGCGACCACCCCCTGACGGGATCCCGGCCCGACGCCGCTCCGGTCTTCGACGTCGACTCGACGCAGGTCGCTGCCCTGGCCGCGAGGGCCGGGCTGCTGGTGTCGGTCGGTGAGTCGCCGGCCAGCCCGCCCGTGAAGCGCCGCGCGGCGCGGCTGCGCGAGAAGGAGCGAGCCGGGGCGCAGCTGTGCTTCGTCAACCACGCGGGGGGTGTCGAGCCCGTCCGCCGGTTCATCGCGGAGGCTCGAGGGCTGGGGGTCGGCGTCGGCTTCATCCCCTGCGTACCCGTGGTCGTGGACCGCGACAGTGCGGACCTGCTGCGCAGCTTCACCTCGCTCGTGCTCCCGGACGGGTTCCTTGCCCGCATCTTCAGCGCGCGCGACCCCGCGGCGGAGGGCGTCGCCGCGGCTCTCGAGCTGGCAGAGGGCATGCTCGGGCTCGAGGGCGTCGTCGGCGTCAACCTCTCCGGTGGCTCCGGCCCCGGCAGCGAGCAGCACTACAACGGGGCCTTCGCCGAGCTCGGTCGGGCCCTCACCCCCCACCTCAAGGAGCACCGATGAGCACGCCGGGCATGAGCGAGCGCACCCGCGAGAGCCAAGACCTGTGGGAGCGCCGGTACGCCGCCGCCGCCGCGGACGCCGCTCCCCTCTGGTCGGCCGGGCCGAACGCCTGGGTCGAGGCGCAGGCCACCGACCTGACCCCCGGTCGGGCCGCCGACGTCGGCGCCGGCGAGGGCCGCAACGCCCTGTGGCTGGCGTCCCGGGGGTGGGAGGCGGAGGCGGTCGACTTCTCGCCCTCCGGTCTGCGGGCCGGGCAGCAGCGGGCGACGGAGCTCGGGCTCGCGGTCACCTTCACCCAGGCCGACGCCACGACGTGGCGGGCCGACCCTCCGGTCGACCTCGTGGTCATGGCCTACCTCCAGCTGCCCGTCGACGACACCGCGGCCGCCGTCCGCGGAGCCCTGCTCTCCCTGGCGCCCGGCGGCCGGTTGCTGCTGGTCGCCCACGACCGCGACAACCTCACCCGTGGGGTCGGCGGCCCGCAGGATCCCGCCCTGCTGACGACCCAGGCCGAGCTGAGGGCGGCGGCCGGCGGCGTCGACGGCATCGAGGTCGTCCAGTGCGAGCAGGTCGAGCGGGTGCTCCCCGACGGTCGCGTGGCGATCGACGTCGTCCTCGTCGCCGACCGGACCTGACCCTCCCTCATTCGCGGGCACGTGCCCCGGTATGCAGACCCGCCCCACACGGCCCTCCCTCATTCGCGGGCACGTGCCCCCGTATGCAGACCCGCCCCTCCGGTCAGCCCGGGAGGAGCGTGCGGCTCCAGATCCCGTCCACGAGAGTGAACTCTGTGCGCCTGCTGGCCGTGTCGACACCGGTGACCCAGAAGGTCAGCCGAGTGGGCCGCACGAGGTAGCCGGTCCAGTCCGGCGGCTGGGGGAAGCCGTCGGGGTGGGCCGCAGCGAGCTCGGCGAACTGCTGGCGTCGCTGCGCCAGGGGCAGCTGCGCGAAGTCCACGGTGTTCTGGTGGGCGAGCTGCTGCAGAAAGGGGGTCCGCCTGACGAAGGCGGCGGCGAGCTCGTCGTCCGACTGCACCTCGGCCCGCCCGGCGATGACCAGCTGGCGGCTGAACCCCTCCCACAGCACGGTGAGGGCCACCCCGCGGTGCCCGGCGATCTGCTCGACCTTCCGGCTGCTGGCCGAGGTGTTGAAGCGGAAGCCCTGCTCGTCCCACCCCGAGAGCAGGACCGTCCGGGCGTCGGCGTTGCCCTCGGCGGTCACGGTCGACAGGGTCATCCGCGGCCGGTCGGGGTGGTCGTTCGGCGGCAGCCAGGCGGCGATCAGCACCCACGGGTCGTCGGCGTGCCGGTCACCCTGGTCGCCCTCGCCCGGCTCGCGGGTCGCCGCCGCGACGGGCCGGTCGGACGCCGCGACCGCTGAAGCCACCTCGCGGGTCGCCTGGGCGACGGACTGCTCGGACGGGCTGACCGCACTCTCCACGCCAGAGCCCGCCACCTTCGTCGAGCCGCCCGCGGTGCTCACGCCCGCGGCGCCCACGCCGTCGACACGGCTGCTCACGGAGCCGCCCGGAACGACCGGATCTCCCGTAGGGCGGCGACCCCGTCGACGAGGGCCCGCCGGTGCAGCTCCGCCCCCCACTGCGCCGTCGCCCCGGTCGGGTCACCGATGACGCCGGAGGGCCCGAAGTCGTTGCTCAGCCACCCGAACTGCACCCGGCCCCCGTTGAACTTGAGGTGCTCGAGGTCGGCCAGGTGGTCGGGCACCCACCGCTGGGCGTCGGTGAGGTCGACGAGCTCGGGGCGCAGGTGCATGATCAGCGAGGTCTCGGAGTGCCCCCCGTGGATGCCGAAGCCGCGCTCGTCCGGCCCGTCGACCCCGTCACCGGCGGGCATGCCCATCCCCATGAGGAAGGTGCGGAGCCCGAAGCGGCGGCGGATCTCGCGCAGGGCCACCTGCAGCAGGGCGGTGTTGCCGCCGTGCCCGTTGTAGAAGACGAGCGTGCGGGCGGGGGTGGCGGCGACCGACCGGCCGACGTCGACGACGAGCCGCATGAGGGTCTCGGCCTCCAGCCAGGTGGTACCAGGAGCCCAGTGGTGCTCGTCGGACTTGGTGAAGGCCTGGGCGGGCAGGGCCCACACGTCGATGCCGTCGGCGGCCGCCGCCTCGACGACGGCGTGCCCGACGAGGTCGGCGGTCAGCAGGTCGGTGTTGAGCGGCAGGTGCGGTCCGTGGTGCTCGATGGCGCCGGTCGGCAGGACGACGATCGAGTCCTCGGTGAGGGTGCGCACGAGCGCAGGACCGGAGAGCTCCTCCAGACGCCGTGTGGTGGGGGCACTCACGAGACCTTCGCCCCCGTCGCGACCGCGGTAGCCCCCGCAGGCTGGAGCTTGCCGGGGTTGAGCAGCCCCTCCGGGTCGGTGGTGCGCGCCAGCTCGCGGGTGCGGTCGGGCTGGAAGTCGACGAACCACTGGTGGGGGTTGTGGTAGCCCACCCCGAGAGCCGTCAGCCGCTCGAAGCCCGCCCACACCTCCTGCGGCGTCGAGTAGACCCCCGCCAGCATCCCGATGGGTCGGCCCTTCTGCGCCTCGATATGGAGCATCCCGCCGTCGTAGACCTCGTGGACCTCGTCGATCCGGTCGACGAGCGCGTCACCCGAGACCTCGACGTGGAAGTAGGTGCCCGGGAACGCTTTCTGCAGCCACTCGATGGGGTGGTTGTAGGACAGCATGCTCACCTTGGTCGTGGCCTGCGCGCCCTCCCGCACGTCGTCGACGCGCCCACCGGCCTGCTGGACGAGCGCCGTCGCCGCCTCGAGGGTGGCGACGTCGAGGATGGCCCGCAGGCTGGCCCGGCCCGCCGGGATGGCGGGGTCGGCCGGCAGGGCCTCGGCCAGCGTGGGCATGTCGGCCGACACCAGGCGCGGCGTCGGCTCGAGGGCGCCGATCTCGCGCAGCACCGACAGCGCCCCGGTGAAGTCGTCGAAGCTCGCGTAGAAGGCCCGCCACTCCTGCAGCGGCTCGAGCCGCACGGTGGCCCGGGCGATGAACCCTGCGGTGCCGTAGTTGTGCACGTACGGCTGCGCGGCCTCCCCCTCGACGTGCACGAGCCAAGCCTCTGGCGAGCCGTGCACGACGTCGAGCGCGACGACGAAGCCGTCGCTGTTGGAGCCGTGGCGGATCGAGCCCGTGCCGCCCGACCCGCCCGAGAGGAAGCCCCCGATCGTCGACTGCGCGGTGGAGGGGTACATCAGCAGCTGCTGCCCCGTCCTGGCCGCCGCCTGCTCGAGGGCGATCATCGTCGCGCCGGCCTCGGCCGTCAGCCAGCCGTCACCGACCTCGACCACCGCCCGGGCGCGCGTCAGGTCGAGCACCAGGCCACCCGACATCGGGATGGCCTGACCGTAGTTGCCGGTGCCCTTGCCGCGCGGCGTGACCGGCACGTGGTGGCGCACCGCGGCGGCCACCACCACCGCGACCTGCTCGGCGTCGGTGGGGTAGGCGACGAGGTCGGCCAGACCCAGCGGCAGCTGCTCGCCGATGACCGGCGACAGCCTCGACCCGTCGAGCGAGGCCCGCTCGCGGGCCGCCAGCTCGACGCTGACCCCGCGCTCCCCCAGGAGTGCGCGCAGCTCGCTCTCCAGCGCAGCCAGGTTGCGGGCCGGGGCTGGCGAGGTGGTGGGAGTGCTCATGAGGAAAGCTCCTGCCCTAGGCAAAAACGTTGTGTCGCAATGATGGTGGAGTCAGAGGGCCGGCGGCCACCCTCAGTGCATGATCATGCCACCGGTGACGTTGATCGCCTGACCGGTGAGGTAGGAGCCGTCGTCGGAGGCGAGGAACGCGACTACCGCGGCCACGTCCTGCGGCTGACCGAGCCGTCCGAGAGGCGAGAGCGCCGACCACCGGGCGACGTCGTCCTGGGTGCGGGTGTCGGCCCCCATCTCGGTGAGGACGTAGCCCGGGCAGAGCGCGTTGACCCGGATGCCGTGCGACCCCCACTCCAGCGCGGCCACCCGGGTGAGGGCGACGACGGCGGCCTTGCTCGCGGCATACGCTCCCTCGTTGGCGCCCCCGTGCTTCGCGGCCATGCTCGCGATGTTGACCACGGCACCGCCGGCGCCCGCGGCGATCATCGCCCGGGCGGCCACCCGCATGGTCGTGAGGGTACCGAAGGTGTTGACCTGCTGCACCTGCGCCCATTCGTCGAGGTCGAGGTCGAGCAGCGATGAGAAGCGCAGGATCCCGGCGGAGTTGACGAGCACGTCGACCCCGCCGAGCTGCGTCACGGCCGCCTCGGCGGCCGCTTCGGTGGCGATGGGGTCGAGCAGGTCGACGCGGGTGAAGCCACCTCCGACCTCGGCCGCGAGGGCCTCGCCCTGCTCGACCAGCCGGTCGAGCACCTGCACGCACGCCCCTTCCGTATGAAGCCTCCGCGCCACCTCCGCGCCGATGCCGCGGGCACCCCCGACGACCACCGCCCGTCGCCCTATGAGACGACGGACGGTGGCCTCGGTGGCCGGAGCGAGCGCGGTGGCAGCCACCCTCGCTCCCGGTACGGTGGCCGTCATCAGGACTTCGGGAGACCGATCGACGGGTCGATGAAGTCGTTGGTGTAGATGTCGGTCGGCTTCAGGCCGTCGGCGATCTTCGTGCCGGCCTTGGCGTAGATCGGCGTGGTGATGTCAAACATCTTCTGCACCCGCTCGGGCTCGAAGTTGCCGATCGTCGAGTCGGCGCCGTTGCCGACGAGGCCGTCCTTCTTCATCGTCGCCACCGAGAAGTCGGCGACGCCCTGGCTGTAGACCCATCCGGTGTTGTACTCGGTCACGAGGTCGAGGATGAGCTTCTCGGCCGGGGCCGGGTCGGCGAAGAAGTCGACCTCGGCCTGCTGCAGGACCGGGACCAGCTTCTTCAGGCAGGGGGTGAGGGAGGCCAGCTTGTCCTTCTTGACCGCCAGGGCTGCGGCGTAGGTCGGGAAGCCCGCGTCGTGGACGAGCTGGTAGGCCACGGGCTTGCCCCAGGCCTTGATCTCGTTCTGGTAGATGTAGGGCTCGGCGGAGGCGAAGCCCTGCTGGGCGTCCTTGCCTCCGGCCGCGACGAAGGAGGCCGGGGTGCCGTCGTACCCGCCGTCGGTGTGGCTCTTGGGGATGATGTTCGAGCCGGTGAGGTAGTCCATGTAGGCGGCCCCCCCGAAGTACCGCACGATGGCACTGGTCTTGCCGAGGTCGGCGATGGTCTTGACGTCGGGGTACGTCGCCGGGTCCCACATGATCATCTGCGGGTTCTTCTCCAGCGGCGCGAAGACGGCCACGGACGGGGTCTTGGCCGACACGCTGATCGCCTCGTCGGTGCTGACGTAGCCCATGTTGATGTCGGCGTTGGCGTAGAGCTGGCTCGAGACGGTCTGGAAGCCGATCGCGGGCCCACCCGACTGGATCATCACCTGGATGCCGGTGGCCTTCCCCTTGGACATCAGCGGCCCCGAGACCGACTTGTTGCCGGCGTTGATCGTGTAGTCGCTGCCGAGCAGCTGGTAGAGGTGCCCGTGCTCCGACTCGGGGTTCCAGTCGGTCTGGATGCCGATCTTGGCCGGGCACACCGAGGCGAGGTCGACGGCGCCCGCGGCCGCGGTGGTCGCGTCGCCGGATCCGGTGCTGCTCGTGCCGGACGAGCAGGCCGCCAGTCCGGTGATCGACACGGTCGCGGCGAGGACCAGGACCGAGCGAGACGTTCTGCGCATGGAGACTCCACTTTCGATGGGGTGGTGCAACTGGACGGGAAGGTTGCTGCAGCGGACGGTGCTGCGGGACGTGCTGGTGCTGCCTGTCGTGCTGGTGCTGCGGGTCGGGCTGCGTGTGGGGGTCCTGGTCCTACGACCCCGTGGTGTCGTACCAGCCGCCCACGGCGAGCTTGCGCAGCACGCCGAAGAGCCAGAAGACGATGACCCCGAAGAGGGCGGCGACGATGATCGCCGTGAAGAGCTCGGCGGCCTGCAACCGCGACTGGTAGACGCTCATGAGCGAGCCCAGCCCGGGGGTGCCGCGGCGGAAGAAGAAGTCACCGACGATCGCCCCGACCACCGCCAGCCCGGCCGAGATGCGCAGTCCGGCGAAGATCGCCGGGAGGGCTGCGGGGAACTGCAGCTTGGTCAGGGTGGTCCATCGGCTGGCGTGCTGCAGCCGGAAGAGCTCGCGTTGGCTGACGTCGACCGACTGGAGCCCGAAGAGGGTGTTGGACACCATCGGGAAGAGGGCGATCATGACGCACACGATCATCCGCGCGGTGAAGTCGTAGCCGAACCAGAAGCCGATGAGCGGCACCAGGGCGAGGATCGGGATGCACTGGAGCACCACCGCATACGGGAAGAGCGACAGCTCGATCCAGCGGGCCTGGCTCATCCCGACCCCCCACGCGATGCCGATGACGATGGCGACGGCGAGCCCGGTGACCGCGACGAGCGCGGTGAGCCCGAGCGAACGGCTGATGTCGCGGATGACGGGCCCGTTGAGCAGGCCGTCGGTCACGACCTGGTGCGGAGGCGGGAGGAGGAAGCGTCGGTCGGGGGCGAGCACGACCATGCTGAGCAGGTACCAGAAGCCGATGATCAGGGCGAGGACACCGATCGGCGGCCCCCACACCTTGGGGTTGCGCCGGCGGGGAGCCCCTGCGGCGCGGGTGGTGGCCCGTACGACGGGGGCCGGGGCCGCCGTCGCCGTCGCGTCGGACGCCCGCGAGGGGGTGTCGATGCTCACGAGTGGTCTCCCCTCAGGGCGTGCGAGACGGCTCCGACGAGCTCGGCGAACTCGGCGGTGAAACGGATGTCGGGGTCTCGAGGGGCCGGGAAGGGCACGTCGAAGCTGGCGACGATGCGGCCCGGGCGACCTGACATGACGACCACCTTGGTCGAGATGTAGACGGCTTCGGAAACCGAGTGGGTGATGAAGAGCGCCCCGAACTGCTTCTCGGTGTAGAGCCGCAGGAGCTCGTCGTTGAGACGCTCACGGGTGATCTCGTCGAGGGCGCCGAACGGCTCGTCGAAGAGGAAGAGCTCGGGGTCGAGGGTGAGCGACCGCGCGAGCGAGGCCCGCATCCGCATGCCGCCGGACAGGGCCCGGGGCAGGTGCTTCTCGAAGCCCGAGAGCCCGACGAGCTCGATGGCCTGCTTCGCCTTGTCCTTGCGCTCGGCCCGCGACATGCCGTGCAGCTCGGCGAGCAGCTCGACGTTGGCGGTGACGTTGCGCCAAGGCAGCAGCGTCGCGTCCTGGAAGACGTAGCCGATGCGTGAGGTGTCGGCGGTCATCACCCCCTCGGTGGCGGTCTCGAGCCCGGACGCGATGCGCAGCAGGGTGCTCTTGCCGCAGCCCGAGGGGCCGACGACGGAGACGAACTCGCCCCTGGCCACGGTGAGGTCGACGCCCGACAGCGCGGTCGTCCCGTCGGGGAAGGTCAGCGCGACGTCACGGAAGTCGAGGATCGTCGAGCCGGTGACCCGGTCCTGCGTGGTCGTGGGGGCGATCGCTGTCATGGCGTCACCTGCTTTCCAGTAGCGGGGCGAGTGGGGGCCCACCCGGGGCGGGTGTGGTGGCCGTGGTGGACCCGCCCGGTGGGGAGCGGACGGCTGGTACGGAGGGTACGGCTGCTCCGGCTGGTGCGGAGGGTATGGAGCGCTGGAGGCCGAGTGCTGCCCGGCCGGGCGTCGCCACGTGACGCGTGACGGCGGTGTGCGCCACGAGCGCCCCCCGGTGCACGACGAAGCGGTCGGCGGGAGCCGAGGCGATCACCTCGGGCAGCGTCGTCCCGCGGACGGCGAGGAGCTCGGCCACCGCCCCGACGCAGGGCCCGGCGGCCGGCAGACCCATGACCTCGCGGGCACCGGTGGAGACGGCGGCATACGCCTCGGTGGGGGTGAGGTGGCCCGCGACGACGAGCAGCATGGCGGTCTCGAGGGCGTCGCTGCGCCCCAGCGGGTTGAACGGGTCACGCACGTTGTCGGCGCCGGCGGCGAAGCGGGCCCCCGCGTCGAGCAGGGCGCGGGGTGAGGGCAGCCCGCGCGGGGTGGACTCGGGGTGGTCCCACCCCTGGAGGAAGAGGTTGGTCATCGGGTTGGCGATGATGCCGATCCGGGAGGCCACCGCCCTGGCGATGAGCGAGTCGCGCTCGGTGGCGGGCAGGGTGCCGAGCCGCACGCAGTGGCCGGCGCAGACGTTCTGGCTCCACCCGGCGACCCGGTCGGCGAAGGCCCCGAGCGTGACGGCCCCGTCGAGGTTCTCGTCGGTGTGCAGGTCGACGTCGGCGCCTCGCCGCTCGGCGATGTCGAGCAGTCGGTGGAGCTCGGCCAGCGGGTCGAGGGCCAGGTGCGGCGCACCGCCCACCACGTCGGCCCCGAGGTCGAGCGCGGCCTCGATGTCGCAGTCCGGGGTGTCCTGCCCACACAGGGCGACGAGCTCGATGTCGAGCAGGCCGACGAGCTCGTCCCGCACCTGCACCAGGGCCTGCACCCCGCGCAGTGGTTCGTCGCCGAGGAGGACGTCGACGTGGGAGCGCACCGCGGTGGTGCCGTTGGCCACCATGGCCAGGGCCTGCGCCCGGGCGCGCTTGGCGACGTCCTCGACGGTCATGTGGGCCGCGTAGGTGCGCCAGCTGCCGATCGCGGAGGGCAGGTCGCCGGCCGGGGGTCGGATGGCGTCCCAGGAGCGCGCCTTGTCGAGGTGGGAGTGCGGGTCGGCCGGCGCGGGCAGCAGCAGGAAACCCTCGAGGTCGAGGGTGCGGGCAGGGGTCGATCCTGCTCCGGAGCCCGCGGGGACCACCGCCGTGACCGTCGCCCCGGTCAGCTCGACGTCGACCCGGGAGCCGTCGACGAGCGTCGCCGACCGGAGCAGGTCGAGCGGGCGGGGCAGACTCGTCACAGGGGGCGCGACCTTCGGTGGGAGTGGGGCCGACAGGACCGTCCGGCGGCCGACCAGGCGACGTCGCTGGACACGTCGGACAGCGTAGGCGAAAAGTGATGTTGACCCCGTCAACATCCTGACTGCGCCGAGATTAGGAGCGCCGCGTTTCGGCTGTGTGACATCGCCGTGACGGCGCGTAAATCCTGGCCATCGGCTGTGCCGCAACGGTGCGTGCTGTGGTAAATCTTCAGGCCACCGCCCACAGGAGGAGCGCTCATCTCCACGTCCGTGCCGACGCTCGACCGCTCCGCCGTGCTCCTCGGTCGGCGCGTCCACGAGCTGCGTCTCTCCCGTGGCCTCACCCTCGTGCAGCTGGCCTCCCAGGCCCGGCTGTCGCACTCCTTCCTCAGCCAGCTCGAGCGCGGCCTGGCCCGGCCCAGCATGACCTCGCTCGAACGCATCGCCCGGGCGCTCGGCTCGAGCCAGGTCGAGCTCCTGGCCGGTCTGATCCACGACCGGACCACGGGCGCGGTAGCGGTGGGCCCTGACTCGAGCCCTGACTCGAGCCCTGACTCGAGCCCTGACTCCAGCCCTCACTCCAGCCGTCACTCCAGCCCCGCCGCGTGCCCTGACGTGGTGCGTGCCGACGAGGGGTCGTGGGGCCGTTTCGCCGACGGACGCGCACGCGTGCTGGTCGTCGGTGCCCGGCGCCTGACCCCGGTGGAGTTCATCGGCTCCAACCCGGAGTTCGGTGACTTCTTCGCGCACGACGAGGACGAGTTCCTCACGGTCGTCGAGGGCGCACTCGTCGTCGACCTGGGCACCGGGGTCGTCCACGAGCTGGGCGTCGGTGACTCGCTCTACTGTGTCGGGGGAACCCCCCACCGCTGGCGCTCCGCGTCCACGACCCCATACCGTCTCTTCCTCGTCAAGGAGAACCCCCACCGACCATGAGCACCCACCACGAGACCGACCTGCGGGTGCGAGTCGCGTCCCGCACCGAGGCGGCCGACGACGTCGTCGTGCTCGAGCTGGCCCCCGTCGGCGAGAGCCCGCTCCCCCGCTGGAGCGCCGGCTCCCACATCGACGTCGTAGTCGGCCCTGCGGAGTCGCCGTCGGAGTCGGAGGTGCCCTCCACCGAGGACCGCACGAGGCAGTACTCCCTCATCGGCGCCGTCACCGACGCGACGTGGCGGATCGGCGTGCTGCGCGAGGAGGGTGGCCGCGGCGGGTCGCGCTGGCTGCACGACGAGGTCGGCGTGGGCGACCTGCTGCAGGTGGCGGGGCCGCGCAACCACTTCGAGTTCGAGCCGGTGAAGGGCACCCGCTGCCTCTTCGTCGCCGGTGGCATCGGCATCACCCCGATCTCAGCGATGGTCGCCGCCGCCGAGCGGGCGGGCGTCGAGTGGGAGCTGCACTACGCCGGGCGGTCACGCCGTGCCATGGCCCTGGTCCGCGAGCTGACCGCCGGACACCCGGACCGCGTGCACGTCTACGCCGGCGACGAGGGGTCCCGGCTCGACCTCACCGGCCTGTATGCCGACCTGCCCCCCTTCACGGTCACCTACTGCTGCGGGCCTGCCCGCCTCCTCGAGGCCATCGAGGTCGCCGCCAAGGGTCGCCAGCTCAAGGTGGAGCGCTTCGTGGCCCGTGAGGTCGGCGCGCCGCTTCGCAGTGAGCCGTTCGAGGTCGAGCTCGCCTACTCCGGCACCACCCTGGTCGTGCCCCCCGACCGGTCGGTGCTCGAGGTCATCGAGGACAGCGGAACCCTCGTGCTGTCGTCGTGCCAGTCGGGCACCTGTGGCACCTGCGAGACCCGGGTGCTCGAGGGGGAGGTCGACCACCGCGACTCCATCCTCACTCCCGACCAGCAGGCGGCCAACGACATCATGTACGTCTGCGTCTCCCGCGCGGTCTCACCGCGGCTCGTCCTCGAGCTCTGAGCCC
>JBBRNQ010000072.1:0-22635 GCA_038230235.1 Actinomycetales bacterium
CGACGAGCCCGACAACTGACGAACGCCCCCTCGAACCGGGCTACGCGAGTCCTCGGGGGAGGACCCCGTACGGCGTCCTGCCTCACCGGATTTGGCTGGGCCGCCCGGCACGGGGCAGGCTGGAGGGCGTGTCCACGCCTGACTCCCGCACCCCTTGGCGACTCTTCCCGCGTGTCGCGGTGGGTGTCGCCGCCGCTGCCCTCGTCCTCACTGCCTGCGCGGAGCCGGCTGCCCTCGTCACCGGCGGAGGGACCGTGGCGCCGGGCACTGCCGTGCCGTCGGGGGCCGCGTCGGCCCCGTCGTCAGCATCGGGTCCGGCCCAGCCCTCGACCAGCACGACCAGCACGGCCAGCACGACCAGCACGGCCAAGCCTGCCAGGTGGCCGACGGCGATCATCAACGTCAACAAGAGCCTCACCGACACCGGTCTCGGGCACAAGGTGGCGGTGCTGCGCGTCATCCGCGGGCTGCCCTGGCCGGCGGGCTACGTCGCGACCTCACAGGCCTACGAGCTGGTGGCCGTGCAGATGACGTGGACCCCGAGCACGACCTACACGGCACCGTTGCGGCGGGCGGACTTCTCGATCCGCACGGGAGCGACGTTCCCCAGCCGCCCCATCGCCCTCATCGACGCGTTGCTCCCACCCCACCAGATGGTCCTGCTGCCCTCGCAGGTCGTCACCGGCAAGACGGCCAGCGGCTGGCTGGTCTTCAAGGTCGACCCCAAGGGCGCAGGCAACCTCACCTTGGTCTACACCCGACCGAAGGCACAGGTCTCTGGCGGCAGCGAGGTCTTCAACAGCCAGGCGTTCAGCGTCGTGATGACGGGCTCGCCGGTCGCGACCAGCTGACGTCGAGGGAGCTCGCTCGGCAGTCGGGCGAGGTCAGAGCGCTTCCCCCACCATCACAGGCTCGGCCTCGAGCGTGACGCCGAAGGTGTCGCGCACCCCGTCGCGCACCTCGCGCGCGAGCGTCAGCACCTCGGTGGCGGTGGCGCCTCCGCGGTTGGTCACCGCCAGGGTGTGCTTGGTCGAGAGCGAGACCGATCCGGGCAGACCGTGGCCGCGGGCGAAGCCGGCCCGCTCGATGAGCCAGGCGGCGCTGGTCTTGACCCGGCTCCCGCCCTCGGCCCAGGAGGGCGGGTCGACGTCGTCGCCGAGGCGGTCGTGGATGCGCCTGACGAGGTCGTCCCAGGCACGGTCGCGCAGGATCGGGTTGGTGAAGAACGACCCGCAGCTCCAGGTGTCGTGGTCGGGGGCATCGAGGACCATGCCGCGTCGGCGGCGCTGGGCCAGGACGGCGTCGCGCACCTGCGCCAGGGGTGCCCTCGCCCCGACCTCGATGCCGAGCTGGGTGGCGAGGTCGGCGTACCGTACCGGCTCACCGAGGTCGCCGACCCGCAGCTGGAAGAGGACGTCGAGCACGACGTACCGGCCGCCCTTGCCGTCGCCGCCCTTGAACCGGCTGTTTCGGTAGCCGAAGCCGCACTCGGCGCCGAAGACGGTGCGCACGGTCTGGGTCTGACGGTCCCACACCCGCACCTGGGCGATCGTCGTGGCGACCTCCTGGCCGTAGGCGCCGACGTTCTGGATCGGGGTCGAGCCCGTGGCGCCGGGGATGCCCGAGAGGGCCTCGATGCCGGCCCAGCCCTCGGCGACCGCCCGGGCGACGAGGTCGTCCCACGGCTCCCCCGCCGCGACCCGCACGTTGGCTCCCCCGCAGGAGTCGTCCGACTCCACGGTGACCCCGGTCGTCGCGACCCTCACCACCGTGCCCGGGAAGCCGGCGTCGGCGATGACCACGTTGGAGCCGCCGCCGAGCACGAGCAGCGGCTCGTCGGCGTCGTCGACCTCACGCACGGCGTCGACCAGCTCGTCGGTCGTGGTCACCGTGACCAGCCGGGCCGCCGGACCCCCGACCCGCATGGTCGTCAGGTCGGCGAGCGGGACGTCGTGCTGCTCCAGCCGCTGCCTCGTCGCGCTCGGGCTCACGCCGGTCAGCTCAGTCGAGGTGGACGACGGCCAGGGCACGCCCGAGCACCTTGTCGTCACCGCAGGTGGCTCGCAGCTCGACGGTCACGAGACGGGCCTCGGCGTCGACCTTCTTGACCACGCCGCCGAAGACGACGTCGGCCCCGGTGTCGTGGGGGACGACGACCGGCTTGGTGAAACGGGTGCCGTAGTCGACCACCCGACCGGCGTCGCCGGCCCAGTCGCCCACGACGGTGGCACCGGCGCCCATGGTGAACATCCCGTGGGCGATGACGTCGGGCAGGCCGACCGCCCGGGCGAAGCGCTCGTCCCAGTGGATCGGGTTGCGGTCGAGGGAGGCCCCGGCGTACTGCACGAGGGTGGCCCGCTCGATGTGGACGGTGCGGGTGGGCAGCTCGTCACCGACGGTGACCGACGCGAGGGTACGGGGAGCCATCAGGCGTCCTCTCCGCGGATGACGAGGGTCGAGGTGGCCGTGCAGACCGCCTCGCCGTCGACGCTCAGCTCGGTGCGGGTGGTGACCATGGAGTGCCCTCCGGCGGCTCGGACCGCGTCGACGTGGAGCACCCCCACGACGTCGTCACCCGCCGTCAGCGGGCGGTGGTGCGCGAAGCGCTGCTCACCGTGCACGACCCGGCTGTAGTCGATGCCCGCCTCGGGGTCGACGATGAGCTGGGCGTCGCACTGCTGGGCGATGAGCACCGCGAAGGTGGGGGGAGCGATGACGTCGCGGTAGCCCGCGGCGACGGCGGCCTCGCGGTCGAGGTGCACGGGGTCGGTGCTGCCCACCGCCTCGGCGAACTCGCGGATCTTGGCGGACCCCACGGCATACGGGGCGGTGGGCGGGTACTCACGCCCGACGAAATCTGCGTTGACCGGCATGCCTCTCACCCTAGTGGGCCCTCCGGTCCCGAGCTCCCGGCGGAGGCCGGGCCACCCTCGGTGGTGGCCACGGGGGACTCGAGGCGTGGGTCCGTCGAGGCGTCGTAGTGCCAGAAGGGGCGGACGAGGACCCCAGCGACGACCACGACGACCAGGCAGACGAGCCCTCCCCCGACCCAGGAGACGGTCGCGCTCGAGAAGGCGGCCGTCGCGCCCGCGCGCACATCACCGAGGCGCGGACCCCCCGCGACCACGGCGATGAAGACACCCTGCATACGGCCGCGCATCTCGTCGGGCGCGTAGGTCTGCAGGATGGTCTGGCGGTAGACGGCCGACACGAGGTCGAACGCCCCGGCGAGCGCGAGCAGGACCACGGCCAGCCACAGCTGGTGGGCCAGCCCGGCGAGGGCGATCGCGCCGCCCCAGCCCGCGATGGCGACCACGAGTGCCACCCCCTGACGCCGCACCCGGCCGATCCACCCGCTCGAGACGCCGGCGACGACCGCCCCGATGGCGATGGCGGCGTAGAGCGGGCCGACGTTGCCGCCGTACCTCGCCGCGGCGACCTCGGGGAAGAGCGACCGCGGCATCGCGAGCACCATCGCCGTGATGTCGACGGCGAAGCTCATCAGCAGGACGGGACGGACGACGATGAAGCGCAGCCCCTCGAGGACGGCGCCCGCACCGGCGCCGGGCCGGGCGGCACCCGGCAGAGGGGGCACGGACGGCAGGCGGAGGGCCGACCACAAGGCGGAGGTGAAGAGCAGCCCGTCGGCGCCGTAGGCGTAGACGAAGCCGTGGGGCAGCACCACGAGCACCCCGGCCAGGAGCGGGCCGGCGACCTGGCCGACGTTGCCGACCGTGAAGTTGAGGGTGTTGGCGGCCGGCACGAGCTCGGTCGGCACGATGCGCGGGATGATCGCCCCACGGGCCGAGGACGCCACCGCGAAGGCACCTGACTGCACGACGACGAGACCGAGGATCAGGGGCACGCTGCGCACGTCGAGGAGCGTCTGGGCCAGGAGGGCGAGGGTGACGGCCCAGCCGAGCAACGACGACCAGAGGTAGAGCACCCGACGGTCGACGACGTCGGCGATGGCCCCACCCCACAGACCGAAGCCCACGATCGGCAGCAGTCCCGCCAGGCCGACGTAGCCGACGTCGAGGCTGGAGCGGGTGAGGTCGTAGACCTGCACCGGCACGGCCACCTGCGTGAGCATCGACCCGATGAAGGAGGTGCCCTGCCCGACGAGCAACCGCCGGTACGGCGCCACGCGCAGCGGGCGGGTGTCGATGGCCTGGCGGTCGAGCAGGCGCCGGAGCGCCGAGTGGTGGGCGCTGTGCTCGTCGTGGTGGTCGTCGGTGGGGGTCACGAACGGGGCGCCCGGCGGGTGGGGACGACGAAACGACCGCCACCCGGCTGGGGATGGCGGTCGGACGTCAGCACGTGGGGAAGAGCCGTGACGGCCACTGCCTCAGCGGGTCTCGCGGTGCTCCGTCTGCTTGCCGCAGTTGGGGCAGAACTTCGCCAGCTCCAGCCGGTCGGGGTCGTTGCGACGGTTCTTCTTGGTGATGTAGTTGCGGTTCTTGCAGTCCACGCACGCCATGGTGATCTTGGGGCGGACGTCGGCGCTCTTGCTGGCCACGGGACAACCTGCTCTCGGGAAACTGTGGGCTGGGAAACTGTGGGGATGGGCACGGAACGTGACCACCAACGCTGCTGTGGGCGCCCGTTGTTCCCGGCCTGGACCGTCAGCGGGCGCGACGCCCCAGATTACGCGAGGAAGGGGTCGAGCGAGAAATCGTCTCGTCACGTCCCGCCTCGGGGCGGTCGTCGTAGCGGGAGCGGGGCTCGATCCCGCGACCTCACGATTATGAGTCGTGCGCTCTAACCAGCTGAGCTACCCCGCCGAGGGCCCTCCGGGAGGAGGACCAGAGCCCCTTTACGGAATCGAACCGTAGACCTTCTCCTTACCATGGAGACGCTCTGCCGACTGAGCTAAAGGGGCGTCGGGAGGGCGTGGCCTCCCGGTCGGTGCGTCGCAGACTTTACACGAGCGCGTGGGACGGGTGAAATCGACCGTCTCTGCCTGCGGCCGCGGCGTGGAGGAGCCGAACCCTCCGGGACGCAGACAGCCAGCGGGTTGGCCGGGGAGTCAGAGGTCGCGGACCCCGGCGACGAACGAGGTGGTCTCCCCCAGCCGCGGGAGGATGACCGCCTGGTAGGCGTGGTACGTGTCTGGCTTGCCCTCCCAGACGTGCTGCGACGGCTGGTTGCGCTCGTCGAGCTCGTGCCGCCAGGAGCCCCGCTCGCGGTCGACGAACAGCTCGTCGACGTGGGTGCGCCAGGCGTCGAAGTGGTCGCGGTAGCGCTGCTCCCCGGTGACCAGGGCCAGCGTCCAGGCGGTGGCCAGACCCTCGGCGACGACCCAGTGCAGGCGGTCGCGCACGACCGGGGTGGCGTCGAAGTCGGTGGTGTAGACGAAGCCGGGCCGGCCGTCGACCGACCAGCCGTCCTCGACGGCCCGGTCGAAGAGGGTCACGGCGTCCTCGAGCAGCCAGTCGGGAGCGTCCTCACCCCGCGCACGCAGCGCGGTGCGCACGTGCAGCGTCAGGCGCGACCACTCGAGGAGGTGACCGATGGTCACGCCGTACGGGCGGAACTTGTCGGCAGGGTGGTCACGGTTGTAGGCCAGCAGCTGGTGCCAGCCCTCGTCGTAGTGCTCGGGGAGGCGGTAGCCGTTGCCCCGGGCGAACTCGTGCACCACCCGCTGGGTGATGCGGAGCGCCCGGTCGAGGTGGGCCGGGTCGCCCGTGACGTCGTAGGCCGCGAGCATCGCCTCGACGCTGTGCATGTTGGCGTTGACCCCCCTGTACGGGTCGAGGGTCGTGAAGGTGCGGTCCCAGACGTCGGCCGCCATCGAGTCGGCGTCGCTCCAGAACCTCGTGACGAAGACGTCGAGGGCGTCGGCGAGCAGGGCGGGGGCGTCGACGTGGCCGGCCGCCACGGCGCTCGAGGCGGCGAGGACCACGAAGGCGTGCGCGTACGCCTGCTTGCTGTCGTCGGCGGGGCGGGAGGTGCCGTCGGGGGCCGTCTCCACCGCGGCGTACCAGCCGCCGTGCTCGTCGTCGTGCAGGCGACCTCGCAGCGCCTGGATGCCGTGGTCGACCAGGGCGGCCGCGTCGGTGTCGCCCTGCAGGGCGCCGAGCGCGAGCACGTGGGTCATCCGGCAGGTGATCCACAGCTCGACGGGACGGACGGTCTCGATGGTCCCGTCGTCGTCGAGCCAGCCGAAGCCGCCGTCGGGGTGCACCGCTGCTCGCGTGAAGGCCATCAGCGAGGAGGCCTGCCCGTCGAGCCAGGCCCGCTCGGGCTCGGAGAGGACGGTGAGCGGGTGGGCGGACGGCGGCGTCGACATGCCGACGAACCTACTGCCCCGGCCCGTGCGGGTAGGGGCCCCGGGTCGCGCTCCGCGACCGTCGGCCCCCCGCGCGCGGGGTCGCTCGGCAGGTCACTCGCCGCGTCACCCGATGATGACGACGTGCAGGGTGCGCGGGCCGTGCACGCCCTCGACCCGGTCGAGCTCGATGTCGCTGGTGGCGCTGGGGCCCGAGATCCAGGTGAGCGGGCGGGTGGCGGCACCCAGCCGCTCCAGCAGGGCGACCGCTGCCGTCACGTCGGCCACGACCTGGTCGGCCCGGACCACGCACACGTGCCGGTCGGGGACCAGGCTGAGGGCCCGCCGGCCCTGGCCGGCCCCGTGGTCGAGGACGATGGTGCCGGTCTCGGCGATCCCGACCGTGGCGAGGGTGACGACGGCGTCGACGGCGTCGAGGGCGTAGGAGTCGAGCGCATCGTCGGTGACGCGCTGCCCCCCCGGTGGGAGCCCGAGGAGGTGGTCGGGATAGCCGTGGGGCACGAGGACCGTGCCGCTCGCGCCCAGCCCCTCGCGCACGGCGTCGGCCGCGTCGGACTCGGAGCAGCGCACCACCACCGCGCGGTAGTCGGCGACCCGTTCGGCGAACAGCTCGACGTCCACCTCACGTCCTCTTGTTGCTCCCGTCGTGACCGAATCGCCCTCGGAGGGCGGGGAATCGGTCACGTCCGGGGCAACAAGCGGACTCGAGCGGGAGGTGGGGGGCGGGGGCGGGAGCGGGGGCGGGGAGGTGGGGGACGGGGAGGGGGAGGTGGTGCCGGTCGGACTGGGGTGGAGGGCGGAGCGGACTCTCGCCAGGATGTCGGCGCGGGCGGTCACCGGTGACCTCCGTCGGGCTCGGGGGGGCGGGGGCGCCGTACGGGGTCGAGTACGGGGTCGGGGTCGGGTACGGGGTCCTCGTCGGCCCCGCCGTGCGTCTGCACCCACCACTGGCGGAACGAGGTACGCGGCGGCACGGGCAGGTCGCGGGTGTCGCTCCACGCGGCACCCGGGCCGGGGAGGCGACCGATGGCGGACCGGCCCCCCGGGAGGCTGCGGCCGTGGACGCCGGGGAGCCCGCTGAGACCGCTGATGACCCGGTTGGCGACGCCGGAGGCCTTCACCGCCAACGACATCCGGGCGGGGTCGGAGAACAGCAGCGAGGTGGCGCGCATGGCGAGGTCCTGCCCCTTGGGGAGGCCGCCGCGGTGGGCATCGACCACCTGGCTGCGCAGGTGCACGAGGACCTCGGGGATGTCGATCTTGACGGGGCACACCTCGTAGCAGCGGCCGCAGAGGCTCGAGGCGTAGGGCAGCGAGTCGACCTGCGGGTCGTGGCCGACCCCCTTGAGCAGGGGCACGAGGATGGCGCCGATGGGTCCGGGGTAGACGGATCCGTAGGCGTGCCCACCCGTGCGCTCGTAGACCGGGCAGACGTTGAGGCAGGCGGAGCACCGGATGCACCGCAGGGTCTGGCGACCGACCTCGTCGGCCAGCACGTTGGTGCGCCCGTTGTCGAGCAGGACGACGTGCACCTCCTGGGGCCCGTCACCGGGGGTGATGCCGCTCCACATCGAGGTGTAGGGGTTCATCCGCTCCCCCGTGCTCGAGCGGGGCAGCAGCTGCAGGAAGGTGTCGAGGTCGGCGAAGCGGGGCAGCACCTTCTCGATGCCGACGACGCTGACCAGCACCTGCGGCAGCGTCAGGCACATCCGCCCGTTGCCCTCGGACTCGACGACGACGAGTGTGCCGGTCTCGGCCACCGCGAAGTTGGCGCCCGAGACCGCGACCTTGGCCCGCAGGAACTTCTCCCTCAGGTGCAGCCTCGCGGCGCCGGCGAGCTCGCGGGGCTCGTCGGTGAGGTCGGCGGGGGCGGGGCGACCGCTGCCGGCCATGCGGTCGACGAAGATCTGCCGGATCTCGGCCCGGTTGCGGTGGATCGCCGGCACGAGGATGTGCGAGGGCAGGTCGTCGCCCAGCTGCACGATCAGCTCGGCGAGGTCGGTCTCCCAGGCGGCGATGCCCTCGGCGGCCAGCGCCTCGTTGAGCTCGATCTCCTGGGTGGCCATCGACTTGACCTTGACCACCTCGTCGGCACCATGGTCCTTGGCGACCTGCGCCACGATGGCGCAGGCTTCCGCCGCGTCGCGGGCCCAGTGGACGATGGCGCCCCGCGCGGTCAGCGACGCCTCGAGGGTCACCAGGTGCTCGTCGAGGTGGGCGAGCATGTCGTCCTTGAGCTGGGCACCCTTGTCTCGCAGCGCTTCCCAGTTGTCGACCTCGTCGACGACCCCCTGCCGCTTGTCGCGGATGGTGTGGGTCGCGTGACGCAGGTTGGAGCGCAGCTGGGTGTCGGCGAGGGCGAGGTGGGCCGCCTGCGGGAAGGGCGGCATCCCGACGAACGTGGCCCCCATCAGAGCGCCCCCGCCGGCTGCTCCTGCGTGCTGGCGAGGATCTCGGCCAGGTGCATGACGCGCATGCCCGCCTGCTCCCGCGAGAGCATCCCGCCCATGTGCAGCAGGCACGAGTTGTCGGAGGCCACGAGCACCTCCGCGCCGGTGTCTCGGGCGTGCCGCACCTTGTCGGACCCCATGGCCACCGAGGTCTCGGCGTTCTTGAGGGCGAAGGTGCCGCCGAAGCCGCAGCACTCCTCCGCCGCCGGGAGCTCGACCAGGCGCAGCCCCCGCACCTGCTGCAGCAGCCGCAGCGGACGGTCGCCCACCCCGAGCATCCGCAGCGAGTGGCAGGTCGGGTGGTAGGTCACCGTGTGCGGGAAGGACGCCCCGACGTCGACGACCCCGAGCACGTCGACCAGGAACTCGGTCAGCTCGTAGGTGCGGGGGCTGGTGCGGGCGACCGCGTCGACGAGGGCGGGGTCACCGCTGCGCCGGGCGATGAGGCTGTGCTGGTGCCGCACGCAGCCCACGCAGGAGCCCGAGGGGACGACGACGGCGTCGTACCCGTCGAAAGCCTCCGTGAACTGGCGCACCACGGGTACGGCCTCGTCGAGGTAGCCGGTGTTGACCATCGGCTGGCCGCAGCACGTCTGGCCGGGCGGGAACTCGACGTCGACCCCCAGCCGGCGCAGCAGCCGCACGACGGCCTTGCCCGTCTCGGGGAACATCGTGTCGTTGATGCAGGTGAGCATGAGCGCGACGCGCACAGCAACCCCCTCCTCGCGCCGGACGTCTGCGACCGACTTCGCCCCCAACCTACCCGCGTGCGTCCTACTCCTGCAGAGACGCGGATGTGGGGGCGACGTGCCGCCGTGCGCAGGACGGACGGGACTCGGGCATGGACGACACCACGCACGGACGGGACGGCGACCACACCCCGGGCAGCGACGACGGCGTTGGGCGCCCGGTGTGGGGCGCCCCGGGCTCCACCACCGCGATGCCGTATGGAGCGCCCACCGGCCCACCACCTCCTGCGGGCCAGCCCTACGACCGGCCGCACCCGGGCGCGACGCCCTGTCCCCGCCACCGTCGACGTGGGGGTACCCGTCCTCCCCCGGTGCCCCTTCCCCCCGACCGCCACGGGGACGACGGCCGCTCGTCGCCGTCACCGCCGTGGTCGCGGTGCTGCTCGTGGCCGGTGTCGGACTTCCCCCCGCCGTCGGTCGGACCCCCCGTGGCCCGGGGACGGCTCACCTGTCGCTCGACAGCGCCCCGTCGAGCTCGATCGGCCTCGAGGTGGAGCGGCAGGGCGTCACGGTCGTCGACCCACCCTTCGTCGACAGCACCCCGGGCTGACCTAGGGCACCATCCACGAGAGGACGGCGGTTGACTGCAGGAAGACGATCACGCACATCAGGGCGAGGAAGACGACCGACCAGCCGATCACCTTGCGGAAGATGTCGCCCTCACGTCCCGACATGCCCACGGCAGCGGCGGCGATGGCGAGGTTCTGCGGCGAGATCATCTTGCCCAGGACACCACCTGAGCTGTTGGCCGCGGCGAGCAGCAGCGGTGACAACCCGGTCTGCTTGGCCGCCGACACCTGCAGGGCACCGAAGAGCGAGTTCGACGACGTGTCGGATCCGGTCACCGCGACCCCGAGCCACCCGAGGATCGGGGAGATCAGGGCGAACAGGCCGCCGGACGCGGCGAGCCAGGTGCCCAGCGTCGCCGTCTGGCCGGAGGCGTTCATCACGTAGGCCAGCCCCAGCACGGCCATGACCGTGATGATCGCGGCGAAGAGCTGCCGGTAGGTCTCGCCGTACGCCTTGAGGGCGCGCGCCGGGCTGATGCCGATGACCGGGATGGTGATCAGGCCGGCGATGACCATCAGGGTGCCGGCGGCCGAGAGGAAGCCGAACTTGAACAGCGGCAGGGTCGAGGCCTTGCCGGCCGCCGTCTCCAGGTGCAGGCCCGGCCAGTTGAACGACGGGTTGATGGCCTTCGCGGCGAAGACGTCCTTGATCCCGGGCAGCTGCGTGATGACGAAGATCGCGACGATGATGAGGTACGGCGCGTACGCCTTGAGCACGTCGCTGCGCGTGTCGACCGCCCCGCGGTCGCGGGCAGCGAGCTCGTCGAGGGTGCCGACCCCGGCTCCGACCGGGTGGTCGTCGCCGCCTCCGGCGCCACCCGAGCGGGCGGTGGACCGGCGGGCGGAGCCGCGGGTCGTCGTACGGGCAGAGGTGCGGTCCTGCTTGCGAGGTGCCTCGGGGGCGCGCTCCTCGGCGTCACCGGTCTCGATGTAGGTGCCGGCCGGCTGCCAGACCCGCAGGAGCAGGACGACCGACAGCGCACCGATGAGCGAGGCGACGATGTCGGTGAGCTGGGTGGAGATGAAGTTCGAGGTGACGTATTGCGCGATGGCGAAGGCGAGGCCGCAGGTCAGGGTGGCGGGCAGGGTCTCGCGGACCCCCTTGCCCCGGTCGATGATGAAGACCAGCGCCATTGGCACGAAGATCGCGAGGATCGGCGTCTGCCGCCCCACCATCTGCGCGAGGGCGTGCTCCGACTGCTGGCTCACGGTGGCCAGCGTGGTGATCGGCACGGCGAGGGCGCCGAAGGCGACGGGCGCGGTGTTGGCGACCAGGGCGACGACGGCCGCCTTGAGGGGCCGGAAGCCCAGCGCGATGAGCATCACGCTGGTGATCGCGACCGGCGTGCCGAAGCCGGCGAGGGCCTCGAGCAGCGCGCCGAAGCAGAAGGCGATGATCACGGCCTGGATGCGCTGGTCGTCACTCACCTTCGCGAAGGAGCGACGCAGCACGTCGAAGTGCCCGGTCGCCACCGTCATGTTGTAGACCCAGATCGCGTTGATCACGATCCACAGGATGGGGAAGAAGCCGAAGGCCGCCCCCTCGGTGCCGGCGAGCAGGGCCTGCCCGACGGGCATGGAGTAGGCGGTGACGGCGATGAGCACGGCGACCACCAGCGAGACCAGGGCGGCCTTCCAGGCCGAGATGCGCAGGACGCCGAGCATGACAAACAGCAGGAGCAGGGGCACCATGGCCACGAGCGCCGTGAGGAAGAGCGAGCCGCCGACGGCGTCGAGGACGGGTCTGTACATGAGGTCACCTCTGGGTTCGAGCTGGTCCCACCGCGTCGTCGGAGTGGGCTGCCGCGGCGTCGTCACGCACGCCGAGGCTGGAGGGGGCCAGGCCCCGGATCGAGGCGTCGAGGACCTCGACGGTGTGCGCCAGCGCCATGTCGGCGCCGGCGCGCTGCACGGAGGTCGCGACCTGCATGAGGCAGCCGGGGTTGGCCGTCACGAGCAGCGTGGCGCCGGTGGCGATGACGTTGGCGGCCTTGCGGTCGCCCAGCTCACGGGCCGGCTCGGGATTGAGGATGTTGTAGACCCCGGCGCTCCCGCAGCAGAGGTCGGCCTCGGCGATCTCGCGCAGCTGCAGGCCCGGTATGCCGCGCAGCAGCTCGCGCGGCTGGGCCCGGACGCCCTGGGCGTGCCCGAGGTGACACGCGTCGTGGTAGGCGATGGTGACCTCGAGCGGGTGCCGGGGGGCGACGGGGCCGGCTTCGGCGAGGATCTCGGAGACGTCCTTGACCTTCGCGGCCATCGCTGCGGCCCGGTCGGCCCACACGGGGTCGTCGGCCAGCAGGTGGACGTAGTCCTTCATCGCGGAGCCGCAGCCGGCGGAGTTGACGACGACGTGCTCCACCCCGGAGGCCTCGAACTGGGCGATGAGGTCGCGGGCGAACCCCTGCGCCTCCTCCTCGCGCCCGCTGTGACCCGACAGGGCACCACAGCAGCCCTGGCCCGCGGGGGCGACGACCTCGAAGCCCTCGGCCGTCAGGACGCGCACGGTAGCCGCGTTGACGCCCGGGAAGAACGCGCGCTGCACGCACCCGAGGAGCATGCCCACGGTGCCGCGCCTCTCACCCTGCGCGGGGGTGCGCTCGGGCACGGGGGTCATCCGGCCGAGGGGCGGCGCCAGCGACTCCATCGCCGCCAGGGTGGGTGACAGCCGCTCGAGGACACCGCTGCGGCGGACCAGCGCGGACAGGCCGCTGCGCTGGTAGAGGCGCAGGGGCCCGCGCGCCGCGCGCAGCCGCCTGGGGTAGGGGAAGAGGCTGAAGATGGCTTCCCGGTACGCCTTGTCGAGGGGCTTGCGGGTGTGGCGGCGCTCGACCTGGGCCCGGGTCGCCTCGATGAGCCGGTCGTACTGCACGCCCGAGGGGCAGGCCGTCACGCAGGCCATGCACCCCAGGCAGGCGTCGAAGTGCTGCACCATCGTGTCGGTGAGCGGCGCGCCGTTCATCCCGTCGTTCATCAGCGAGATGCGGCCGCGGGGGCTGTCCATCTCCTCGCCCCACAGGACGTAGGTCGGGCACGTGGGCAGACAGAAGCCGCAGTGCACGCAGTCGGCGATCAGCTCGGGGCTGGGTGGCCGGTGCTCGTCGAAGGCCCGCAGGCTCACCGGCACGGGCCCGCTCGCCGTACCGGTCGTCGTGCTCGCCGCACCCCCCGTCGTCGTACCCGCCGCCCCCCGCGTCGCACTTGTTGCTCCGGATGCGCCCGAATGTCGCGATCCGGAGGCTGATTCGGGCCGGTCCGGGGCAACAAGCGGACTGGGGGGTGACGGGGCAACAAGCGGACTGGGGGGTGACGGGGCAACAAGCGGACTGGGGGGTGACGGGGCAACAAGCGGACTGGGGGGTGACGGGGGTGACGGGGGTGACGACGCCGTCGAGGGCGAGGGGTCGGGCGGCCGGTCAGAGCTCTGGCGGTACGGGGTCGCGGGGCCGGGCTGCTGGGGCGCCTCGTCGTCGGCCCCGTCACCCGGGTGCCCGGTCGTCATGTCCCCCACCATCAGATTCCTCCCACGAAACGGCCGGGCGCGAGGACGCGACCGGGGTCGAGCTGGTCCTTGACCCGGCGCATGAGGTCGAGCCCACCGACGGGGCCCCATACGTCGAGCTGGCGGCGGGTCTCGGGGTCGGCGTCGCGCACGACCACCGTGCCCCCGAAGTCGCGGCTGCGCCTGCGCAGGCTGTCGAGCACGGTGGCCACCGTCTGCGCCCCGGGGTGCCCGCGGAGGGCGACACCGGCGACACCGACGGCGACCGAGCCGCGCAGGTCGAGAGGGACCCCCGTCTGCTCCGAGACATCGCCGATAGCAGCGAGCAGCGTTGTGATAGAGGCGATCTCGTGCGTCACCTTCAGCCGCACGTCACCGCTCCCACCGGCGTCACGCCCCCACCACGACGGGGCCTCGGCGAGCTGCTCGGCCCCCTCGCCGAGCAGCTCGGCCGCGGCATCGGCCCGCGCCGGAACCCCTGCGCTGATGCCGTCGAGTCGTACGGCGAGCCGGGCACCCCCCCCTGCCGGGTGCTCGAGCTCGCAGGCGGTCACGACGAGCTGGGAGTGGACGACCCGCTGCACCAGCTCACCCGCGTGCTGCGGCGACGAGACCGGGACGACGACCCACCGGCTCGCCTCGCACAGGGGGTGCAGACGCACGGCGACCTGGGTGAGGACCCCGAGGGTGCCGAACGAGCCCGTGAGCAGCTTCGACAGGTCGTAGCCGGCGACGTTCTTCACCACCCGCCCGCCCGCGTGGGCGACGACGCCGTCGGCCCGCACCATGGTGGCGCCGATGACGAGGTCGCGGACGGGGCCGTGGACGAGGCGGGTCGGGCCGGTGTCCGCGGTGGCCACCACACCGCCCAGCGTGCCGCGGCGGGCAGGGTCGATCGCGAACCACTGGCCCGCAGACGCGAGGTCGGCCTGGAGGTCGTCGAGACGGCGACCGGCGCCGACAACGGCCACGAGGTCGCCCGCGGCGTGGTCGACGAGGGCGTCGAGGCGGCCGAGCTCGAGCACGATGTCGAGCCGCTCCGGTGGAGCACCCCAGCCGAGCTTGGTGCCCGAACCGCGCGGCACGACGGCCAGACCCTCGTCGTGCGCCACGCGCAGCACCGCTGACACACCCGCGGTGTCGGAGGGTGAGACCACCCACCGGGGGCGGACACCGTCGACGGCGTCGACGTCGGTGCCCTCCCGGACCGAGCCGGTGGCGGCGTCGGTGAGCCGGGGCAGGAGGTCGGTGGCGGTGGTCATCAGAACTGGTCCGCCAGACCGGCCTCGACGAGCGGGTGGGCGCCGTCGGCAGACCGCGCCCGCCGCGGCACCTCGCCACAGAGCCGTGGCGTGGGAAAGATCTTCCCAGGATTGGAGATCGACTTGGGGTCGAAGGCGCAGCGCAGCAGCTGCATGGTGTCGAGGTCGTCGTCGGTAAACATCTTGGGCATGTGCTTGGCCTTGTCGGAGCCGACCCCGTGCTCGCCCGTGATCGACCCGCCGAGCTCGATGCAGAGGTCGATGATGGCCCCGGACACCTCCTCGGCGCGCTCGGCCTCACCCGGGACGGCGTCGTCAAAGAGCACCAGCGGGTGCAGGTTGCCGTCGCCGGCGTGGAAGACGTTGGCCACCCGCACTCCGCTCTCGCTAGCCAGCTCGTCGATGCGGCGCAGGGCGGGCCCGAGCGCGGTGCGCGGGATGACGCCGTCCTGCACGATGTAGTCGGGGCTGATCCGCCCGACGGCGGCGAACGCCGACTTGCGACCCTTCCAGAAGAGGGCCCGCTGGGCGTCGTCGGCGGCGATGCGGATCTCGGTGGCTCCGGCGGCCTCGCACATCCCCGTGACCTGCTCGAACTGGTGGCGCACCTCGGCCTCCGGGCCGTCGAGCTCGACGATCAGCACCGCCCCTGCGCCCTGCGGGTAGCCGCAGGCGACGGCGGCCTCGGCGGCCTCGATGGCCAGTGCGTCCATCATCTCGATCGCGGCCGGCACGACCCCGGCGCTGATGACGGCCGAGACCGCCCGCCCCGCCGAGTCGGTGTCGGGGAAGCCCGCGAGCAGGGTCTCGACCGCCTCCGGGGTGCGGGTGAGGCGCACCGTCACCTTCGTGGCGACCCCGAGCGTCCCCTCGGACCCGCACACGGCACCGAGCAGGTCGTAACCGGGCGCATCCGGAGCCTTGCCCCCCAGCTCGACGAGCTCGCCGGCCGGGGTCACCAGCTCGAGGCCGGCGACGTGGCCGGTGGTGAAGCCGTACTTGAGGCAGTGCGCACCCCCGGAGTTCTCGGCGACGTTGCCCCCGATCGAGCACACCTGCTGGCTCGACGGGTCGGGCGCGAAGTAGTAGCCCTGCGGGCGGGTCAGGCCCGACAGCTGGAGGTTGATGACTCCCGGCTCGACGACGGCCCGCTGGTTGGCCCGGTCGATCTCCAGCACGGCCCGCATCCGCGACAGGACGATGAGCACGCCCTCGGCGTGGGGCAGCGCCCCACCCGACAGGCCCGTGCCGGACCCCCGGGCCACGAACGGTATGGAGTGCTCCGCGCAGGCGCGCACGACCGCGGCCACCTGCTCGGCCGTCTCGGGCAGCACGACGAGCGCCGGCGTCACCTTGTAGTGCGCCAACCCGTCGCAGGAGTAGGTGCGCAGCTGGGTCGGGTCGCTGATGACCCCACCCGCAGGCAGCACCTGGCCCAGCGGGCCCGCCAGTCCTCGTGCGTCCACGTGTCGACCTCCTCGTCGATTCATCCTGTGCATCTGCGCCCCGCCCGGCCCCGCCTCGTTCACGAGCGGGCGCCCAGCTGCAGCGCCCGGCAGGCCCTTACCCCGTCAGCCGGTCAGGCCCGTCAGCCGGTCAGGCCATCCGCTCGTAGGCCGGCAGGGTGAGGAACTCGGCGAAGTCGTCGGCGACGGCGACGGACAGGAAGGTCTGCGTCGCGGCGTCGTAGTCGTCCTTGTCGCCGGGCAGCTTGGCCAGCTCCTCGTCGACCAGCCGGTCGACGAGCTCGGGGGTGACGATCGCGCCGTCCTGGAGCTCGACCGAGTTGTGCAGCCACTGCCACACCTGCGACCGGCTGATCTCGGCTGTGGCGGCGTCCTCCATCAACCCGTTGATGCCGACCGCACCCTGCCCGTTCAACCAGGCGTGGAGATACTGGATGCCGACGCTGATGTTGGCCCGGAGCCCACCCTCGGTGACCTCACCGGGCGTCGAGGCGACGTCGAGCAGCTGGGCGGCCGTGACGTGCACGTCCTCGCGCAGCCGGTCGAGCTGGTTGGGACGGTCGCCCACCACCTTGGTGAAGGCGTCCTTGCAGGTCTCGACCATGCCCGGGTGCGCGACCCACGAGCCGTCGAAGCCGTCACCGGCCTCACGGGTCTTGTCGTCGGTGACCTTCGCGTACGCCGCCTCGTTGGCCTTCTCGTCCTTGCTGGGGATCAGCGCCGACATGCCGCCGATGGCGTGGGCTCCCCGCTTGTGGCAGGTGCGCACCAGCAGCTCGGTGTAGGCGCGCATGAAGGGCACGGTCATCGTCACCTGCACCCGGTCGGGCAGGAGGAACTCGCGCCCGCGGGTGCGGAACTTCTTGATGGCACTGAAGATGTAGTCCCAGCGCCCGGCGTTGAGGCCCGACGAGTGGTCGCGCAGCTCGTAGAGGATCTCCTCCATCTCGAAGGCCGCCGGATAGGTCTCGATGAGGACAGTGGCCCGGATCGTGCCCTGCGGGATGCCGCGAGCCTCCTGGGCAGCGACGAAGACGTCGTTCCACAGCCGCGCCTCGAGGTGGCTCTCGAGCTTGGGCAGGTAGAAGTACGGCCCCTTGCCGGCGTCGATCTGGCGCTGGGCGCCGTGGAAGAAGTAGAGCCCGAAGTCGAAGAACGAGCCCGAGAGCCGCTCCCCGTCGACCAGCACGTGCTTCTCGGTGAGGTGCAGACCGCGGGGGCGGGCGACGACCGTCGCCAGCTCGCCGTCGGTGCGCAGGGCGTAGGACTTCCCGCCGTCCGCGGTGAAGTCGATGGCCCCGTCGAGCGCGTCCATGAGGTTGAGCTGCCCGTTCACCGCGTTCTCCCAGGTCGGCGTCGAGGCGTCCTCGAAGTCGGCCAGCCAGACCTTCGCCCCGGAGTTGAGCGCGTTGATGGTCATCTTGCGGTCGACCGGGCCGGTGATCTCGACCCGGCGGTCCTCCAGGCCCGGAGCGGGCTTCGCGACCTGCCAGTCGCCCTCGCGCACCTGCGCGGTCTCCGGCAGGAAGTCGAGGGTGCCACCGGCCGCGAGGGCGTCGTACCGGTCGTCGCGGGCCGCCAGCAGCTCGCGACGCCGGGCGTCGAAGCGCCGGTGGAGGTCGGCGAGGAACGCCAGCGCGTCGTCGGTGAGGACCTCGTCGAACCGGGGCCCCATGGGGCCGGTCACCTGCACGCCATCCGGTGTGGGCATCGTTGCTCCTGCTCGTCAGTCCAGCGCTTTCCGCTGGGTGGAAAACAAAATTCGCTATGCAGAAGCATCTTGCCCCGGACGGCGTTGACGGGTCAAGCAGCTCAGCCGGGAACGCCGTTTCATCGAACCGAACGCGCTGGCATTCTGTCCATTGACGACCATTCCTCTGGCCGAAGCCCGAGCCCGGCTCTCGTGTCTCCCGTCAGGCGCGTACCGCTCTGACCCACACCCTTCCCGAGACCGTCGCAGCCGCCCGCTTCGAGTTCGTCCGAGGGCCCTTGGCCGAGAGCCCCAGACGGGTGGGCAAGGCCCTTCGAGCACCCCTCGAGGGACTGTCCTCAGCACGCCCCGGCGACTTCCGAACCTGACGAGGGGGCCGCGCGGGGGGCCCCGGCGGGTCCGCCACGGCCGGGAAGCCCCGCACTAGCGTGGGCAGCATGGAACGGACGACTGACCACGCCGCCGACAGCCACGACCTCATCAAGGTGGTGGGGGCGCGGGTCAACAACCTGCGCGACGTCGACGTCGTCATCCCCAAGCGGCGCCTCACCGTCTTCACCGGGGTCTCCGGCTCGGGCAAGAGCTCGCTCGTCTTCGGCACCATCGCGGCGGAGTCGCAACGGCTGATCAACGAGACCTACAGCACCTTCGTGCAGGGCTTCATGCCCAGCCAGGCGCGGCCCGACGTCGACGTGCTCGACGGGCTGACGACCGCGATCATCGTCGACCAGAGCCGGATGGGCGCAGACCCCCGGTCGACGGTCGGCACCGCGACCGACGCCTACGCGATGCTGCGCATCCTCTACAGCCGCCTCGGCACCCCGTACGTCGGGTCGCCGCAGGCGTTCTCCTTCAACGTCGCCTCGGTGAGCGGCGCCGGCGCCGTGACGATGCAGCGCGGCGGGGAGACCGTCAGGGAGCGGCGTGCCTTCAGCGTCACCGGTGGCATGTGCCCGCGCTGCGAGGGTCGGGGGTCGGTCACCGACATCGACCTGAGCGCCATCGTCGACGAGAGCCGCTCGATCAGCGACGGCGCCATCGTGGCCCCGGGCTACAGCATGGAGGGCTGGTTCGGCCGGATCTACCGCGGGTGCGGCTTCTTCGACCCCGACAAGCCGGTCGCGAGGTTCACGAAGAGGGAGCGGCACGACCTCCTGCACAAGGAGGCGACGAAGATCAAGGTCGACGGCATCAACCTCACCTACGAGGGCCTCCTCCCCAAGATCACCCGGACCATGCTGTCGAAGGACGTCGACGCGCTGCAGCCGCACATCCGTGTCTTCGTCGAGCGGGCGGTGACCTTCTCGGTCTGCCCGGAGTGCGACGGCAGCCGGCTCAACGAGGGCGCGCGCAGCGCGAAGATCAACGGCACCAACATCGCGGAGGTCAGCGCGATGCAGATCAGCGACGTGCTCACCTGGGCGCAGGGGCTGCACGACGCGTCGGTGGCGCCGCTGCTGACCGCGCTGCGCGACACCCTCTCGTCGTTCGTCGAGATCGGGCTGGGCTACCTCTCGCTCGACCGCCCGGCAGGGACCCTGTCGGGCGGGGAGTCGCAGCGCACCAAGATGATCCGCCACCTCGGGTCTGCGCTGACCGACGTCACCTACGTCTTCGACGAGCCCAGCGTCGGACTGCACCCGCACGACATCGCGCGGATGAACGACCTGCTCATCCGCCTGCGCGACAAGGGAAACACCGTCCTCGTCGTCGAGCACAAGCCCGAGATGATCGCCATCGCCGACCACGTCGTCGACCTCGGGCCGAGGGCCGGCACGCAGGGCGGGCAGGTCGTGTACGAGGGCCCGCTCGCCGGCCTGCGCACCAGCGGCACCCTCACCGGGCGCCACCTCGACGACCGCGCGCAGCTGAAGCCGGTCGTGCGGTCGGCCACCGGCGCGCTGGAGGTGCGGGGCGCCGACACCCACAACCTGCGCGGCGTCGACGTCGACCTGCCGCTCGGCGTGCTCGTCGTCGTCACCGGGGTGGCCGGGTCGGGCAAGAGCTCGCTCATCACGGGCTCGGTCACCGGCCGCGAGGGCGTGGTCACGGTCGACCAGTCCCCGATCAAGGGCTCGCGGCGCAGCAACCCCGCGACCTACACCGGGCTGCTCGAGCCGATCCGCAAGGCGTTCGCCAAGGCCAACGGGGTCAAGCCCGCGCTCTTCAGCCCCAACTCCGCGGGCGCCTGCCCCACCTGCAACGGCGCCGGGGTGGTCTACACCGACCTGGCGATCATGGCCGGGGTCGCCGCCCCCTGCGAGACCTGCGACGGCAAGCGATTCCTCGCCGAGGTGCTCGACTACACGCTCGGCGGGAAGGACATCGCGCAGGTGCTCGCCATGTCGGCGGAGGAGGCGCACGCGTTCTTCGCTGACGGCGAGGCGAGGACGCCAGCGGCACACAAGGTGCTCGGGCAGCTCGTCGACGTGGGCCTGGGGTACCTCACCATCGGCCAGCCCCTGCCGACCCTCTCCGGCGGCGAGCGCCAGCGGCTCAAGCTGGCCACCCACATGGGCACCAAGGCCAGGATCTTCGTCCTCGACGAGCCCACCACCGGCCTGCACCTCGCCGATGTCGAGCAGCTCCTCGGCCTGCTCGACCGACTCGTGGACTCCGGCACGTCGGTCGTCGTCATCGAGCACCACCAGGCCGTGATGGCCCACGCCGACTGGATCGTCGACCTCGGCCCGGGCGCCGGTCACGACGGAGGACGGGTCGTCTTCGAGGGCACGCCGGCCGACCTCGTGGCCAGCCGCGCGACGCTGACCGCCCAGCACCTGGCGTCGTACGTCGGTGCCTGAGGCAGGCGACGCCGCACCCGCCGCCCCCCACCCCCTTTGGTGGCCGAAGAATCACCCCTGGAGGGCGCTGTTGGGGTGATTCTTCGACTACCCAGAGAAACCTGCTGCCGTACGGCGCTGCGGGACGCGACTGTCGCCGACGGGCGACGGGTGGGACGGGTCAGAGGTGACCGGGGAGGATGGTCGACGTCGTGACGTCGTGGTTGTCGACCAGGCCGCCGGTGCCGGCCGTGAAGCCGACGTATGCCGTCGGGCCGACGACCGCTGAGACGTCGACGGGGGGCAGGACCGTCGCCCCGACGGTCACCCTCAGGAGCCCGCCCGCCACCCGTACGGAGACCTTCACCGGCACGTTGCGCAGGGAGGTCTGCGTGGAGGTGGTGGTCCAGACCATCTCACCGCTCTGGACGCCCGTCGCGACGCCGACGAAGTCGGCCGGGGGGTCGGTGGCGCCCTGGTAGGTGTCGAGGGCCACGAGGACGCCGTCGAGACCGCCGTAGCCCAGCCCGCCCCCGCTCAGGCCCAGCGACCTCGGTGAGCTGGACCCGGGCTTGAGCAGCACGAAGCCCATCCCGTCGGCCCCGTCTCCTCCGCCCAGGCGGGCGGTGAAGGTCGCGACCAGGCCGTTGGTGGCCACCGGCTGCCGGTAGACGGCCGACCCCGCCTTGTCGGGGCCGGTGTCGGTCAGGCGCAGGACGGTGGCGCCCACGACCGTCGCCGCCCCGTTGAGGCGCCAGGTCGTCGCGGCGGGCAAGGGGGTGCTGCCGGTCCCGGCCAGGGTCTCGAGCTGGGCTCCGCGGCCGTCGTCTGAGCTGACGAGGTACGTCGCGCCGACCACGCCGGCCACGCCGGGGCTGAAGGTCACCCGCTGGTGGACGACGGCCCCCGGCGCCAGGGTCAGACCTTCGGAGAGCGGCGTGTCGGTGGAGAAGGCCCCCGCCGGGGCCTTGGCCTTCGTGATGGTGAGCGGGATGGTGCCGGTGTTGCCGATGTCGAACGTGCGCACCGACGAGGACCCGACCGCGAGCGTCCCGAAGTCGAGCGACCGCGGAGTCAGCGTCAGGTGGGCCCGACCCGAGATCGCGGTGCCGTGCAGGGCCACTGTCACCGCGCCGGTGGAGGACCCCAGCGACAGGGCGCCGGTGTCGGCACCCGCCGCCGACGGGGCGTAGGTGACCGCGACCGTCACCGACTGCTGCGGACGCAGCACCGTACCCGGGGGCGGCAGGGATCCCACCGAGAAGGGCGCAGCCGGGGCGAGGGCCGCCCCCAGGGTCGTCGCCGTGCGCCCGCTGTTGGCGATCGTGACCGACAGCGTCTTGACGCCGGTCCCGAGGGCCACCTGCCCGAAGTCGAGGCTCCCCGGGACGGCCAGCAGACCCTTCCGGGTGCCGTAGCCGTGCAGGTCGGCCCCGAAGGCCCCGGCGTCGGTGGACACCGAGAGGGTCGAGGTGACCGCGCCGGGCGTGGCGGGGGCGAAACGCACCGGCACCGGGAGGGTGTCGCCCGCGTGCAGGAGGAGGGGCAGGGTCGGTGGGGTGACGGTGAACCCGGCCCCGGCGCCCAGCGCGGTCACGACGACGTCGCGACTGGCGGTGAGGGTCTCCGTACGGGTCGCGCTGGTGCCGACGTCGACCCGACCGAAGTCGAGGGGTGACGACGCGAGCGCCGGGGAGGCCGGGCGGCCGAAGCCGAGGACGTGCCCGTCGCGGGTGGCGACGTAGACCCGGCCCCCGTCGGTCGCCGGTATGGCGAACTTGGCGGCGGTGCCGACGGGCGCCGACCACACCTGCGTGAGGACCCCACCGGTGGGGACGGCCCGGTAGGCCCGCA
>JBBRNQ010000073.1:0-22559 GCA_038230235.1 Actinomycetales bacterium
CGACGAGGTGACCTCGTGGGTGCGCAACCCCGACCACGACGCCGACGTCGCGGCCACGGGGGCGACCCCCGTGCTCGCCGACCTCGAGGCGATGAGCCTCGACGACCTGACGGCTGCGCTCGCGGGCGCCGACGCCGTCGTCTGGGCGGCCGGCGCCGGAGGGGGCAGTGCCGAGCGCACCTACGCCGTCGACCGGGACGCGGCGACCAGGGCCGTCGACGCAGCCATGGCGGCTGGGGTCCGGCGCTTCGTCATGGTGTCGTACTTCTACGCCAGGTCGGACCACGGCGTGCCGCCGGAGAGCAGCTTCTACCCCTACGCCCAGGCCAAGTCCGACGCCGACGACGCCGTACGGGCCAGCGACCTGGACTGGGTGATCCTCGGCCCGAGCAGCCTCACCGACGAGCCCGGCATGGGGAGGATCGAGACCGGCGACGGCATCTCGCCCCGGTCGGTGAGCCGCGACGACGTCGCCGCGGTCGCCGCAGCGGTCCTGGCGAGCCCGACGGTCAGCCGGGTCACGATCGACTTCAACACCGGTGACGTGCCGATCGTCGACGCGCTCGGCTGACCTGCGTCGTCCCGCACCGGCGGCTGGGCGGCCCACGCCGCAACCGCGGCTCAGCCCACGGTGAGGGTCAGGCTCCGCAGCCCGCGGATCACGAAGAACGGCTGGTATGACGCCTCGCCCACCGGGCGCAGCCCCCCACCCAGCCGGGCCAGCCGGGTCAGGGACGCCTCGAGCTCGAGGCGCGCGAGGGGTGCGCCGATGCAGAAGTGCACACCGCCACCGAAGCCGATGTGGCCCGCGTCGCCCCGGCCGATGTCGAAGCGGTCCGGGTGCTCGAAGCGGGCGGGGTCGCGGTTGGCCGACCCGAAGAGCAGGCCGAGGCGCTCACCCCGTACGAAGGTGTGACCGGCGAGCTCGACGACCTCGTCGCGCACCCATCGTTCGAACAGCTGCAGCGGCGCGTCGTGCCTGACCATCTCCTCCACCGCGGTCGTCGCGCTGACCTCCCCGTGGCGCACCCGGGCCCACTCGCCCGGGTGCGCCAGCGCCGTCCGCATCCCGTTGCCGAGCGTGTTGACCGTCGCTTCGTGGCCGGCGTTGAGCAGGACGATGACGGTCGAGACGATCTCGTCGACGGTGAGGTGCTCGCCCGCGTCGACGGCGGTGAGCAGGCCGCTGACCACGTCGTCCCGGGGGTGAGCCCGGCGGGCCGCGATGAGCCGCTCGACGTGGTCGATGAACTCGTCGGCCGCCCGCTCGGCGTTCTGGCGCTCGAGGGGTGACGACCGCAGCTCGTACATCTTGACGATGGCGTGGGACCAGCCGAGCAGGAGCGAGCCGTCCTCCACCGGCACCCCGAGCCACCGGCAGATGACCTCGATGGAGAAGGGCTGCGCGTAGTCGGCGATGAGGTCGAAGTCGCCACCGGAGGTGACGGCCGCGCGGGCCACGTGCTGGTCGGCCAGGTCCTCGACGAGGGGGCGCAGGGCAGCCACCGCCCGTGCGGTGAAGACGCTGCTCACCAGGCGCCGGATACGGGTGTGGTCGGGTGGCTCGAGGTTGAGCAGGGACCAGCGCTCGGACTGCTCCCACCGCGGGTGCGCCGGATCGGATCGGGTGCCGTCGTGCTCGACCCGCCCCAGGCCGCGGTGGCGCAGCGCCGCGTGCACGTCGGCGTGGTGGGGGATCAGGTGCAGCCCCGAGGCGGCGTCCGGTACCACCCGCGCGGCGGCGCGCAGGCGGGTGAAGCAGGGATAGGGATCGGCGATGAACCCTGGGTCCTCGGGGTCGAACCCCAGCACGTGGGCGTCGACAGGCGTCATGGCCCCATCATCCCGGGCCACCGAGGGCCACACCTGCCCTCCGAACACGAGAAACCCGTCGTCCGCCCGGTGCTGGCCCCCCGAAACGACGGGTTTCCCGTGTTCGGAAGGCGGGGGGGTGAGATTGGGGGTGGCGAGTACCGCCTAAATAGCACTATATCGGTCATAATGGGTGTACCCCACGGTTCCCCCACGTCGACGGCCCCGGCCGGTGACCTGCCCGAAGGCCATGCCCATGCCTCGCACCCCCTCATCCGAGCGTCCCGCTGTGCCAGCGGGCGCGACCGGCACCACCCGACGTCGTACCCGGGTCACGGCGGTGCTCGCCGCGCCGCTGGCCGCTCTCGTCGTGGCCGTCCTCCTCCAGCCGATGGGCGTGGCGGCGCAGGCGGCGGAGGCGACGCTCACCGCTGCGGCCGCGACGGTGCCGCCGCCCGGACGCGCGGCCACCGGCATCGAGCCGATGGCGAGCTACGTCGCGGACGCGTCCTGTGACGTCTCGACCAAGCCCGGCACCAACCAGCTCGCGGCCGCGCTCAAGGCGACCTGGCCGGGTACGACGGCCGGCACGGCGAGGGAGTGCGGCACCGACGGGTCGATCAGCGAGCACTACGACGGCCGCGCCGTCGACTGGATGACCTCCGTGCGCACCGCTGACGGCGCGGCCCGCGCCAACGCGTTCATCGCGTGGCTCTTCGCCACCGACGCCCACGGCAACACCTTCGCGCAGGCCCGCCGCCTCGGCGTCATGTACCTCATCTGGAACAACAAGATCTGGGGCGCCTACCGACCCACTGACGGGTGGCGGCCCTACAGCAGCTGCGCGTCGCACCCCGAGGCCGGCTGGGACACCGCCTGCCACCGCGACCACATCCACATCTCCCTCTCGTGGGAGGGGGCGATGGGGCGCACCTCCTACTGGAGCGGCGCAGCCGCTGCCACCGACTACGGCCCCTGCCGGGTGCCCGACCTCACCTGGGCGCCGCCGTATGCAGCCGCCCGCTCGACCCCCTGCCCCACGTACCCCCCGGTGCCGGTCCCCGCGGGCGCGTCGTCGCTCCTCGTGCGCCTCATCACCGCCTCGGGGGCCCTGCTGCATCCCGGCTCGGTGGGCAGCCCGGTCGGGGCGGTCAACGAGCTCCTCGGGCTCGGCACCGGGACCAGCTGGACCGCCAGCACCACGGCAGCGCTGCGCGCCTACCAGGCGGCCCGCCAGCTCCCCCAGTCCGGCGTCATGGACGTCGCGACGTGGCGCGCGGCGACGGGGTCGGGCCTCGTCGCGGCATCGACGCCGAAGGGACACCTCGACGGGGTGGCTGCCGGCAGGGCCAGCCTCACCGCCACGGGTTGGGGCTTCGACGGTGAGAACGACGCCACCCTCAGCGTGCGGGTGAGCGTCGACGGGGCCGCCACGACCGCCGCCGCGAACCTCTATCGGGCGGACGTCGCGCGTGCCTTCCCGGCCCACGGCTCCTACCACGGCTTCTCCGTCACCCGGGCTGTGGTGCCGGGAGTGCACAGGGTCTGCGTCGACCTGCTCAACGCCGGGCTGGGCCACGATGTCGCCCTCGGCTGCGTGAGTGTCACGGTCTCGGTCGTGCTCGTCCCCGTCCGGTCGCACCACAAGGTGGCCGTGAGGATGCGGGTCGCCGCGTAGGTCGGTGTCACGGCCGTATCCGACGGCCGACCCTGTCGCGTGGGCCGGGCCTGACGCGTCGGGCGGGCCTGTCGCGTGGGGCGGGCCCGGGGGCCCGCCCGACGGTGATGACTACTGCAGCGGGAGCCGGCGGGCCCGGGTGCCGGTCAGGCGGGCCCAGGCGTTCGCGACGGCCGGGGCCACCGGAGGAACCCCCGGCTCGCCGACGCCGCCGGGGGGCTGCGTGCTGGGCACGATCGTCACGGCGATGACCGGCATGTCACGCATCCGCACCATCTTGTAGCCGTCGAAGTTACGAGGCGAGGCCACCCCCTTGGAGAAGGTCATCTTCCCCCACAGGGCGGCGCTGAGCCCGTGGGCGATCCCGCCCTCCATCTGGGCGCGCACCGTGTCGGGGTTGACGACCTGGCCGCAGTCCACGGCGCACCAGACCCTGGTCACCCTGATCGTCCCGGGGGTCGGCTGGGTCACCTCGGCGACCTGCGCCACGATGGTCCCGAAGGAGTGGGTGAGGGCGACGCCCCGAGCGGTGCCGGCGGGTGACGCCGACCCCCATCCCGATGCGTCGGCGACCGCCTGCAGCACGGCTGCGACCCGGGGCTGGTCCCTCAGCAGGGACAGGCGCAGCGCGACGGGGTCGCGACCGGTCGCGAGGGCGAGCTCGTCGAGGGCGGACTCCACCGCGAAGCAGTTGAGCGAGTTGCCCACCGAGCGCCAGAAGCCGACGGGGACCGCGGCGGGGTGCGCGACGTACTCGACCAGGCGCGACGGCACTCCATACGGCAGGTCGACGGCGCCGTCGACCGCCTGCGAGTCGACCGTCTTCGGGGGCAGCCAGCCCCGCTGGCCGAGGATCGACGTCGAGACGATGCGCGACCAGAGGGCCGTGGGGGCGCCGCTGGCGTCGGCCGCAGCCCGCACCCTGATCTGCGCCATCGGACGGTACTGGTCGTGAGAGAAGTCCTCCTCGCGCGACCACGTCACCTTCACCGGTGCGCCGACGGCCTTGGAGGCGAGGACGGCGTGGGCGACGAAGTCGGTCTCGAACTTGCGCCCCAGACCGCCGCCCAGCATCGTCGAGTGGACGAGGACCTTGTCGGGTGTCAGCCCGCAGATGGAGGCCGCAGCCGCGGCCGCCAGCCCGGGAGCCTGGGTCGGAGCCCACAGCTCGCACCCCGTGGTGGTGACGCTCGCCGTGCACGCGAGGGGTTCCATCGCGGCGTGCGCGAGGTAGGGCAGGTCGTACGTCGCGTCGACGCGCTTGGTCGCCTTGCCCAGCGCGTCGCTCACCGAGCCGGCGGTCTCGGCGACCTGCGCCGCACCGCTCGCCATCAACGTCGTGGCCTGGGCCGCGATGGTCGAGGACGTCAGCGACGACGTCGTGCTCGGGGCGTTCCAGGAGACGGAGACCGACCGTGCGGCCGCCATCGCGTCCCACGTCGTGCGGGCGACCACGATGACCGCGTCGCCGGCGTTGACGACGGCGATGGCCCTGGCCGGTCTGGCGCCGAGCGTCTTCACCGTGCCGCCCACCATCGGGCTGTGACGCACGGTGGCGTGGAGCATCCCCGGCACCCTCACGTCGATGCCGAAGACGGCGGCACCGCGCACCTTGTCGGGGATGTCGACGCGGGGCACCGGGTGGCCGACGATCCGCAGGGCGTCGTCCGGCGTGAGGGCCGGGCTCTGGGGGACCGGCTGCGTGGCGGCCGCGGCCGCCAGCTGGCCGTAGGTGGCCGACGACGAGGTGCCGGTCACCGAGACGACGCCGTTGGACGCGACGCACCGTGAGATGTCGACGCCGAAGCGGGCGGCTGCGGCGGCGCGCAGCATGTCACGCGCGGCCGCCCCCGCGAGCCGCAGGGCCGAGTGGTAGCCGCGGATGCTCATGCTGCCGCCGGTGAGCTGGCTGCCGGTCCCGGGGTTGGCGTAGGCGCGGTCGGCCGGGGCGGCCTCGGCGCGCACCGTCCGCCAGTCGACCATGAGGTCCTCCGCGACCAGCTGGGCGAGGCTGGTGTGCACCCCCTGGCCCATCTCGGCCGCACCCACGAGGATCGTGACCGACTCGTCGGCACCGATGCGGACCCAGGTCGTGACCGGGGTCGCCGGGGCGAGCGGGGCGAGCGGGGTGCGAGGGGTGAGCGAGGCGTGGGCGGTGGCCGCCGCGGTGACGAGCTCCCGGCGGCCGGACGCCTCGGCGGGGGTGGCGAAGCCGACCGCGAACCCGCCGGCCACGCCGACCGCGGCGAGGAACCCGCGGCGGGTCAGGGCTCCCGGGCCGGTGCCCGGGGTGGTGAGGTCTGCGGCGTCCGGCAGGGTGCCGTTGCCGAGGCTCGGGTCGGTGCTCGGGGCGGCGCTCACTGTCCGGCCGCCCGGTGGATGGCGGCGCGCACGCGCTGGTAGGTGCCGCAGACGCAGAGGTTGCGCATGGCGGCGTCGATCTGGGCGTTGGTCGGCTTCGGGGTGCGTCGCAGCAGCTCGACGGCCGCGAGGATCATCCCGGACTGGCAGTAGCCGCACTGGGGCACCTGCTCCGCGACCCAGGCCTTCTGCACGGGGTGGTCGCCGGTGGGAGACAGACCCTCGATGGTGGTGACCCGCTGGCCGCTGACCTCGCGGACCTCGACGTCACAGCTCTTCTCCGCCTCGCCGTCGAGCAGGACGGTGCAGGCGCCGCAGACCTCGATGCCGCAGCCGTACTTGGTGCCGGTGAGGCCGAGGACGTCGCGCAGGGCCCAGAGCAAGGGCATGGAGGGATCGACGTCGAGGGTGTGGGAGACCCCGTTGACGATGACAGTGGTGGGCATGGTGCCGCCTTGGGCGAGTGGGGGTGGGGGGTGAGGGCCCGACACGTCTCGACGGTGAGCCCGTCCATACAGAATACGGATATAAAGGATAAATAGGTAGGGTTGTGACGGTTTCGACATCGCCGCTCCGCGCTCCGTCGACCGGGTGGTCAGGGCCGGGGCGGCACCCTTCTACGCTCGTACCGTGACCGTCGCCCCGCCGCCCGTGCCCGCGTGGGGCGCCCCCACCCCGACCGCCTCCGGGCAGCTCCTGCTGCGCCGCGCCCCGGGGGCGGTCGAGGTCGCCTTCAACCGGCCCGACAAGCACAACTCCTTCACCGACGAGATGTACGGCGGGCTGCTCGAGCTCTGCTCGCAGCTCGCCACCGACACCTCGGTGCGGGCCGTCGTGGTGCGGGGCGTCGGGGGGAGGGCGTTCGCGGCGGGAAACGACATCGCGTCGTTCAGCGACTTCACCGACGGGGCCTTCGGCGTGGCCTACGAAGCGAAGGTGCGGCGGGTGCTCGACGACTGGCACGCGCTGCCGCAGGTGACGATCGCGGCCGTCGACGGCATCTGCGTCGGCGGCGGCCTGGCCGTCGCCACCCTGTGCGACCTGCGCGTGGCCACCCCGTCCAGCCGTTTCGGCTACCCGATCGCGCGCACCCTCGGCAACGCCCTGTCCGCCCCCTTCGTGCTTAGGTGCGCCGAGGTCTTCGGCGACTCCCTCACCCGCGAGATGATCCTCGCCTCGCGGCTGGTCGGTGCCGAGCGTGCCTACACCGTCGGGGCGCTCGTCTCGGTCGTGGCGCCCGAGGAGCTCGAGACCGAGGTCTGGGGCATCGTCGACGGGGTGCTCCGTGCCGCACCCCTCACCATCTCGACGACCAAGGAGCAGCTGCGCGCCGGAGCCGTCGGCTACGACCCGGCGGCCGACGACCGTCGTCTCGGCGCGGCCTACGGGAGCGCTGACTTCCGCGAGGGGGTGCGGGCCTTCCTGGCGAAGGAGAAGCCGACCTTCACGGGGTCCTGAGCTCTGCGCCGAGGGTCCTGGCGGCACCATCGGTGGCTTCGGCCATGTGTCGGTGGTCCTCGGTAGGTTGGGTGACACGGGCGAGGACGATGCGCCGGGTCGATCGTTGAGGGAGGGGGAGCGGTGCCGTTGCACCTGCACGTGGCAGACCGCACCGACCGGCTCGCCGACGAGCTGGGGGCGCTCCTCGCCGAGCCGGGTGACGACCCCTTCGCGACCGAGCTCGTCGTGGTCCCGGCCAAGGGCGTCGAGCGGTGGCTGAGCCAGCGGCTGTCGCACCGGCTCGGAGCCGGACCCCGCGGCACCGACGGGGTGTGCGCCGGCGTCGACTTCCGCAGCCCGCGCTCCCTGGTCGCCACCCTCACCGGTACGGAGCGCTCCGACCCGTGGGATCCGGAGCGGCTCGTGTGGCCGGTGCTGGCCGCCGTCGACGCCTCTCTCGGCGAGCCGTGGTGTCGCGCCCTCGCCCATCACCTCGGTGAGGACCGGGAGGGGCAGGAACGCGATCTGCGACGGGGCCGGCGCTGGTCGGTGGCCCGCCGGCTGGCCGGTCTGCTCGCGGCCTACGCCGTGCAGCGACCGGCCCTGCTGGCCGGGTGGAGCGAGGGCGGTGACGACGACGGCACCGGCGGGAGGCTGCCCGACGACCTGCGCTGGCAGGCCCCCCTGTGGAGAGCGGTGCAGGCCCGGATCGACGCGCCCGCCCCCCACGTGCGCCACGCCCGGACCCTGGCCGCCATCTCGGCCGGGAGCCCGCTCGCCCTGCCGGGCCGGCTCTCGCTCTTCGGCCACACTCGCCTCCCGGTCACCGAGGTCGAGCTGCTCCGGGCGGTCGGCGAGGTCCGTGAGGTCCACCTGTGGCTCCCCACGCCGTCACCCGCGCTGTGGGAGCAGCTCGGGCCGCACGTGGCGGCCGGCACGGTCCCCCGACTGGAGGACCAGTCGGCCGCACGGGTGTCGCACGCCCTCCTGTCGTCCCTCGGGCGCGACACCCGCGAGCTGCGTCGCGCGCTGGCGGGGGTCCCCCCCACGCTGACCACGGTTCTGCCGTCCGCTCCCGCCCCGGCCACCCTGCTCGGGTGGCTCCAGGACGACGTGCGCAACGACCGGGAGCCGTCCGCCGCCGAGCTGGTGACGCGGGTCGTCACCCCTGACGACCGCTCCGTCCAGGTGCACGCCGCCCACGGCACGGCCCGCCAGGTCGAGGTGCTGCGCGACGTCCTCGTCGGGCTGCTCGACGACGACCCGACGCTCGAGCCACGCGACATCATCGTCATGTGCCCCGACATCGACACCTACGCCCCGCTCTTCCACGCGGCCTTCGGCCTCGCCGGGGTGCTCGAGCCTGGTGACGGCGCCCACCCCGCCCACCGCCTGCGGCTCCGGCTCGCCGACCGGGGCACCGCGCTCACCAACCCCGTCCTCGCGCTGGCCGCCGACGTGCTCGACCTCGCCGCCGGGCGCGCCCCGCTCAGCGCCCTCCTCGCGCTCTCGGGCAGCCAGCCGGTGCGCCACCGGTGGGGCCTGAACGAAGACGACCTCGACACCGTCGCCGCCTGGGCCGCCGACTCCGGCGTGCGCTGGGGGTTGACAGGGCCGCTGCGCACCGACTACGGCCTGGCCGCCGTCGCCGACAACACCTGGCGATCCGGCACCGACCGGCTGCTCGTGGGGGTCGCGGTCGCCGAGAGCGGCTCACTCCTGGCCGACGTCCTCCCGCTCGACGACGTCTCCAGCGCGCAGGTCGAGCTCGTGGGTCGGGCCGCCGAGCTGGTCGACCGCGTCCAGTCCGCCGTCGAGCAGCTGCGCTCGGTCACCGGGCTCGCCGCCTGGATGGGCGTCCTTCGCGAGGCGGTGCTCGGGCTGGGGTCGGCTGGGCCCCAGGACGCGTGGCAGGTCGCGCAGTTCGAGCGCGAGCTGAGCACCGTGCTCGACGCCGGTCTCGTCGGCCGCGGCAGCGCGCCCGGAGACGGGCCCGAGCTCGCCCTCAACGACGTCCGGGCCCTGCTCGAGGACCGCACCGGCCCGCGCCCCACCCGGGCCAGCTTCCGCACCGGGTCACTCACCGTCTGCACGATGGTGCCGATGCGCTCCGTGCCGCACCGGGTGGTCGCTCTCGTCGGTCTCGACGACGGGCGCTTCCCGCGGGCGACGGGCACCGACGGTGACGACGTGCTCGCCCGCTCACCGCTCACCGGCGAGCGCGACGCCCGCAGCGAGGACCGGCAGCTCCTGCTCGACGCCGTGCTTGCGGCCACCGAGACCCTCGTCGTCACCTACACCGGGGCCGACGAGGTCAGCGGGCAGGACCGGCCGCCCGCGGTGCCGCTGGGCGAGCTGCTCGACGCACTCGACACGACCGCGACGACGGCCGACCGCGTGGCCGTGCAGCAACGGGTCGTCATCCACCACCCCCTCCAGCCGTACGACGCCCGCACCGTCACCCCCGGCGGGCTGGCCGGCTCCGGCCCGTTCACGTTCGACCGGGCAGCCCTCGCCGGCGCCGCGGCGTCCGCGGCTCTGCTGGCCGAGCAGGCTGACCACCCGCCGGGTGAGCGTCGTTGGCGCAGAGGGCTGCTCGAGCAACCCCTCCCGCCCCTGGCCGCGCAGGACCTCGCCCTCGCCGACCTCCACGACGTGCTTGCGCACCCGGCGAAGGCGTTCCTTCGCCAACGCCTCGATGTCGCCGTTCCCCGCGAGGACGACGAGCCCTCCGACGCGGTCCCGCTCGAGCTCGACAACCTCGAGAAGTGGGCGGTCGGCGACCGTCTCCTGCGGAGGCTGCTGGAGGGAGACGACGCCCCGGCGGTCTTCGACGCCGAGCTGCGACGGGGGCAGCTGCCACCGGGTGACCTGTCCGAGGCCCTCTTCGAAGAGGTGGCGGGGCGGTCGGTCGCCCTCGTGCAGCGGACGGCCGACATCCGCCAGGTCCCGGCGCGCAGCCTCGACGTCGACGTCACTCTGTCTGACGGTCGACGCCTGACGGGAGTCGTCGGCGGCGTGCGCGGTGACCGCCTCGTGCGGGTGCACTACTCGTCGCTGGGGGCCAAGCACCGGTTGGCCTCGTGGCTCGACCTGCTCGCCGTCACCGTGGCCCGACCGGGCGTGGCGTGGACGTCAGCGACCGTCGGCTGGCGCGGAGGGCGGGAGAGGCGTCCGCAGGCGAGCGAGCTGCGCGCGCCCGAGGACGCTGCCGAGCTGCTCGAGGAGCTGGTCGACCTGCGCGACCGCGCGATGTGCGAGCCCCTGCCCATGGCGGTGCGCACCTCGGCGGTCTGGGCCGAGGCCGCCGTACGCCGTCGCCCGGCCGACTTCGCCGCGAGGCGGGAGTGGGAGACGGCACCGGACGGGCCCGTCCCGGGGGAGCAGGACGACCCAGCCCACGTGTTCCTGCTCGGGTCGCGGCTGCCGTTCGCCGCCTACAAGAACCTCGGTGCCTCGAGCGCGGGACGTGACGAGCGATGGAACGACGAGCCCTCAAGGCTGGGGCGGCTCGCCGTACGCCTGTGGGAGCCGCTGCTGCGGCACGAGCGGACGTGGCTGCTGTGACGGCACCCGCCCCGGTCGAGCTGGCCACCTTCGACATCACCGACCCGCTGCCCGAGGGAGGCACGACGCTGCTCGAGGCCAGCGCCGGCACCGGCAAGACCTGGACCATCGCCTCCCTCGTGACCCGCTACGTCGCCGAGGGGCACTGCCTGCTCAAGGAGATGCTCGTCGTCACCTTCGGGCGGGCCGCGAGCCAGGAGCTGCGGCAGCGGGTCCGCGAGCAGCTGGTCGACGCCTCACGGGTGCTCGCAGCACCAGACCGGCGTGCCCAGGAGGAGTCGGAGCTCCCTCGCGGGATCCGGCCGCTGCTGCCGGTGCTGCTCGCCGGTGACGACGAGCAGCTCGACCTGCGGCTGCGACGGCTGCGTGCCGCGCTGGCCGACGTCGACTCGGCCACGATCGCGACGACCCACCAGTTCTGCCACCAGGTGCTCGACGGGCTGGGGGTGGCCGGCGACACCGACGCCCACGCGCGCCTGGTCGAGGACCTCGACGACCTCCTCGTCGAGGTGGTCGACGACCTCGTCCTCGCCGACCACACCTCGGCCTCCCACGACACCGCCGGTGGGGCCCGGAGGTTGACGCGGAGCGAGGCCCTCGCCCTGGCCCGCGACGTCGTCGCCGACCCGCAGTCCCGTCTCGAGCCGGCCCAGGCCGACCCGACCACCCCGGCGGGCGCCCGGGTGGCGTTCGCCCGCCGGGTGCGGGCGGAGCTCGACCGGCGCAAGCGTCGGCTCGGGGTGCTCGGCTACGACGACCTGCTCAGCCAGCTCGCCGACGCGCTCGCCGACGAGGGGGCCCCCGCCCGGCAGCGGATGCGCGAGCGGTGGCGGGTGGTGCTCGTCGACGAGTTCCAGGACACCGACCCGGTGCAGTGGCAGGTGCTCGACCGGGCCTTCAGCGGCCACGCGACGATGGTGCTCATCGGCGACCCGAAGCAGGCGGTCTACGCCTTCCGCGGCGGCGACATCGTCACCTACCTCGCGGCCGCCGACACGGCCACGTCGGCGCGCACCCTCGGCACCAACCAGCGCAGCGACGCCGACCTCGTCGCGAGCCTGCAGACGCTGCTGCGCGGCGCAGCCCTCGGTGACGAGCGGATCGTCGTCCGCGAGGTGGGGGCCGCCCACGAGTCGACCCGACTGGTGGGCGCCCCGTCGCCGGCACCCTTCCGTCTGAGGATCCTCGACCGCTACTCCATGGGTCTGGACCCCGGCAAGACCGCTGCGGTCTCCGAGCTGCGGGAGGAGGTCGCGAAGGACCTCGCCGCCGACGTGGCCACGCTGCTCGCGGCCGGTGCGACCTTCGACGGGCGGGCGCTGATCCCGCGCGACGTCGCGGTCCTCTGCCGCACCGCCGCCCAGTGCCGGGTCGTCCAGACCGCACTCGACGTGGCCGGCGTGCGTTGCGTCTACACCGGTGCGGGGTCGGTCTTCCGTCCCGACGCCACCGGTCGTGCCGCCGAGGCGGCCGGGGCCTGGCTGGCCCTGCTCGAGGCGATGGAGCAGCCGCACCGCAGCAACCGGGTCAGGGCGGCAGCCCTCACGCCCTTCCTCGGTCACACGGTCACCGACCTCGACGAGGGGGGTGAGGCGCTCACCGACCGGGTCGCCGACACCGTGCGCGACTGGGCCGTCCTGCTGCGCGCCCGAGGGGTGGCGGCGGTGCTCGAGGTGGCCGCGGCCCGCGGCGGCCTGGCCTCGCGGGTCCTGGCCCGACCCGGCGGCGAACGGCTGATGACCGACCTGCGGCACGCCGGAGAAGCCCTGCACACCGCCGTACGGCGAGACGGGCTGGGCCTGCCCGGCCTGATCGGCTGGCTGCGGGAGCAGATGTCCGACGAGCACGTGGCCGTCGCCTCCGAACGGGCCCGTCGGCTCGACTCCGACGCCTCGGCGGTGCAGGTGATGACGGTCCACGTCAGCAAGGGCCTGCAGTTCCCCGTGGTCTACCTCCCTGGTCAGAGCGACCTTTTCGCCGGTGGCACCCCGCGCACGCTGCGCTACCACGACGACGACGGCACCCGCTGCCTCGACATCGGGGGCGACCCGACCGCCGACGTCGTCGAACGCGTGCGGCGCGAAGAGCTCGCCGAGGAGCTGCGCGTGCTCTACGTCGGGCTCACGCGGGCCCAGTCGCAGGTCGTCGCCTGGTGGTTCCCGAGCGCGCGCAACACCACGGCCTCGCCGCTGCACCGGGTCCTCTTCGGCCGTGGGCCCGGTGAGGCGCACGTGCCGGACCAGGTCGCGGTCCCCGACGACCGCACGGCTGTGGCGAGGGCGCGCGAGTGGCAGGACCGGGGTGGGCCGGTCGTCGAGCCGGCGAGGCCGGGGCCCGCTCCGACGCCGCACTCAGGCGCCGACCGAGCCACGATGGCCGTACGCACCTTCCGTCGCGACGTCGACCACGGGTGGACCCGCACGTCCTACACCGGGCTCACCACCGCAGCCGAGTCGGCCAGCGCCTACGACCCGCTGACCCCGACCAGCGAGCCCGAGAGCGTGCCGCGCGACGACGAGCCCGAGATCGCGACGAGGGCGACCGTGCACCAGACGACCACGCGGTCGCCGATGGCCGACCTGCCCGTCGGGGCGACCTTCGGGTCGCTCGTGCACGCTGTGCTCGAGCACGCCGACCCGGCCGCTCCCGAACGCGGTGGCGACTGGCGGGCCGAGCTGGGCCACCACGTGCGCGAGCAGCTGGTGCGCTGGCCCGTCGCCCTCGACCCCCAGGTGCTGGCCGACGCGCTCGTCGCCGTCGCCGACACCCCGCTCGGACCCCTCGCGGCGACCACCCTGCGTCAGGTGGGGGCCGTCGACCGGCTCTGCGAGCTCGACTTCGAGCTCCCCCTCTCGGGTGGCGACGACCGCGAGGCGGCCCACCACGCCGACCCGGTCAGGCTGCGTGACCTCGCTGACCTGATGAGGCGACACCTGCCCGACGACGACCCGCTGGCGCCGTACGCCGACGTCGTCGACGACCCGGCCTACGAGCTGGACCTGCGCGGCTACCTCACCGGCTCTCTCGACCTCGTGCTGCGGGTCGACGGGCGCTACCTCGTCGCCGACTACAAGACCAACTGGCTGGGAGACTTCGACGAGGTCGGCCGCGAGGCCCCCCAGCTGTGGGCCCACGACTACGCACCCGACCGGCTGACCGAGGCGATGGGCCACTCCAGCTATCCCCTCCAGGCCCTGCTCTACGCCGTCGTCCTGCACCGGTTCCTGCGTTGGCGGGTGCGCGACTACCGCCCGGCGGAGCACCTCGGTGGCGTCCTCTACCTCTACGTCCGCGGCATGTGCGGCCCGCAGACCCCGGTCATCGACGGGCAACCGTGCGGGGTCTTCTCGTGGCGGCCGCCCGTGGCCCTCGTCGAGGAGCTGTCCGACCTGCTCGACGGCCACGCGCCGCGACCGACGGTGCCGCGGCGATGAGCACGGTGCCGCCAGAGCCTCTGCCCGCTGGTGACCCCTACGACCGTCGTCTCGCCCGGCGGGCGACGGGCCTCCTCCGCCTCGCGAACGAGGCGGGTCTGCTCGACGCCGCCGACGTCCACGTCGCCGCCCGGCTCGGCGAGGTCACCGGCGAAGGGTCGGAAGCGGTGCTGCTCGCTGCTGCCCTGGCGGTGCGCGCCGTCCGTCAGGGCTCGGTCTGCGTCGACCTGCGAGCGGTCGACCTCAGCGCGATCGGCGAGGGGCCCGACCGCGAGGGCTGGACCGGCCTCGTCGCCTCGAGCATCCTCGTGGCTGCCGGTGCGATGCGGGTGGACGCCGAACTGGTCTACCTCGAGCGTTACTGGCGCGAGGAGGTGCAGGTCGACGACGACCTGCGCCGCCGCCGTGAGCAGCCCCCCGTGCCCGTCGATGCGCTGCGGCTGGCGGCCGCCCTCGACGCGCACTTCCCGGTCTCGTCGGACCCGGGGAAGGGCCAGACGGAGGACGGGTCGCGCGACGGGTCGAGCGACCCGCTGGCAGCAGCGGAGGCGGCGGACGGGGCAGGAAGCCGCCCACCCGACTACGGCGAGCAGCGCGCCGCGGCCGACCTCGCCGCCCGTCACGGCACCAGCGTCATCACCGGCGGCCCGGGCACCGGCAAGACGACGACCGTCGCCCGACTGCTCGGCACCCTGCTCGACGTCGACGGGGCAGTCGGTGGGGCAGTCCGCAGGGCGGTCGACGGGGGAGTCGGCGGGGGAGTCGGCGGGGGAGTCGGCGGGGGAGTCGACGGGGGAGTCGACGGGGGAGTCGACGCGGCAGCCGGCGAGGAAGGCCGCAGGGCAGTCGGCGGGGCGGCTGGTCGGTCCACCGGTGACCACCTTCCCCGGGTCGCGCTGGCCGCGCCCACCGGCAAGGCCGCCGCCCGGATGACCCAGGCGCTGCGCGACGCTGTCGCGCGCCCCGACTTCCCCGCCACCCATCGCGCTGCCCTCGACGGTCTCTCGGCCACGACCCTCCACCGACTCCTCGGCTGGCGTCCCGGGTCGCACACCCGGTTCCGTCACCACCGGGGCAACCCGCTGCCCCACGACGTGGTCGTCGTCGACGAGACCTCGATGGTCTCGCTCACCCTGATGGCCCGGCTGCTCGAGGCGCTGCGCCCCCAGGCGCGGCTGGTCCTCGTCGGCGACGCCGACCAGCTGGCGTCGGTCGATGCAGGGGCGGTGCTCCACGACCTCGTCGAGGGCCTCGAGGGCCTCGAGGCCCTCGACGGGGTCGCGATGGTCGCCCGGCTGGCTCGCGCCCACCGCTACGGCGACGCCATCGGTGACCTGGCCGAGGCCATCCGTCGCGGCGACGTGGAGGCGACCCTCGCCGCGTTCGCCGCCACGCCCGCCGCCCGTCTCGTCGAGCCCGGTGCCGCTGACGCCGAGGTGCTCGCGGGGGCGCGGGACGTGGCCCGCGCCGGCCGGGCGGGCGATCCCGTCGCCGCGCTCGTCGCGCTCGATCGTCACCGGCTCCTCACCGCTCACCGCACCGGTGAGTACGGCGTCGCGCACTGGAACCGCCGCGTCGAGCGCTGGCTGCGCGAGGAGGGCCTCGCCGGCCCGGCCGGCGCCGAGCGCACGGCCGGTGAGCCGTTCCTCGTGACGGCCAACGACTACGGCCTGGGTCTCTTCAACGGTGACACCGGTGTCGTTGTCCGAGGTGACGACGGGGTCCTCGTGGCCCGCGTCGCCGACGGCACCCCCGAGGGGCGCCCCCTGGCGGTGAGCCGTCTGGCCGGCGTCGAGACGGCGCACGCGATGACGGTGCACCGCAGCCAGGGCAGCCAGTTCGACGCGGTGACCGTGGTCCTCCCGCCGGCTGACTCCCCCTTGCTCACCCGCGAGCTGCTCTACACCGCGGTCACCCGGGCGCAGTCCCGGGTCACCGTGGTCGGCACCCCCGAGGCCGTGCGGGCCGCGGTCGGGCGCCCCGCCCAGCGAGCGAGCGGACTGGCCCGCCGCCTCGCCGGAGGTGACCGGCCGATCGCCCGTCAGGGCGCCCAACTACCCTGAGGGGGTGTTGTCCTGGTTGACCATCGCGGTGCTCGTCGTGGCCGCCCTGTATGGCGTCGTCGCCCTCGTGCACGCCGTGCGAGACACCATCGTCGACGACCGGCTCCTGCTCACGGCGGCCGCCCTCGAGCTGCTCCTGCTGGCCCAGGTCGTGGTCGGCATCGTGCAGGGCCTGCGGACGACGCGTGCCTTTGAGGCGCCGGTGTTCTACGCCTACCTCGGCACGCTCCCCCTCGTGCCCCCCTTCGTGACCTTCCTGGCGCTGAAGGACAAGACCCGCTGGGCCATGGGCGTGGTGGCCGGCTCGGCTGTCGTCATCGCGGTCTTCCTCGCCCGGCTGACCCAGATGTGGACGCTGAATGGCTGACCGCACGCCGCTCCCACCCGACCCCCAGGCGCGGCAGAGCCGGCCGAGCGGGGGGCGCGGCTTCGGCATCGTCCTCGTCGCGCTCTACGCCCTCTTCGCCCTCGCGGCGACGGGGAGGGCGTCGTACCAGCTGGTCTCGGAGTACTCGAAGGCGCCGGTGGCCTACCTGCTGTCGGCCCTGGCCGCGGTGATCTACCTCGTGGCCACCGTCGCGCTCGCCCGCGACGACCGCACCTCGCTGCGGGTGGCCCGGGCCGCGATCACCGTCGAGCTCGTGGGGGTGCTCGTGGTCGGGCTCCTGTCCTACCTCGTGCCCTCGGACTTCCCGGACAAGACCGTCTGGTCGCACTTCGGGTCGGGCTACGGCTACGTGCCGCTCGTGCTGCCGGTCCTCGGCCTGCTCTGGTTGCGCCGCAGCCGCAGCTCCTGACCGTCGCCCGCCACCGCCCCGCCACCGCCCCGCCACCGCCCCGCCACCGCCCGCCACCGCCCGCCACCGCCCGCCACCGCCCGCCACCGCCCCGCCACCGCCCCGTCGGCGTCTCGCCGCGCGGAGACGACGGGGCGGCGGGCGAGAGCTGGGGCACGAGAAGGACTAGCGTGCAATAGTCGCGCCTGATGACGTCGAGTCGCGACTTTCGTGCACCGACCTTCGTGAGGACCCCGTCATGGCACCAGCACCCACCACCGTCACCCCGTCCGACCTCGGCCGCCGCCGGTTCCTCGGTCTCGCCGGCGCGGCCCTCGGCGCCGGAGCCCTCGCGGCCTGCGGGGGCAACACCGGGCGCGAGGGGTAGTCAGCGGCCACCGGCGCCGGGGGCAAGCCGGCCCTCGCGCAGTGGTACCACGCGTACGGTGAGGCCGGCACGCAAGCCGCGGTGGAGGGCTACGCCAAGGCCTATCCGAGCGCCGCCGTCACCGTGAAGTGGTTCCCCAGCGGCTATGACAACACCGTGGCGTCGGCGCTGCTCACCGCCTCCGGGCCTGACGTCTTCGAGAACGGCAACGGCCCGAGCATCGACATGATCCAGGGCGGCCAGGTCGTCGACCTCACCGGCATCCTGGGTGACGCCGCCTCGGACTTCACGCCCTCGCTCATCGAGCGGATGACCTACAAGGGCAAGCTGTACGCCGTCCCGCAGGTCACCGACATGCAGCTGCTGGTCTACCGCAAGAGCCTGCTGGAGAAGGCCGGGGTGGCGCCGCCGACCACCGTCGACGAGCTCCTCGCCGCGGCGAAGAAGCTCACCACCGACAAGGTCAAGGGCTTCTTCGCGGGCAACGACGGCGGGGTGGGCGTGCTCGGCGGCCCGATGCTCTGGGCCGCCGGCCTCGACTACCTCAACGCCGACCAGACCGCCTTCGGCTTCGACGGTGCCGGCGCGGTCGAGGGATTCACCAAGCTGCGTCAGCTCTTCACCAGCGGCAGCCTGCTCGTGGGGGCGCCCGCCGACTGGTCCGACCCGTCGGCCTTCACCTCCGGCCTGACCGCGATGCAGTGGACCGGGCTGTGGACCCTGCCCGTGATCGAGAAGGCCTTCCCCGGTGACTACGGGGTGATGGCGTGGCCGTCGCTCGGCGGTGCCGGCAAGCCGTCGGTGCCGGTCGGCGCCTACGGCTCCAGCGTCAGCGCCAAGGCCAAGGACGTGGAGGCCGCGAAGGCCTTCGTGAAGTGGCTCTGGGTCGACCAGACCGACAAGCAGCTCGACTGGGCCCAGACCTACGGCTTCCACATCCCGGCCCGCAAGTCGGTCATCGCCAAGGCCACCAAGCTGGCCTCCGGTCCGGCCGCCGACGCGGCGAAGCTCGTCAACGACAGCGGCCGCGCCCAGTCGCCGCTGTTGTGGACGCCCAAGAGCGCGACGGCGTTCTCCGACGGGCTCAACCGCATCGTGCGCAGCGGCTCCGACCCGGCCAAGGAGATCGCCTCCATGAAGACCGTCGTCGAGGCCGAGCTCAAGCGCGTCGGTGTCTGAGGGTGTCCGGGGCCACCGCCACCCGCGCGGACGGACGTGCGGCGACCCCACGGCATACAGGGTCGCCGGCCCGGCCGTCGCTCGCGCGCCGCCTGCGCGGAGACCAGAACCGCAACCTGTGGTTCTGGGTCTTCGTCGGTCCCTTCGTGGCCGGGCTGGTCTTCTTCGTCTACGTCCCGATCCTCTGGAGCGTGTGGCTGTCGTTCTACGACGCCCGCAACACCGTCACCCCGACGGTCTTCGTGGGCTTCGGCAACTACGCCGACATGCTGTCGGACCCTGCCTTCCGCGACAGCCTCCTGACCTTCGTCGTCTTCGCGGCCTTCATCGTGCCCACGACCTTCGTGCTGTCCCTGGGGCTGGCGCTGCTGGTCAACCGCGCGGCCGTGATGCAGACGTTCTTCCGCTCGGTCTTCTTCCTGCCGACCGCCTGCTCCTACGTCATCGCGTCGCTGGTGTGGAAGATGTCGCTCTTCAGCGGGGTGCGGTTCGGGCTGGTCAACACGGTGCTCGGCTGGTTCGGCCTCGACCCGGTCGCGTGGCTCTCGATCGTGCAGCCACCGTGGTACTGGCTGGTGATCGTCTCGGCCCGGCTGTGGCTGCAGGTGGGGTTCTACATGATCCTCTTCCTCGCCGGACTCCAGCGGATCTCGCCGACGCTCTACGAGGCGGCGGCCGTCGACGGGGCCCAGGGGTGGAAGGTGCTGCGCCACATCACGATCCCCCAGCTGGTCGCGACCTCGAGCGCCGTGCTGCTCCTGCTGCTCATCAACGCCTTCCAGGCCTTCGACGAGTTCTTCAACCTGCTCTCGACCTCGGGGCAGTACCCGCCGTACGCCCGCCCACCGCTGGTCTACCTCTACTACACGGCCCTCGGGCAGGGGCAGGACTTCGGCCACGGCAGCGCCGGCGCGGTCATCCTCACCCTGCTCATCGCCATCGTCGCCCTCCTGCAGGGCCGGCTGCTGCGGCTCGGGGGCGACCGGTGAGCATCCAACGGTCTCCCCTCGAGAGGGCCGGCAGCGGCCTGCGGTACGTCGTCCTGGTCGCAGGTGCCGTGCTCTTCCTCGTGCCGTTCTACCTCGTGCTGCGCAACGGGCTGATGCGCGAGCAGGACATCACCGCCGCGCAGTGGAGCTGGCTCCCGCCGCAGGTGCAGTGGGGCAACATCGCCGAGCTCTTCTCCGACCCGGCCGTCCCGATGGCCCGCTCGCTGCTCAACTCCGCGGTGATCTCGGTCGTGCAGACGGGTGCCGTCCTCGCGCTGTCCGGCCTGGCGGGCTACGGCCTGGCCCGCATCCCCTACCGGCACTCGGGGGCCGTCCTGTGGACGATCGTGGCGACCCTGCTCATCCCGGCGTCGGTCACCTTCGTGCCGAGCTTCGTGCTCGTCTCGTCCCTCGGCTGGGTCTCGACGCTGCGCGGCCTGATCATCCCCGGGCTCTTCCAGGCCTTCGCGACCTTCCTCTTCCGGCAGTACTTCCTCGGCTTCCCGAAGGAGATCGAGGAGGCCGCGCGCCTCGACGGCCTCGGCTACTGGGGCACCTTCTGGCGGGTCGTCGTCCCCAACTCCTTCGGCTTCGTCGCCGCCATCGCGACGATCACCTTCATCGGCAGCTGGAACGCCTTCCTCTGGCCGCTGGTCATCGGTCAGGACCAGAGCTCGTGGACGGTGCAGATCGCGCTGTCGACCTTCCTCACGCAGCAGACGAGCAACCTGCACGAGCTCTTCGTCGCCGCCGCGATCGCCATCGCGCCCCTCGTCCTGATGTTCGTGGTCCTCCAGCGCTGGATCGTCGAGGGGGTCGAGCGCAGCGGCATCAGCGAGTAGGGCGCGGCCCGTGCCGCAGCAGCGTGACGACGAGAGAGGATGGGCGGCATGGCGAGCGGATACGACCCCCTGGCAGCGCAGCGCACCGACGGCGAGCCGGAGTTCGACGTGCTCCTCGGTGGCACGGTCTTCCTCGACATCATCTTCACCGGGCTGGCGGCGCTGCCCGTGGGTGGGACCGAGGTGTGGGCTGACGGTATGGGGTCGTGCCCGGGCGGCATCGCCAACCTCGCGACCGCCTCGAGCCGCCTCGGGCTGCGCACGTCCCTAGCCGCCGCGTTCGGTGACGACGACTACGCCGACTTCTGCTGGAGGACCCTCGCCGAGCAAGAGGGGGTCGACCTCAGCCGCTCGCGACGCTTCGCCGACTGGCACTCACCGGTCACCGTCTCGATGAGCATCGACCGCGACCGCGGCATGGTGACCCACGGCCACGCGCCCCCGATGTCGTCGACCGAGCTGATCGGCCGGCCGCCCCGGACCCGCAGCGTGCTCGTCGACCTCGCCGAGGCCTTCGGCGACGACGGCTCCGGCGACGACGGCACCTCGTGGGTCGAGCTGGCCCGGGCCGACGGGGCGCTGGTCTTCGGTGACATCGGCTGGGACGCCACGGGGTCGTGGTCGCCGCTCGTGCTCGACCGACTCGCTCACTGCCACGCCTTCCTGCCCAACGCTGACGAGGCGATGGCCTACACCCGTGCCGAGACCCCTCACGACGCGCTCTACGACCTCGCCGACCGCGTGCCGCTCGCCGTGGTCACCCTCGGTCCGAGCGGGGCGATCGCCATCGACGGCACGACGGGGGAGGAGGCCTCGGTGCCCGCGCTGAGGGTGCCCGCCCTCGACCCCACCGGGGCCGGTGACGTCTTCGCCGCCTCGCTGGTGCTCGGCACCCTCTCGGGTTGGGCCCTCCACCAGCGGCTCGCCTTCGCGACGCTCTGCTCGTCGCTCGCGGTGCAGCAGTTCGGCGGGTCGCTCGCTGCGCCCGGGTGGGGAGACCTCGCCGACTGGTGGCACGGTGTGCGCGACGAGCCCGCCACCACGTCGTACGCCGCCGCCGTCCGCCGCCGGTTCGCCTTCCTCGAGGAGATCCTCCCCGACGACGAGACCCTCGCGACGGGCGCCGCCGTACGGCGCGCCGCCGCGACCATCGCGCGCCAGGCCGACGTCGGCGGTCCCTGACGTATCAGTGCGGTGACGGCCCGCTCTTCGGGGGAGACAACCGCAGCAGGGGCGGCATCCGAGCCAGAGGTGGCAGCCGTGAACGTTCTCGACCGTCTCGCCAGCACGACCGGTGTGCAGGCCATTCCGCTGCTGCGGGCGCCAGAGTCGTGGCCGCCCTGGGTCGTCGGCGCGGGCGCGATGGTCCTGCTGGCGCTGCTCGACCTGGCCGGCGCCGTGGCCGCCAAGGAGTGGTCGCACAGCGGGGACGCCCTACCGCTGCTCGCCGGAGTCGTGGCCTTCCTCCTTCTCTTCTGGGTCTACGCCTCGGCGCTGCAGTACGCCGAGCTCGCCCTGGTCACGCTGGGCTGGATCGTCGCGCTCCAGGTGGGGCTCCTCGTGGTCGACCACGTGAGGTACGGCGTACGGCTCCCCACCGGGTCCTGGGTAGCGGTCGGGGTCATCCTCGTGGCTCAGGCCTACCTGCTCCTCGCGCCGATGACGTCCGAGTCCTCCTCCTAGCCACCTCTGGCAACCTCTGGGGCTGACGGTCTTCGCCGGAGTGCCTACGCCCCGACTCAGCGCCCCGACTCAGCGCCCCGGCTCAGCGGCCCGACTCGGTGTAGCCGCGGTCGCCGGCGAGGGCGGCCTCGACGCGCCGGGCGGTGAAGTCCGTCGCGCGCTCGCGCACCTGCGCGGGGTCGAGGAACTGCGCGTCACGGATCTCCCGCTCCTGCTTGACGATGCGGGTCACGACCTCGGCGGGCTGGACGCCGCCGTCGAAGACGAGGCACAGCGCGTCGTCCCACCCGCCCCACGGTGGCAGCCAGTCGGTGAGCAGGAGGTCGCCGGCCTCGATCGTCAGACCG
>JBBRNQ010000074.1:0-22085 GCA_038230235.1 Actinomycetales bacterium
GTCCCCACTGTCAGGAGATTCCTCTATGTCCCGTGCGTTCGAGCCCCTCACCGTCGGCGCGTGGCAGCTGCCGCAGCGCTTCGTCATGGCGCCCCTCACCCGCAACCGCGCCGGAGCGGGCCACGCCCCCCACGCACTCAACGCGGAGTACTACGGCCAGCGCGCCTCCGCCGGTCTGATCATCACCGAGGGCACGCAGCCGAGCGCCGTCGGCCAGGGCTACCTCGACACCCCTGGCATGCACTCGCCCGAGCAGGTCGAGGGCTGGCGCGCCGTCGCGGACGCTGTCCACGCCGGTGGCGGGACGATCGTGCTGCAGATGATGCACGTCGGCCGCATCGCGCACCCCGACAACAAGGACGGTCTCGAGACCGTCGCCCCGAGCGCCATCCCGGCCCCGGGCCAGATGATCACGGCCGCAGGTCCCAAGGACCACGTCCTGCCCCGCGCGCTGGAGACCGACGAGATCGCCGGTGTCGTTGCGGAGTTCGTCGACGCCGCGAAGAATGCCATCGAGGCCGGTCTCGACGGGGTCGAGGTCCACGCCGCCAACGGCTACCTCATCCACCAGTTCCTCGCGCCCTCGAGCAACACCCGCACCGACGACTACGCCGGGTCGCCGGCGAACCACGCGCGTTTCGCGATCGAGGTGACCCAGGCGGTCGCAGCCGCGATCGGCGCCGACCGGGTCGGCATCCGGATCTCGCCCTCGCACAACATCCAGGGCGTCCTCGAAGAGGATGCGGTCTTCACCGCCGCGGTCTACGAGACCCTCGTCGACGCCATCGCGCCACTCGGCCTGGCCTACCTCAGCATCCTCGCCGACCCGTCCCTCGACCTCGTGCGCGACCTGCGCAAGCGCTTCGGTGGCCCGGTCATCGTCAACAGCGGCTTCAGCAGCGTCACCCAGCTCTCCGACGTCGAGGAGATCCTCGAGGCCGACGAGGGTGACCTCGTCGCCGTGGGGCGCGAGCTCCTCGCCAACCCCGACCTCGCCCGCCGCTGGCGCGAGGGTCTGCCGCTCAACGAGCCGAACGACAAGACCTTCTACGGCGGCGGCGCCGAGGGGTACACGGACTACCCCTTCGCCAGCTGAGCCCGACTGACCGCGTGGACACAACGGGGTGATCCGTCGCCGGTGAGCCCGTCGGATCACCCCATGGCCCCGCACCCCGAGGCGACACGGCACCCCACCACCGGCCACGATGGTGGGGTGCCCCCGTCTCCGCTCGTCCCCGAGGTCGTCGCCCAGGGGCCACCCCTGCCCACCACCCAGATCATGAGCCAGTGGTGGCGCGACATCTGCTTCGCCCACTGGGCGGTCGACCCGGCGCGCATCGCCCCCATGCTCCCGCGGGGTGTGCGGCCCGACCTGCACGAGGGGCGGGCCTGGGTGGGGCTGATCCCCTTCCGGATGGTCGACGCCGGGGTCTTAACAGGCCCGGCGGTCCCGTGGCTCGGCACCTTCCTCGAGATGAACGTGCGCACCTACACGATCGACGACCAGGGCCGCCGCGGGGTCTTCTTCTGCTCGCTGGAGGCCCAGCGGCTGGCCGTCGTGGCCGGCGCTCTCGGCCTGTTCAACGTGCCCTACCGCTGGGCCCACATGACGTACGCAGCCGGCTCCCTGCCCGACGGGCGGCGCACCCACGGCTACACCAGCCGCCGACTCGGCCCTGCGGTCGGGGTACGAGCGGGACGGGTGCGGGGCAGCGCCGCCGGCAGCCGGATGCGGGTCGCGGTCGGCCCCGCGCTCGAGCAGCCGAGCGCGCGCGACCTCTTCCTCACCGCCCGCTTCGGCCTGCACACCAGCCTGCTCGGCCTACCGCTGTGGATCTCCAACACCCACGGCCCCTGGCCGCTGCACTCCGCCGAGCTGCTCGACCTCGACGACACGCTGCTCGCCGCAGCAGGCTTCCCCGACCTCGCGGCGACGCCCCCGGAGAGCGTGCTGTGCTCGCCCGGGGTCCGCACGGTCTTCGGCTTTCCCCAGCGGGTGCACTGAGGTGGCCCCGTCCGCCGTGCTGCTCGTAGCGGCGGCGTTGCTGCACCTGGGTTTTCAGCTGACCGTCAGCACGCTGGTCTACCCCGCGCTCACCGAGGTCCCTTCCGGGGAATGGAGTGTCGCGCACACGGCGCACAGCCGCCGTATCGTGCCGCTGGTCGCCCTCACCTACGCCCTGCTCTTCGTCGCCCTCGTCTGGTCGCTCGTGGCCGGACCCTTCACCGGGTGGCTGGTGGTCGCCGGAGCCGGCGCGCTGCTGACGGTGGTGACGACCGCCGTGGCGGCCGCTCCCACGCACGGCCGCCTCGGCGCCGGTCGCGACCCGGTGCTGCTCGAACGGCTGCGGCGGGTCGACCTGGTGCGGCTGGCGGGCGCCGTCGCGTGCACCGTCGGGTCCGTCGGCTGGGCGCTCTCGGCCTGACGAGGCTCCATACGGCATCCTCCCGGCTCGATACCGGGGCGACGCGGCTCGGGCTGCCCGACACACTGAGGGGGTGTTCCTCACCCTGACGTCGACCGCGGAGCCCGCGACAGATCTCGGCTTCCTCCTGCACAAGCACCCCGAGCGGGTCCAGAGCTTCGAGCTGCCCGTGGGCCTGGCGCACGTCTACTACCCCGAGGCCACGCCGGAGCGCTGCACGGTCGCCCTGCACGTCGAGGTCGACCCGATCGCCCTCGTGCGCGGACGCTCCGCCTTCGGGCGGCACTTCAGCAGCGACGGCTTCGCCCTCGGGCAGTACGTCAACGACCGCCCGTATGCCGCGTCGTCCCTCCTCGCGGTCGCCCTCGGCCGGGTCTTCGGCTCGGCCCTCAAGGGCCGCTGCCCCGCGCGCCCCGACCTGGTCGACGTGCGTCTGCCGCTCGAGGTCCACGTGCCGGCGCTGCCCGCCCCCGGTGGGGCGGACGTGGTGGAGCGGCTCTTCGCCCCGCTGGGGTGGACCGTCGACGCCCGGGTGGTGCCGCTCGACCCGCGCGTCCCGCGCTGGGGCGAGGCGCCGTACGTCGATGCGCGCCTCACCGGGGAGCTGACGCTCGCGTCGGCCCTCGAGCACCTCTACGTCCTGCTGCCCGTGCTCGACGGCGCCAAGCACTACTGGGTCGGCCCCGAGGAGGTCGACAAGCTCGTCCGCACCGGCGGTTCGTGGCTGGCGACGCACCCGGAGCGTGAGCTGATCGCCCGGCGCTACCTCGCCCGCCGGTCGGCCTACGTCACCGACGCCCTCGCGCGGCTCGACGCCCTCGACGACCGTCCAGTCACTGAGAACCTCACTACCGCAACGGAAAGTTCCCCTGAGGAGCGGCCGGCTACCCCTCTCGCCCGCCAGCGCGCAGCCGCCGTGGTCACCGCCCTGCACGACGTCGGCGCCCACCGCGTCGTCGACCTCGGCTGCGGTGAGGGCGAGCTGCTGCGCGACCTGCTCGCCGACCCGACCTTCACCCAGGTCGTCGGCGTCGACGTCTCGGCCCGCGCCCTCGAGACCGCCGAGCGTCGCCTCGGCCTCGACCGGATGCCCGACACCGTTGCGCGCCCGGCTGCGGCTGCGGCAGAGCTCGGTGACCTACCGCGACCCCGAGCTCGAGGGCCAGGACGCGGTCGTGCTCATGGAGGTCATCGAGCACGTCGACCCCGAGCGCCTGCCCGACCTCGTGCGCTCGGTCTTCGCGCAGGCCCGTCCGTCGTCCGTCGTCGTCACGACCCCGAACGCCGAGCACAACGTGCTCTACCCCCACCTCGCGGCGGGCACGATGCGCCACCGCGACCACCGCTTCGAGTGGACCCGCGCGCAGTTCCGCGACTGGGCCACGGCCACCGCCGACCAGCACGGGTATGCCGTGTCGTTCCGCCCCGTCGGCTCCGACGACGAGGTGCACGGGCCTCCCACCCAGCTGGCGCTGTTCACCCGGGTGGAGGCGACCTGATGACCACCATCGCCATCCCCGAGCTCGCCCTCGTCGCCCTCGTCGGCATCACCGGGTCGGGCAAGTCCACCTTCGCCGCCCAGCACTTCGGACGCTTCGAGGTCGTCTCGAGCGACTTCTGCCGTGGGCTCGTCGCCGACGACGAGAACGACCAGTCGGCGTCGGCCGACGCGTTCGACGTGCTCGGCCACATCGCGGGCAAGCGCCTCGAGCGCGGCCGGCTCACCGTGGTCGACGCAACCAACGTCGGCAAGGACGCGCGCCGGCAGGTCGTCGAGCTGGCCCGCGCCCACGACGTGCTGCCGGTTGCCATCGTCCTCGACGTGCCGGTCTCGATCGCTGCCCAGCGCAACGCCGCTCGTGCTGACCGCGACTTCGGGCCGGGTGTCGTCAAGCGGCACCACGACCAGCTCCGGCGGTCGCTGCGCGGTCTCGAGCGCGAGGGCTTCCGGCAGGTCCACGTGCTCCACGGGGTCGACGAGATCGCGGCCGCCACCGTGGTGCGGGAGCGGCTGCGCAACGACCGACGCGACGAGCACGGCCCCTTCGACGTCATCGGCGACGTGCACGGCTGCCTCCCCGAGCTGCTGACCCTGCTGCACCGGCTCGGCTACGCCGTCACCCGGGACGACGCCGGCCGCCCCGTGGACGCGACCCACCCGCAGGGCCGTCAGGTCGTCTTCGTGGGCGACCTCGTCGACCGCGGGCCCGACAGCCCCGGGGTCCTGCGGCTGGCGATGGGGATGACCGCAGCGGGTAACGCGCTCGCCGTCCCCGGCAACCACGAGCACAAGCTCGTTCGGGCCCTCCAGGGGCGCCAGGTGCGGGTCAGCCACGGCCTCGAGACGACGCTGGCCCAGCTCGCCGAGCAGCCGGAGGAGTTCCGTGCCGCGGTGGCGACGTGGTGCTACGACCTCGTCTCGCACCTCGTCCTCGACGACGGCCGCCTCGTCGTCGCGCACGCCGGGCTCAAGGAGGCTTACCACGGGCGTGCCTCCGGCCGGGTCCGCTCCTTCGCGCTCTACGGCGACACGACCGGCGAGACCGACGAGTTCGGGCTGCCGGTGCGCTACCCCTGGGCCAACGACTACCGCGGCCGGGCCATGGTGCTCTACGGCCACACCCCGACGACGGTGCCCGAGTGGGTCAACCACACGATGTGCCTCGACACCGGCTGCGTCTTCGGCGGCCACCTCACCGCGCTGCGCTACCCCGAGAAGGAGGTCGTGCAGGTGCCGGCCGAGCAGGTCTGGTACGAGCCGGCAAAGCCCTTCCCGAGCGCCGCCACCGCGGTGCGCGGCGACGACGAGCTCGCGCTGGCCGACGCCCTCGGGCGGCGCTCCATACAGACCGCGTACCACGGGCGGATCTCGGTGCGTGAGGAGCAGGCGGCCGGGGCCCTCGAGGTGATGAGCCGCTTTGCGCTGCACCCCCGGTGGCTGCCCTACCTGCCGCCGACGATGTCGCCCGTCGCCACGTCGCGGCGCGACGGCTACCTCGAGCACCCCACCGAGGCCTTCGCCTACTTCCGCGACGTCGGCGTCTCGCCGGTCGTCTGCGAGGAGAAGCACATGGGGTCGCGAGCAGTGCTCCTCGTCTGCCGCGACGCCGAGGTCGCCGTACGGCGCTTCGGTGCCGGCAGTCGTGCCAGCGGCGCGGTCTACACCCGCACCGGCCGGTCGTTCCTGCCCTCCCTGCTCACCGAGGAGCTGCTCGCCCGCCTGCGCGGCGCCATCGGCGCGGCTGGGCTGTGGGAGACGCTCGGCACCGACTGGCTGCTGCTCGATGCCGAGCTGCTGCCGTGGTCGCTCAAGGCCGACGCCCTGCTGCGCGAGCAGTATGCCGCCGTCGGCGCGGCCGCCGAGCTCATGCTCCCCGCCGCCGCGCTCGCCCTGGAGCAGGCGCAGGTACGGGGCCTCGACGTCGGGGCGCTGCGCACCCGCACCGACGAGCGCGTCGGTGACGTCACGGCCTACAGGGACGCCTATCGCGGCTACTGCTGGGAGGTCGACGGACTGGAGGGGGTCGAGGTCGCGCCGTTCCAGCTGCTGGCCGGTGAGGGGGTGACGTGGCACGACCGCGACCACCGCTGGCACCTCGAGCAGCTCGACGCGATGGTGGCGGCCGACCCCGCGCTCCTGCGGTCGACCCGCCGGCTCGTGGTCGACCCGACCGACGAGGGGTCGTGCGCAGCCGGGGTGGCGTGGTGGGAGGAGCTCACCGCGGCGGGCGGTGAGGGCATGGTCGTCAAGCCCGCGGCCAACCTCGTGCGCACCGCCAAGGGCCTGGTGCAGCCGGGGCTCAAGGTGCGCGGCCGCGACTACCTGCGCATCATCTACGGGCCCGACTACACGATGGCCGGCAACCTCGAGCGGCTGCGGGAGCGCAGCCTCGGGCACAAGCGGTCGCTGGCGCTGCGGGAGTATGCCCTCGGCCTCGAGGCGCTGGAGCGGGTGGCGCGCGGCGAACCCCTCTGGATGGTGCACGAAGCCGTCTTCGCGGTGCTGGCGCTCGAGTCCGACCCCGTCGACCCGCGCCTCTGACCCCGACCCACCCCTTGGGTAGTCGAAGAATCACCCCTAGCCACCCCTTGGGGGGTGATTCTTCGACTACCTAAGGGCACTACGGGGTGGAGCGGCCGAGCACCCGCGCCAGGAACGTCTGCGTCCGCCCCTCCTGGGGGGCGCCGAGCACCTGGGTGGGCGGGCCCTGCTCGAGGATGCAGCCGCCGTCGAGGAAGCAGACGGTGTCGGCGACCTGCTGGGCGAAGGCCATCTCGTGGGTCGAGAGCACCATGGTCATCCCCTCGGCCCTCAGGTCGCGGAGCAGGTCGAGCACCTCTCCGACGAGCTCGGGGTCGAGGGCCGAGGTCACCTCGTCGAGCAGCAGCAGCGACGGTGAGCTGACCAACGCCCGCGCGATCGCGACCCGTTGCTGCTGGCCGCCCGACAGGTCGTCGGGGCGGGCAGCGGCCTTGTCGGACAGGCCGACCCGCTCCAGCATCGCCCGGGCGTCGTCCTCGGCGCGGGCCCGGGGCACCTTGTGCACCCGCACCGGGGCGAGGGTGATGTTGTCGAGCACGCTGAGGTGCGGGAAGAGGTTGTAGGCCTGGAAGACGATGCCCATCCGGGCCCGTACGGCGTCGGTGTCAGCGCGGGGGTCGGTGATGTCGTCACCCTCGAGCTCGATGACGCCGTCGTCGACGACCTCGAGCAGGCTCACGCAGCGCAGCAGGGTCGACTTGCCGGAGCCCGACGCGCCGATGAGGGCGACGCACTGCCCCTGCTCGACGTCGAGCGAGAGGTCGTCGAGGACGACGTTGGCGCCGAAAGCCTTGCGCACGTGGCGGATCGACAGCAGCGTCACACGATGCCCCCGGCGCCGTGGAAGCCCTGCTTGCGGGCGAACCAGTCGGTGAACCGCACCATCGGGATGGTGAGGCACAGGAACAGCAGCCCGGCGACGACGTACGGGGTGTAGTTGAAGTCGCTCGCCGTCTCGATGCGAGCCGCGTAGATGGCGTCGACGATGGCGAGCACGGAGAGCAGGCTGGAGTCCTTCTGCAGCGAGACGAGGTCGTTCATCAGCGGGGGCAGCACCCGCCGCACGGCCTGCGGGAGCACGACGAACCGCAACGTCTGCGCGTTGCTGAGCCCGAGCGAGCGGGCCGCCGCCCGCTGCGACGGGTGTACCGACTCGATCCCGGCCCGGAAGACCTCGGCGACGTAGGCGGAGTAGGACAGCACCAACGAGGTGCCGCCCCAGAAGAGCGGGTCCTTGGGCACCCCCTGCAGCCGCAGCGCCGGCACGCCGATGCCGAGCAGCAGCAGCACCAGGAGCACCGGCAGGCCGCGGAAGAGGTCGGTGTAGGCCGCGGAGAAGAGCCGCAGGGGGAAGAACACCGGCCCGCGCAGCGTGCGCATCACCGCCAGGAGCAGGCCGAAGGCGCCGATGAGGATGCCGCACACGATCATCACGCGCACGTTGAGCCACAGGCCCAGCGCGACGGCCGGCAGCGACGACCACGCCTTGGCCGGGTCGAAGAAGGTCTGCTGCACCCGTGGCCAGCCGGGTGACGTGACGACGGCGACCGCCACGACCGTGACGACGGCCACCGTGGTTCCCGTGGCGATGGCGCCGGACCGTCGTGTCCGGCCCCGTCGGTACGTCTGTCGCTCGCGTTCGAGGGCCGAAGGCGCCCAGTCGCTGCTCGCCACCCCCGGCTACTTCAGCTCGGGTGCGCCGGCCCCGGCGAGGTACTCCGCCGCCAGCGAGGCGAGGGTGCCGTCGGCGCGCAGGGCGTCGACGGCCTTGCTCATGCACGCGGTGAGGGCGGACCCCTTGTCGAGCACCATGCCGAACTGCTCGGGGGTGGCGCCGGACTGCGGCAGCTGACCGACGATGACGCCGTTGTCGAGTTGCGCGCTGGTCATGTAGAAGGCAGTCGGCAGGTCGACGACGATGCCGTCGATCTGCCCGTTCTTCAGGGCCTGGACCGCCAGGTCGTTGGTGTCGTAGGGCGCCGGAGCCTGGGTGGGCTTGATCTGGTCCTTGATGGCGGTGTACGACGTCGTGCCCACCTGGGCCGCAAGCTTGGCCGAGGCGAGGTCGCTGACGCTGGTCTTCCCGTCGATGGGGCTGCCCTTGGTCGTGACGACCGCCTGACGCACGTCGTAGTAGCCCGACGAGAAGTCGACCGCCTTCTTGCGGGCGTCGCTGATGGAGACCTGGTTGAGGTCGACGTCGAACGCCTTGTCACCCGGGGTGACGGCGTTGTTGAAGGGCACGGTCACCCACGTGACGTCGGCCTTGGCGAAGCCGAGCTTGGCGGCGACGGCATACGCGACCGCCGACTCGTAGCCCTTGCCGTTGGTGGGGGTGTCGTCGGCGAACCACGGCGGGTAGGCGGGCTTGTCGGTCCCGACGGTGAGCTTGCCGGCGGTGTGCAGGGTGAGGGAGGCCTTGTCGCACGCGGGGCCGGACCCGCCGGTGGTGGCCGCGGCCGAGCCGCCCGGGGTGGTCTCGGGGGCACCGCACGCGGCGAGGGCGAAGGCAGTGGCGGCGGCGACCAAGCCGCTGGCGAGGCGCGTGAGGGTCATGGAGAGCACCGTAGCCAGACGTCTCGGCGATCGGGAGGCCGGTCGGCTGTGAGGTTCCACCGACCGGACACGCGGTCTAGACCCTTTGACCGATGCGAGGGTCGGCCTCTTCACTGATAATTTTCTTGAGGACTGCTTGACAATAATGACTAAAGTGCCCCAAGATGGGACATGTCGGTGCAGGGCCCGTGGGGGGTCCGGTTCGAGCTCGTGAGGAGCTTGATGGCGTCGGTGTACGTGGAGTAGGGGTGGAGCGCAGGGCCCGTGGGGGGTCCGCCTCCACCCCATCCGCGTATGGAGTGCCAGCGCGGCCGAGTGGCCTCTTCGCCCCGTCTGGACCCACGCGGTCAGACGCGGCGCAGGGAGGTCAGGCGCTCCACTCGATCTCGGTGACGGTGGCGTCGGTGACCACGACGTCACGGGCCAGCCCGCTGTCGGGCTCGTGCAGTCGGTAGGTGCCGACGGGGACCGAGGGGAAGACGGCGCTGTAGATCACGTCTCCCGACGGGGTGGGGCGTCCCACGACGGCCACGTGCGGCCGGTGCGGGTGGGTGTGCGCGTGGTCGCCGTCGTGCGAGTGGTCGGCGTCGTGCGAGTGGTCGGCGTCGTGCGAGTGGTCGGCGTCGTGCGAGTGAGCAGGCACGCTCGAGTGCTCGTGGGTGTGCCCGGTGATGTGCTCCGGCGACCCGCCCGTCACCTCGAGAGCCTCGATCTCGATCTCGGCGCCCTCGTCGGCGGCGGTCAGGTGGACGATGATCGCGCCCACTCCGTCACCGATGTCGAGCACGACGGCGCCCTGCCCCGCGTGCGGGTTCTCGGCGAGGTTGGCAGCGCGCTGCGGTGAGAGGGGCATCAGGGTCTCCAGGGCGAGTGACGAATAGTGACAAGAAGGGACAGACATCGACCGTACCGGCGGGTGGGGTCGCGCGCTTGCGCCACCCCACCCGCCGTACCGCCGAGCGGGGTGGCGCCACAGCACCACCCCGCCCGATCGGGCTCAGGCCTTCGCAGTGCCCGGCATCGACTCCGAGCCGCTCGCCGGGTGCCCCAGGTAGGGGAACACCTTGAGCGTGCTCAGGTTGGTGTTGGTCGTGCCGTCCGTGATCGCCGAGGTGGCCGCGTCGGGGGTGAACGACGGGTCGACCAGGGGGATCGTGAGCCCGGCGATGGCCCGCAGCTCGATGGTGACGACGTCGTCGTCGATCCGGCGACCGTTGGGGAAGCCCGCCGCGTCACCGGCCACGAGACCCAGGCTGTTGGGCTTCGCTGTCGGCTTGACCGCGACGTTGAGGCGCAGCATGTCGGCGTTCTGGGCACCCGTGTAGTTCTGGAAGCCGGGGACCACGCCGGCCGGGATGCCGGTGAGCAGGATGGCGGCCAGGTCGGCACGGGGCTTGGTGTAGGCCGCGAGCTTCGGGAAGACGCCGGGGTAGAGCACGGGCAGCAGACCCGCGAGCTCGGGCTTGGTGACGTACTGGGCGTACTGCCTGTCCGTGGTCGGCGACTGGGCGTTCCACAGGTCCTTGCTCGCCATGGGGACGATGACCTCGTTGAAGAGCGGGTTGCCCAGACGCGAGACCTGGACCCACCCACCGTGGCCGCCCCAGGTGCCCGTCTTCGGGTTCCACACCGAGGAGGTGCGGCGCCAGGCGGTGGCGTAGACACCGATCGTCGACTTGGCGCCCATGACGTCAGTGGGCACCTTGCCGTCGGCGGTGAGGTCCGAGATCGGCACCTGGATGGCGATGGTGTGCACGTTGAAGCCCTGCACGCCGTTGACCCCGGCCGCTGCAGCGGAGGGGATCAGGTGGGCGGCCTGGAACGGGCGCAGGGTGCCGAGGTCGAAGATCGAGCCGAGGTCGACGTGGAAGGCGTCGGAGCGCTGGCCGGCGAAGACCATGCCACCGCCCTTGAGGGTGTGCACGCCCTGCTGGCCCAGCTTGGCGTAGTTGGGGGTGCTGCGGACGCCGACGTTGCACGGGGGCACCGTGAGGTTGCTGCCGAGCACGGTGCCGCCGGAGCCGTCGAAGGTGTAGCGACGCACCGTGTAGGTCTGCGGGCGGTTGAAGTTCGGGTCGGTGATCGAGTTGATCGGGCCCGTGTTGTACAGGAACGTCTTCGGGTTGCGGATCTTGGTGGTGAAGTTGAAGACGTAGGAGATGTCGGCCTGACCGCCACCGCTGTTGTTGATGCTGATCTTGTAGGTGACGTCGTCACCGAACTCGTAGAAGTTCGGGCCACCGCTCGGGCTCTGCAGCGGGATGAAGTTGGCGATGAGGGTGACGGTGTCGGGCTTGTCGGGGCTGACGAACGCGTAGACGTCGGTGTTGTCGGCGACCGGGTCCTTCGAGATCTCCGGTGCTTCGCGGTGGCTGCTCACAGTGTCACTTCCCCATCTTCGCGGCGTGCTTGGCCAGCGCGCGCACCAGGGCGGCATCACGCACGACGATCTCGTTCTCGCCCTTCATCAGGGTGACCTCACCCTTGCTGGCGTCGTGCACGTAGGCGAGCATCGCGCCGGATGCTGCGGCCTGCTCCTGCGGGCTGTCGGCGGTGGTCCGCCCGGCGGCCATGGCGCTGGGGGCCACCGCTGCGGCGGCCACCCCTGCTCCGCTGATGGCGAGGAACCCTCGCCGCGTCGCGTCGTTCATTTCTGGCTCCCTTGTCGAAACGAGCCCCTGACATGACGGGGCTAAGGGAGTTCGGCACCCTCGGCGAGACGGATTGGCCTGTGCCACAACGACTTTGGCGACCCATTAGGTCACCTATGGGGTGATTTATACCGTATGAAGGCCCGCGGCCGCTGCGCCGTATGGAGCGACCACCCCTCAGCCCTGCCGCTGGGTGCCCGGGAGGATGCCCGCGGTGATGACGGCCTTGGAGAAGGGGCGGAAGCCGGCCAGCAGCTCGTCGGCGTCGTCGACGCCGGCCCAGACGGAGGCGGAGGCGTCGTCGGTGGCGTCCTCGATCTCGTCGCGCAACCGGCGCCCCCGCTCGCTCACGCCGACGCGGTCTCCGTCGACCTCGAGCAGTCCCTCGGCGGTCAGGGTGGCGGCGCTGGCTGCCCACGCGTCGTCGTCCCACTTGCGGGTGGGCTGGAGGAAGCCGCGCCCGCGACCGGCGGCGGCCTGGGCGGGCGTGAGCCAGGCGTCGTAGAGGACGAGGGCGTCGAGGGGGGTCAGGCCGTGGGCGACGAGGACGGCGTTGTGTCCGTCGCCGCGCCACTCGCGCCACAGGGTGGCGGCGTGCCAGAGCGCGAGGTGAGGCTGGTCGGGCCAGGGCAACGCGGCATACGCGGCGGTGAGGGCACGACCCCCGAGGTCGACGCGCGAGACGACCTCGCGCATGCGGCTGGCCTGGCGGGCCAGCTCGGGGGAGTCGACGAGGTCGCCGAGGGTCGCGCGCAGACCGGCGTCGACGGTCGCCGTACGGAGGCCGTCGAGGTCGGCGGGGGAGCGGCCGTGCAGGGCCAGGCCCCACGCCTTCGCGACTGCGGCGGGGTTGAAGCCGTAGAAGGTCGCGGCGACCACCGGGCCGGGGACGGGTCCGAGGGGTGCGGCGCGCAGGCCGACGTAGGAGCCGAGCCAGCCGATGCCCATCGACTCGCGGGTCGCGTCGACGTGCGGGCCGAAGTAGGCCAGCAGGTGCAGGGGCTCGAAGGTCTGGTAGGCCGCGCGGGCGAGGCCGCGCTCCCGCTCGCCGTTGCGCAGGGTCATGGACGTGACCCTAGCCGGGGCCTGACATGTCGGCGACAGACGCGTTGGCTGGGAGTTCGCTGGGAATCCTGTCCCTCGAGGGTGGCTGGACCTAGGCTCGCGAAACCGGTGCGCCATGTGAAGTGGCTCACAGTGCCCAGCCGAACGGAGCTCTCCCATGGCCAGCACGGAATCCCCCGTCAAGCACGCGTCGCGACCGGAGGCCGGTCACCTCACCCGGTCGGTCGGGTTCTACGGGCTGATGTTCGTCTCGCTCGGCTCGATCATCGGCTCGGGCTGGCTGCTCGGGGCGCTCAACGCGGCCGAGAAGGCCGGGCCGGCCTCGATCCTGTCGTGGATCCTCGCTGCGGCGATGCTCAGCCTCCTCGCCCTGACGTATGCCGAGCTGGGCGCCGCCTACCCGGTGGCCGGAGGGAGCGGACGCTTCGCCTACTACTCGCACGGGTCGATCGCCGGGTTCACGGCCGGTTGGGCCTCGTGGCTGCAGGCGGTCTTCATCGCGCCGATCGAGGTGCTGGCCGCCATCACCTACGTCAACAGCGTGGGCTGGGTCAACCAGCACTTCGACATGATCTACAAGACCGGCGCCAGCAAGGGGCTGCTCAACGGACTCGGCCTCGTGGTCGCCGTCGTCCTCATGGTGCTCTTCACCGCGATGAACCTGGCCGGCGCGCAGTTCATGTCGGAGAGCAACGTCGCCGTCGTCATCTGGAAGACCGCGGTCCCCCTGCTCGCGATCGTCGTCGTCGCCTCCCTGCAGTTCAAGCCGGGCAACTTCACCGCCGGCGGGGGCTTCATGCCCTTCGGGTTCCACGGCGTCTTCGCTGCGCTCACGGGCGGTGTCGTCTTCGCGCTGCAGGGCTTCGAGCAGGCGGTGCAGCTGGCCGGGGAGGCCCGCAACCCCAAGCGCGACCTCTCCCGGGCCATCCTCACCGCGATGGCGATCGGGGCCGTGCTCTACGCGCTGCTGCAGGTCGTGATGATCGGCGGTCTCGACCCCAGGAACATCGCCAAGGACTGGAGCTCGCCCCTCGGCGGCGACCCCTCCGACTACGGCGCCTGGTACACCCTGGCGCTGGCCCTCGGAGCGGGGTGGCTGGCCGTCGTCCTCATCATCGACGCCGTCATCTCCCCGGCCGGGACGGGGATCGTCTACATCGGCACCACCGCCCGGCTGTCCTACGCCCTCGGCGAGGAGCGCGAGCTGCCGTCGGCGCTGTCGCGCACCAACGACAAGGGCGTGCCGTGGGTCTCCATCCTCACCGCGTCGGTCGTCGGGATCATCGGCTTCGGCCCCTTCCCGAGCTGGAGCTCGCTCGTCGGCGCCGTCACCGGGGCCACCGCCGTGATGTACGCGATCGCGCCCATCGCCCTGGCCTCGCTGCACCGCAGCGACCCCGACCGCCCCCGGTCGTACCGCGTGCCCGTCCCCAGGCTCGTCCTGCCGGTCGCCTTCGTCTCGGCCAACCTCATCATCTACTGGGGTGGTTTCGACATCACCCTCAAGGTCGTCTGCGCCGTCGTCGCGGGGCTGGTGATCTTCGCGATCGGCTCGTCGAGGGCCGGGACCGACCTGTCGAGCATGGTGCGCCCGGCGTTCTGGCTCGCTCCCTGGCTCGGCGGGCACCTCGTCCTCGGGGCCCTCGGCCGCTACGGCGACGGCGCCCACGAGGTGCTGCCCGAGTGGGTCGACATCATCACGGTCATCGTCTTCTCGCTGGTGATCTTCTACTGGTCGATCGCGTTGCGCCTCTCGCCCGAGCAGGTCGCCCAGCAGGTGGCCCGCGACGCCCACCAGCTCGACTTCGAGGAGTCCGTCGCGGTCTGAGCCGACCCCCCCGGGGCTGGCACGGGTCGCTGGTACGGGGTCGCCGTACCGGACCGGGCGTCCGGCTCGCGGACTCCCAGGGTCCGCGGGACGCGCACGCAGACGTGCACGTGGTCACGGACCGAGAAGTGAGGCGGGGACCACGACGATCCCGTCCGGTCGCTGGTAGGCGTGCGTGCCAGTGGTGACGAGCACGGCTGCGGTCAGGTCGGGTCCGAGCCGCGCAGCCAGCCACTTGAGGTGAGTGACGTCTTCCTCCCTCACCGTCGCGGTCAGCTTGACCTCGACAGCGACCACCCGCCCATCGCTGCCGACGACGACGAAGTCGATCTCGTGCTCTCCCCGGTGGGTGCGCAGGTGACGAACCTCCGCTTCCGCGCCTTGGGCGTAGACCTGCAGGTTGAGAGCAACGAGGCTCTCGAAGAGGGCCCCCAGCAGGGTGCCGTCGCGCGGAAGGGCCGGCCCGGCGGAGCCCCCGCGCAGCAGGGTCCCGGCGGTGACGTTGAGCAGTCGGGCGGCCAGTGCGGGATCGGCGAACTGGTGCTTCTCGGCCGCAGACAGCTCGGCGAACCGGTTGCTCGACGGCAGCCACGCCGGTACGGGGTCCAGGAGCCACAGCCGGGTGAGGATGTCGCGCCAGGGCATGGTCGTGCTCCTGGCCGGCTTGTTGCCGACGCCGGGAGTGGCCGCATCCCGGATCACTTCGTAGGTCGCCGTGGTGGACGTGGCTGCTGCGTAGGCGCGCATCCAGGCGCGAAGGGTGTCAGGGCGCCTCACGCTGGTCCCCTGCTCGGGGAACTCGCGGTCGACGACACGCTGGAGATAGCCGTCGAGCTGCGCTCGCAGCGCCCGCGGTGGGAGGCCACGAAGCGCGGGAAAGCCGCCGCTGAGGATCTCGGTCACATAGTCGGCCAGCGAGATGTCTGTCGTGCCGGCGATCTCCTGGGCTCGCCCCAAGAGGAGTGCGCTGAGGCTCACGGAGGCACGCATCCCTCGCTCGACGAGGGAGAGTGGGCGCATCCTGATGGGCACGATGCGTGCTGACCCCGTGTGGGTCGGGGTCCCGGTCGGCGACGCAGAACCGGTGAGGAGAAAGCGTGCAGGGGTCGGGTCGCTATCCACCGCACGACGCACGAGGTCCCAGGCCGGCGGATAGCGCTGCCACTCGTCGATGAGAATGGGCGTCGCTCCGGCGACCAGTCGCCGAGGATCGGCATGGGTCACCTCGAGCTCGGCGGGGAGGTCCAGGCTGTACGTCGTTGCGGCCCGAACCTGCGCAGTCGCCGTCTTGCCCACGCCCTTCGGCCCTTCGAGGCTGATCGCCGACAGGCCCTGAATCAGCTCGTCGAGCTCGTCGTCGACGACTCGTCGCCCGTATCCAACGATCGGTTCCACTGTCCATGCCACATCTCAACCATACCGGATCGGGACGCGCTACGCTGCTTCTCCGGGCACCTCTACACTACAGGTTCGGGATTAACCACACTACAGATTCGGGCAACTCTACACTCCAGATATGGAGCGCATCACCCCGTTGGAGGCCCCCCGCGGTCACGTGTGACCCCCGCCACGACCCTCCCCCTGGCTACCGGTTGGTAGCCGGACAAGCCATGATGGATGGGACGTGCGCCCCGCCCCAGTGGCCGGGGGGCCGAGAGCAGAGCAGAGCAGGGCACACGCGGCGCCGCGAGACGCCGTACCGGTAGAGACGGAAGGGCGACGAGTCGATGCAGCTGGAGCTGTCCGAGCAGGACCAGGAGTTCCGCGCGCAGATGCGCGAGTTCTTCACCACGAAGATCCCGCAGGAGATCCGCGACGCGGTGGCCGAGGGGCGTGAGGTCACGAAGGAGCAGATCGTCGAGACCCAGAAGACCCTCAACGCCGCGGGCTTCGCCGTGCCGCACTGGCCGGTCGAGTGGGGCGGGCAGGACTGGAGCGACCTGCAGCGCCACATCTGGAACGAGGAGCTGATGGCCGCGGCCGTGCCGCCGCCCGTCGCGTTCAACGCCTCGATGATCGGCCCGGTGATCGCGCAGTTCGGCTCGCAGGAGCTGAAGGAGCGCTTCCTGCCGGCGACGGCGAACCTCGACATCTGGTGGAGCCAGGGCTTCTCCGAGCCCGACGCCGGCTCCGACCTCGCGTCGCTGCGCACCCGCGCCGTCAAGGACGGCGACGAATGGGTCGTCAACGGCCAGAAGACGTGGACCACGCTGGGGCAGTATGGCGACTGGATCTTCACCCTCGTGCGCACCGACCCCGACGTGAAGAAGCAGGCCGGCATCTCGATGCTGCTCATCGACATGACCCTGCCGGGGGTCGAGGTGCGGCCGATCGAGCTCATCGACGGCGGCTACGAGGTCAACGAGGTGTGGTTCACCGACGTGCGCGTGCCGGGGAACCTCATGGTCGGCGAGGTCAACCAGGGCTGGACCATCGCGAAGTTCCTCCTCGGCAACGAGCGGGTCGGCGTCGCCCCGGTGGGCTCCACCAAGCGCAACCTGGCGCGGGCCAAGCACCTCGCCACGGAGAGCGGCCTGCTCTCCGACCCCCTGTACGCCGCCCGCATCGCCGAGCTCGAGAACGAGCTGCTCGCGCTCGAGCTCACGGCCCTGCGGGTCGTGGCCAACTCCGAAGGTGGTGCGCCGCACCCGGCGTCGTCGGTGCTCAAGCTCAAGGGCACCGAGATCCAGCAGGCCGTCACCGAGCTGCTGGTCGACGTCGCCGGCCCCGCCGCCCTCAGCGGCTCGGGGTGGGCTGCCCGCTCGACCCCGGCCTACCTCAACATGCGCAAGGCCTCGATCTACGGCGGCTCCAACGAGGTGCAGCGCCAGATCATCGCCAAGACCATCCTCGGGCTCTGACCCGCGACTGCCTTCAGACACCGAGAGCCTTCAGGGAGACGACCCATGGACTTCATCTACACCGACGAGCAGGACGCCCTGCGTGACGCCGTGCGCGGCCTGCTGACCAAGAGCTACGGCGACTTCGGGAAGCGCCGCCAGGCGACCAAGGAGGAGCCCGGCTACAGCGAGGAGCTGTGGGGCCGGCTGGCCGAGCTGGGCGCCCTCGGGCTGCCCTTCAGCGAGGACGACGGCGGCGCCGGAGCCGGCTGGGTCGAGACCGCGGTCGTCGCCCAGGAGGTCGGGCGGGTGATCGCCCCCGAGCCGTATGCCGTGACGGTCGGCCTCGCGGGCTCCCTGCTCGCGGCGGTCGGCACCGACGAGCAGCGCGCCGAGCTGCTGGGCGGGCTCGCCTCCGGCGAGACGCTCGTCGCCGTGGCGCACGAGGAGCCGGGCCGACGGTGGAAGCCGTCGGCCAGCGACGTCAAGGCCAGCCAGGACGGTGACTCCTGGACGGTCGACGGGGTCAAGGAGCCGGTCCTGCAGGGCGCCCGCGCCGACGTGCTCGTGGTGTCGGCCGTGCTGCCCGAGGGTGGCACGGGCCTGTTCCTCGTCGACGGTGGCGCCGAGGGGGTCGAGCGCGAGGGGTACGCGACCTTCGAGGGAGGCCGCGCCGCCCGCGTGACCTTCACCGCCGCCCGGGCCACGCCGCTCGGAGAGGCGGGCGTCAACCGCACCGCCGCGGTGGCGACCGCCCTCGACACCGCGCGCATCCTCGTCGCCAACGAGGCGCTCGGCATCATGGAGGTCGCCCTCACCATGACGACCGACTACCTCAAGAGCCGCAAGCAGTTCGGGGTCACGCTCAACACCTTCCAGGCCCTGACCTTCCGCGCTGCCGACCTCTACGTCTCGCTCCAGCTGGCGACGAGCATCGTGCAGTGGGCGACCATGGTGCTCGAGGCGGGTGACCCGGCCGCGATCTCGGCCGCGGCCCGTCGGACGACGCTGATGGTCAGCCGCGCCTCGCGGCACATCGGCCAGGAGGCCATCCAGCTGCACGGTGGCATCGGCATGACGGCGGAGTACGCCGTCGGCAGCTACACCTCGCGCCTGACCGCGATCGACCACCTTTTCGGCGACGGCTCCTTCGCCGTCGGGGCCCTGGCCGACGGCGTGGGCGGCTACGACGCCCTCGATCCCCTGGCCTGACCAGCACCCCCCGGGGGGCTGCCTGTCCTCAGGTGCGGGTGGTCTCGTCGGTCCTGGCGGCCTGCAGCTGGGGTTGGGTCAGGAACAGGGCTCCGGTCAGGTCGGCTCCGCGCAGGTCCGCGCCACGCAGGTCCGCCCCGAGCAGGTCGGCGAGCCCGAGCCGGGCGCCCCGCAGGTCGGCACCGATGAGCAGCGCCCCGCGCAGGTCGGCCCCCCGCCCGTCGACACCGCGCAGGTCCGCGCCGACGAGGTCGGCTCGGGCCAGCAACCGCCCATCCGGCCGGTATGACGAGTCGCCCGCTGCGGCCCCACGCACCACCGCGCTCGCCGCCCCCAGCACCGGACCCACCCGTGAGCGCAGGTCACCGACGTCGAGAGCGAGCAGCAGGTCGGGCCCGTCGGAGGTACGCGCGACGACCTCACCGGTGAGCGACGCCACCTCGGCCGCCAGGTCGGGCGGGAGGTCCCAGGTCGCCGCCTCCTGCAGGTGGCGCAGCACCTCGTGCAGCGCCTGCATGACGGGGAAGACGGCAAACATCGACGCCGCCGTCGACGGCGAGCCACGCCACGACATCCCCCGGAAGGTCACCTGCGAGACCTGCTGCCCGGCGCCGAAGCACTCGAAGACCGTGCACCCGCGATACCCCTTCTGGAGAAGCGACGGGTGGATCTCGCAGGAGTGGTCGAGACCCAGGTGACGACACGGCATACCGGCTGGCTTGTCGGCGGCGAAGTCGGCGGAGCGGGCGAAGGGCAGGGCGACACAGCACAGCCCGAAGCAGCGTGAGCAGTCTGAGCTCGTCTGCGGTAGGAGGGTCATTCGCCACCTGTGAAGGGGACCGTGACGGCGAGCTGCAGGAAGCCGAGGCGCTGGAGGATCGGGCGGCTCTCGGGGGAGGCGTCGACCTGCAGGTAGCGAAAGCCAAGCCCGGCAGCGACGGCCGCGCGCTGCGACACCAGCGCGCGGAAGACCCCGCGCCCGCGCCAGGCCTCCACCGTGCCACCGCCCCAGATGCTCGCGAACGGGGTGCCGTGGTGCAGCTCGACCCGCCCCGACGAGACCGGCTGGTCACCGGCCATCGCCACGACGGCGGCGCAGGACGGTGGGGCGCTGGCGATGCCGGCGGCCACGTGCCGGCCGATGCCGGAGTGGTCGCCACCGAAGACGGCGTCGTGCACCGCGACGAGCCGCCCCACCCCCACCGGGTCGGTCACCGGCTCGAGCCGCACCCCCTCCGGCGCCGGCACCTCGAGGTCGAGGTCGGCCAGCTCGGCCACCATCAGCGCCTCGTCCTCGCCCCGGCGCAGGCCGGCGGCGACCAGCCGCTGGGGCAGGTCGGCCGGCTCGTCGTACGCATGCCACTTCCACTCCCACGGGGTGCTCCTGCGGCTGAAGCGGGCGATCTCAGCCGCCACGGCGGCGTCGACCTCGTCGGAGGTGAGCCCGTCGAAGTCCGACCACAGCACGCCGGCCCAGCCACCGGCCCACAGCATCCGCACCACGCGGGCGTCCTTCTCGACCTCCTCGTCCTGCGCGCCGGTCGGGTTGCGTCGCAGGTGCTCGTCGTAGGCCGCGCGGGCGGCGAGGGCGTCCATGACCCCACCCGACCACCCTTGGTGCCGGCAGGCAAGTGCCGACGCCGACGGTGCCGGAGACGGTTGCCCACTGCATCCTTCCCCGAGCGTTCACCCGGTGATCGGCCGGAGGTCACCGGGGGAGGCCACGCTGGCGTGATGACGACCCACGAGAGCCTCACACCCGATGACGTCGAGACGGCAGCGCCCGACAGCGGGCACCACGACCCGGGGCACGCAGACCCGGGGCACGCAGACCCGGGGCACCACGACGCCGCCGACGAGCAGATCTTCCGGCGGGGCCCAGGCCGACGCTCCATCCTGGGCGCCGGGGCAGTCGGTGCGGGAGCGGTGCTGGCCTCCCTGACCAGCGCCGGCTCTGCCGCGGCGGACGACGCGCGCCCCGTCTCTGCCGCCACGACGCCGGGTGACCCCGTGACGACACCGCGGGTCGGCGGCCTGCACCTGCAGTTCGGTGCCGACGCCTCGTCGACGGTCGTCGTGTCGTGGCACACGCTGGCGCCGGTCCGCAACCCGCGGGCCCTGCTCGGCGAGGCCACGGGCGCCTACGTGCGCAGCGTCCGGGGCCGCACGACGTCGTACGTCGACGCCCAGTCGGGCGTGACGGTCTACGCCCACCACGTCACCGTGGGCGGGCTGCGTGACGACCACTCCTACGCCTACGCCGCGGTGCACGACGGCGCGCAGGCCGAGTTCGGCTCCTTCACCACGGCCCCGCGCGGGCGGGCGGCCTTCACCTTCACCAGCTTCGGTGACCAGGGCACTCCCACGACGGGCAGGCGCTACGTGCCCCCGGCCGGCGTGACCATCCCCTCGCCGCCCTTCGTCAACGACAACCTCGGCTCACCGGCGGCGAGCGACACCACCGCCGGGGTCGAGCGCGTGCAGCCGCTGCTGCACCTCTTCAACGGCGACCTCTGCTACGCCAACCTCTCGACGAACCGGGTGCGCACCTGGAGCGACTTCTGGGAGAACAACACCCGCAGCGCCCGCAACCGGCCGTGGATGCCGTCGGCGGGCAACCACGAGAACGAGCTGGGCAACGGGCCGTTCGGCTTCAACGCCTACCAGACCTACTTCGACCTTCCCCGTGGTGGCGGTCAGACCCCCGACACGCGCGGTCTCTGGTACGCCTTCACGGTCGGCTCGGTGCGCTTCATCAGCCTCAACAACGACGACGTCTGCCTGCAGGACGGTGGCAACAGCTACGTCCGCGGCTACTCCGGCGGCGCCCAGAAGAAGTGGCTCGAGCGCGAGCTCAAGGCGACCCGCGGAGACACCGGCATCGACTGGATCGTCGTGTGCATGCACCAGGTCGCGATCAGCACCGCCAACAACTTCAACGGTGCCGACCTCGGTGTCCGCGAGGAGTGGCTCCCCCTCTTCGACCGGTACGGCGTCGACCTCGTCGTCTGCGGACACGAGCACCACTACGAGCGCTCGCACGCCATCCGGGGGCAGCAGACCAACGCGACCCTCACCCCCATCCCCCGCACGACCGGCACCGACGTCGTCGACACCACCCTCGGCACGGTGCACATGGTGCTCGGCGGAGGCGGCACCTCAGCGCCGTCGAACGGCCTGCTCTTCACCCCGCCCGCCTGCCGGGTCATCACCTCGGTCACCGCCCCCGACCCGGTGACCGGCAAGCGCGCGCCCGTCTACACGCAGGAGGACGCCCCCTGGTCGGCCACCCGTGACGAGGCGCAGGCCTACGGCTTCGCGGCCTTCCGGGTCGACCCCGGGACGAAGCGCGGTGGCGCGACGACGATGGAGGTCACCTACTACGAGGTCGTCGGCAACGAGGGCGAGCTGCAGCCGTTCGAGACCTTCACGCTGCGCCGGCCCCGCCGGGACGGCTGAGCGCGA
>JBBRNQ010000075.1:0-21100 GCA_038230235.1 Actinomycetales bacterium
GACCAGCGGGGAGGGGCTGGCCCCGGCGACCGGTCTCGCCTAGCATCGACAAATCGACCACGAGGCGGGGGTGCCATGTCGCAGGGGCAGAAACCGGTGTCACCGCACGACCTGGCGGTGTGGCACACGGTCGACATCAACCTCTACCTCGACGAGGGCCACCTCGAGCAGCGACCGGTGATCGGCACCCCCTTCCCCCTGCGGCACAGCCACGAGGAGCGGGCCCTCGCCGAGGGTGAGTTCACGCTCCTGACCTACGTGGCGAGCGGCGACGGCAGCTACGCCCACAGCTCCGGCTTCTTCTTCGCCACCGGTCCCGCCGGCCTCGCGCTCACCGCCCTCACCGTCGCCGGCCGCGCCGCGGCCAACTCCCGGCGGCGACGCGAGGCGGAGGAGGCGGCGGCGTTGCGCTGGCGGCCCACCGAGCGAGGCCACCTCACGGTGTCCACCCACGGGTTCTACCTGCGCGGGTCCACGGGCTTCTTCCCCTGGCCGTACGTCGCCGTGTCGACCGCCGAGCTGCTCGGCCCCGGTCAGGTGCGGTTGAGCGGCAGCTCCGACCAGGGCAGCATCGACTGGATCATCACCTCGGTCTGGGCCGAGCTGTTCTTCACCCTCTGGGCCCGGACCGTGCACCCGGCCCACCCCCAGTTCGTGGGCCGCACGTGGGTCCCGCCGGGATGGGCCGACCGGTTGACCCGGGAGGGACACGCCCTGCCGGCCCACGTCGGGCTGGGTCCCGGACCGCAGGACCGCCGCTGGTAGGGCGGTCGGGCAGCGCCCCCGGCGGCCAGGGCCCTGTCAGTGCCAGCCGGCCGGGTCGACGCCACCGGGGATGTCGCGGGCGGCGTCGTACGGCTCGCGGGTGAGGCGGAAGGACGCGAGGTCGAGATGGCTCACCGCGTGGGTGGCGTCACGGACGACGCGCAGCGGCTCCCCGGCGTAGTAGCCGTCGAGGCCCACCCACTCGTCGGGCGCCACCAGCCGGAAGCGGGAACCGCGGCCCTCGCCCGGCAGACCGAGGACGAGGCCGCCGTCCCCGGCGGCCCGGCCCTCGAGGCGGCTCGGGCCCCAGTGCCAGGCACCGACCAGCTCGACGGCCGCGGACGACGAGCCGCCGGCCCGCCACACGGGCGGGTCGAGGGGCTCGCGCTCGGCGACGAGCTGCAGCAGCTCGCGGCCGAACGCCGACATGCCCGACGTGGTGTTGGCGAAGGTGACGACGCCGTCGCCGCTCTCGCGGTCGACCTGCAGCCCGGCGAGGAAGCCCGGCATCGAGCCACCGTGGCCGGCATAGCGCCGCCCGTCGACGTTCCACACCTGCCACCCGAGGCCGTGGGCGGCGGTCCAGGCCAGCCCGGGCAGGTCGCTCACCACCTGCGGCTCGAGCATCTCGTCCATCGTGTCTCGGGACAGGATGTCGCCGAGGTCACCACCCAGGAAGGCGGCCCAGCGCGTGAGGTCGTCGACGGTCGACCAGAGCTGGCCGGCGGGCGCCATCGCGCCGGCGTCGTGCTCGGGCTCGAGCAGCAGCTGGTCGGCGAGCGGGTGCACGGCCAGACCCTGGGCCGACTTGCCGGCGGGGCGAGGCGTCGTACGCCGCATCTCCAGTGGTGCCAACAGGTCTCGGGCCACCACCTCGTGCCACGGGAGGCCGTGGGCTCTCGCGACGAGCTCACCGAGGGCGGCGTAGCCGACGTTGGTGTAGTGGAAGCGCCGGCCGGCGCGGGTGCGCGCCACCGGGGTGGAGGCCGAGACCAGGTCGTCCCAGCCAGCACCGGGAGTGCGCTCCCACCACGGCCCGTCGGTCTCGGCCTGCAGCCCCGACGAGTGCGACAGCAGCTGGGCCACGGTGGCGCGACCGAAGGCACTGCCGGGCACGTGCTCCTCGAAGCGGTCGTCGAGGTCGACCGACCCGGCGTCACGCAGCCGGAGCACCAGCACGGCGACGAAGGTCTTGGTGATCGAGCCGATCCGGTACTGGGTGTCGGCGTCGGCCGGCGCCCCACCCTCCCGGCCGTCGACGGTGCCGACGGCGTCGGACCAGACCAGTCGGCCTCCGCGCACCAGACCGGCCGCCACGGACGGCAGGCGGCTGGTCGACTGCTCGACCCGCAGGCGGTGGGTGAGCGCCCGCTGGGTCGAGGGCTCGAGGCCCGGCCCGGCCCCGCTCACGACTTCTTGACGGCGGTCTTGGTGGTCGCCTTCTTGGCGGTCGTCTTCTTCGCCGTCGTCTTCTTGGCCGTGGCCTTCTTCGTCGTCGTCTTCTTCACCGCGCGCTTCCGCGTCGACGGACCGGCCGCCCGCTTGTCCGCGAGCAGCTCGAAGCCGCGCTCCGGTGTGATCGTCTCGGGGTCGTCGTCGCGGCGCAGGGTCGCGTTGGTCTCACCGTCGGTGACGTAGGGCCCGAAGCGGCCCTCCTTGACGACCACCGGCTTGCCCGAGACGGGGTCGGCTCCGAGCTCCTTGAGCGGGGCGGCGGCCGCCCGTCCCCGCTGCTTCGGCTGCGCGTAGACGGCCAGCGCCTCCTCGAGCGTGACGGTGAAGAGCTGGTCCTCCGTCACGAGCGAGCGGCTGTCGGTGCCCTTCTTGAGGTAGGGACCGTAGCGGCCGTTCTGCGCCGTGATCTCGACCGGCTTGCCCTCGTCGTCGTCGACGGTGCCGACGACGCGGGGCAACGACATCAGCTGCAGGGCGGTCTCGAGGCTGATCGTGGCCAGGTCCATGTCCTTGAAGAGCGAGGCGGTGCGCGGCTTGACCTTGTTCTTGCCCTTGAGGTCGACCAGCTCCGGCGGGAGGACCTCGGTGACGTAGGGACCGTAACGCCCTGCGCGGGCGATGATCTCGCGGCCCGACCCCGGGTCGGTTCCCAGGACACGACCGTCGTCGGCGGCGGCCTCGAGCAGCTCGCGGGCCTTGGCGGGGGTCATCTCGTCGGGGGCGATGTCGTCGTTGATCGTCACCCTCCGAGGCGCAGCCTCGGAGGGTGAAGAGGAGTCCGGCGCGCCAGCGCCGTCCGTGCCTTGGGGGGCGTGGGGGGCGGAGCCCCCCACTGAAACCTCCTCGACGTAGGGGCCGTAGCGACCGACGCGCACGACCATCCCGTCGCCGAGCTGGATGGTGGAGATCTCCTTGGCGTCGATGTCGCCGAGGTCGGCGACGAGGTCGCGCAGGCCCTCGGACGAGGTCGCCTCGTCACCGAAGTAGAAGCGCTTCAGCCAGGCGACCCGCTGCTCCGTGCCGCCCGCGATCTTGTCGAGGTCCTCCTCCATCGCGGCGGTGAAGTCGTAGTCGACCAGGCGTGGGAAGTGCTCCTCGAGCAACCGGGTCACGGCGAAGGCGAGCCACGAGGGCACGAGGGCGTTGCCGCGGTTGGTGACGTAGCCCCGGTCGGCGATCGTCTCGACCATCTGGGCGTAGGTCGACGGACGCCCGATCCCCTTCTCCTCCATGGCCTTCACGAGAGTGGCCTGGGTGTAGCGCGGCGGGGGCGTCGTCTCGTGGCCGTCGGCCTCCGTGCGCAGCGTCGCGAGCGGCACCCCGACCGACAGGCGCGGCAGACGGCGCTCGTCGCCGTCCTCGCCCCTGCGGGCGGGGGCCGTGTCGTCCTTGCCCTCCTCGTAGGCCGCGAGGAAGCCCTTGAAGGTGATGACCGTGCCGCTGGCGCTGAAGTCAGCCGCCTTGGCCACGGCGGTCGCGTCGCCCTCGAGTGTCGCGGTGAGGCGGATCGTCGCCGTCGAGCCGGTCGCATCGGTCATCTGCGAGGCGACGGTGCGCTTCCAGATCAGCTCGTACATCGCGTACTCGTCCCCACGGATCTCGCCGGCGACCTGGGCGGGGGTGCGGAACCGGTCTCCGGCGGGACGCACGGCCTCGTGCGCCTCCTGGGCGTTCTTCACCTTCGAGGCGTAGACGCGCGGCTCCTGCGGGACGTACTCGGCGCCGTACAGGTCGCGGGCCTGGCTGCGCGCGGCGGTGAGCGCCGACTGCGACAGGGTCGTCGAGTCGGTGCGCATGTAAGTGATGTAGCCGCCCTCGTAGAGGCGCTGGGCGACGCGCATCGCGTTGCGGGCGTTGAGGCGCAGCTTGCGGGAGGCCTCCTGCTGCAGGGTGGAGGTGGTGAAGGGCGCGGCGGGTCGACGCGTGTAGGGTTTCTCCTGCACGTCGCTGACGGCGACAGCGGCCCGGGGGACGGCCTCGGCGACGACGCGGGCCATCCGCTCGTCGAGGGCGACGACGGTGGACGACTTGAGCACCCCGGCGTCGGTGAAGTCGCGGCCGCTCGCCACGCGACGGCCGTCGAGGGCCGCCAGGCGGGCGGTGAAGGTGTCGGACACGTTGGTCTCGCCGGCCGAGGTGCGCGTGGTGAAGTCGCCCTCGACGTCCCAGTACGACGCCCGCACGAAGGCCATCCGCTCGCGCTCACGCTCGACGACGATGCGGGTGACGACCGACTGCACGCGGCCGGCCGACAGGCCCTGGCGCACCTTGCGCCACAGCACCGGCGACACCTCGTAGCCGTAGAGGCGGTCGAGGATGCGGCGGCTCTCCTGCGCGTCGACGAGGTCCTTGTCGAGCTCGCGGGTGTTGTTCACCGCGCGCTGGATGGCCTCGCGGGTGATCTCGTTGAAGACCATCCGCTTGACCGGGACGCGCGGCTTGAGGGTCTCGAGCAGGTGCCAGGCGATGGCCTCGCCCTCGCGGTCCTCGTCGGTGGCGAGGTAGAGCTCGTCGGCGTCCTTGAGGGCGCGCTTGAGCTCCGCCACCTTCTTGCGCTTGTCGGCGTCGACGACGTAGTACGGAGCGAAGTCGTTGTCCACGTCGATCGCGAACTTGCCGAACGGGCCCTTCTTCATGTCGGCCGGCAGCTCCGACGGGTTGGGCAGGTCGCGGATGTGCCCGACGGACGCCTCGACGTCGTACTCGCCCCCGAGGTAGCCCGCGATCGACTTGACCTTGTTGGGCGACTCGACGATGACGAGCTTGCGCCCCTTCCCTGCAGCCACGTGACGACCTCGATTCCTGCAACCCTCGTGCCGTGGATTCGTCACGGCATGGACGAGGCGCTGCGCTGCAGACGATAACCCCAGTCCTATTTGTCCTTCCACCCCGTCACCATGGTGAGACTAGTTGAAGGTTTAACTTGTTGCGCGTAGGGTGTGGACATGACCTCACAGCCCGTGCTCTACCTCAGCCACGGAGCCCCGCCGCTCGCCGACGACACCCGGTGGACCGCCGAGCTCGCCGCGTGGTCCGCCGACCTCACCACCACCTCGAAGCCGGCCAACGTGCTCATGGTCTCCGCCCACTGGGAGAACGCGCCCCTGGCGCTGTCCTCCACCACCGGCGCGCCCCTGGTCTACGACTTCTGGGGCTTCCCCCAGCGCTACTACGACGTGACGTACGACGCACCCGCCGCGCCACAGCTCGCCGACGAGGTGACGAAGCTGCTGGCCGGGCCCGGCACCGAGGTCGTGCGCGACGAGACCCGCGGCCTCGACCACGGGGCCTACGTCCCGCTCGTCGAGATGTTCCCCGACGCCGACGTGCCGGTGCTGCAGATGTCGATGCCGACCCTCGACCCGCGCACCCTCTTCGGCATCGGGCAGAAGCTCGCGCCCCTGCGCGAGCAGGGCACCCTGATCGTGGGCTCGGGCTTCACCACCCACAACCTCAGCGCCTTCCACCCCGAGCTCGCCCCGGACTACGAGGCCCCCGGCTGGTCGAAGGAGTTCGACCAGTGGGCGCAGGAGGCGATGGCCCACGAGGACGTCGACGCCCTGCTGGACTTCCTCGACAAGGCCCCGTCGGCGCGGATGGCCCACCCCCGCACCGAGCACTTCGCCCCGCTCTTCGTCGCCCTCGGCGCCGCCCACGCCGCCTCGGGCGGCGGTCCCATCGCGAGTCGCAGCGTCATCGACGGCTTCTGGTACGGCCTCAGCAAGCGCAGCTGGCAGCTGGCCTGACCCCCCTCCCCCGCCCAGACCGTCCCAGACCGACGTGTGGGAATGAACCGGGCCGCCTGCCGTCTTGGAACCCCTGTGACCGACCTCGCCGATGCCACTGCCCGCGACCGGCGAGCCGGTGTCGGCCTGCGCTCGGACCGCGGCCCCATCCTCATCGCCCTCATGGTCTCGACCGGCATCATCGCCGTCGACGCGACCATCCTGGCCACCGCCGTGCCGTCGGTGGTGAAGGACCTCGGCGGCTTCGCGCAGTTCCCGTGGCTCTTCTCCGTCTACCTGCTCGCGCAGGCGGTGTCGGTGCCGGTCTACGCCAAGCTGGCCGACACCTACGGCCGAAAGCCGTTGATGCTCTTCGGGATCGGGCTCTTCCTGCTGGGGTCGGTCCTGTGCGGGCTGGCGTGGAGCATGCCGGCCCTCATCGTCTTCCGGGCGGTGCAGGGCCTCGGAGCCGGCGCCGTGCAGCCGATGTCGATCACGATCGCCGGAGACATCTACACCGTCGCCGAGCGGGCCAAGGCCCAGGGGTACATCGCCAGCGTCTGGGCCGTGTCGTCCGTCGTGGGCCCGACCCTGGGTGGTCTCTTCTCGCAGCTGGGCATCTGGCGGTGGATCTTCTTCATCAACGTGCCCGTGTGCCTGGTGGCGGGCTGGCTCATCTGGCGCAACCTGCACGAGTCGGTCGAGCGGCGCCCGCACCGGGTCGACTACCTCGGCTCGTTGCTGCTGACGGTGGCCATGACCCTGCTCATCCTCGGGGTGCTCGAGGGCGGGCAGGCCTGGGCGTGGGGCTCGCCGGTCGGCATCGCCGTCTTCGTCCTCGGAGCGGCCCTGCTCGCGGGCTTCGTGGCCGTGCAGCGGCGGGCGCCCGAGCCGGTCCTGCCCCTGTGGGTGCTGAGCCGCCGCCTGGTGCTCACGACCAGCCTGCTGTCGCTCGGCGTCGGGGCCATCCTCATCGGGCTCACCTCGTTCGTGCCGACCTACCTCGAGAACTCGCTCGGGGTCTCCCCCCTGGTCGGTGGCCTCGCGGTGGCCGCGCTGACCGTCGGGTGGCCCGTGGCCGCCACCCTGTCGGGCCGGCTGCTCTACCTGCGCTTCGGCTTCCGCCCGACGATCCTGGTCGGGATGGCGTTCACCGTCGTGGGCGCCGTCGTGCTCGCCGCCGCCGGTGAGCGGCCGTCCGTCGCCGTGGTCGCCGTCGCCTGCTTCGTCATCGGTCTCGGACTCGGCCTCGTCGCGAGCCCGTCCCTCATCGCCGCCCAGGCCAGCGTCGAGTGGGGAGAGCGCGCCGTCGTCACGGGCACCAACATGTTCGCCCGCTCCATCGGGTCGGCCGTCGGAGCGGCGATCTTCGGAGCCGTCGCCAACCACGTCGTCGCCTCCAGCGGCCGCCCGGAGACCGACCCGGGGACGGCGACGTCTGCGGGCGCCGCGGTCTTCTGGGCCGTCCTCGCCGCGGCGGTCCTCACGGTCCTGGCCGGCGTGACCATGCCGCAGGTGCTCGCTGACGACGTCTCCGCTCGCACCGAGGTGCCCGAGCCGGCCTGAACGTCGCTCCGTCGCTGGGCGCGCCGGTGCGCCCTGGGCCGTCACCCGTGTCGTGTCTGCTGTGCGACATGGCGCATTGCTGACCACGCCTCCTCTTCCCGATCGGGCCCCGAAGCCTGCACCGTCGATGAGAGCTCTTCCGGCCCGGCCGGGGAGCCACCTCACCGGACGGACCGGTGGGGCCGGGAGCCGCTGACAGCCGATGCCACGGGTCCTCCAGCGCAGGCGATGGTCGCCGGCGCCGAAAGGAGCAACGCCATGAAGGATTTCGAAGACCCCACCGGATCGCTGGTGTCCGAGCTGAGCGACCAGGACCTCTCCGGTGAGCTCGGTGCCCAGGCAGGCGGGTGGTGGACCATCCCCGGCACGTACACGATCGGCCGTGTGTGCACGCTCTCGTGGGAGTGTCAGGGCTTCATCTGCGGGTGGTTCTGAGCCAGGACCGTCCGTGGGTCCGGCAGCGCCACCGCGCACGCGCCCGGTGCTGCCGGACTCCACCCGAGAAGACGAGGTGGACCGATGACCGCTCCAGCACCGAGCCCTTACGCGCTGTTTCCCGAGATCTCCACGACCGAGGTCGACGCGCTGCTGCACCGCCTGACCGCTCCGGCGTCCCCGGCGGCCGGCCACCTCACGGCCCCAGACCGGTCCTCCGGATCCCGGCCGGCAGACAGCCCGTGGTCGCCCATCCTCAGGCGTCTCGGACGGGTCCCGTTCGTGGATCTGATCTGCGACAGCATCGAGGCCGAGCTCCAGACCATCCGCCCCACCCTCGCCCGCCATCGGCACCTCCTCGCGGATCTCGAGGCGGTGGCGACCGACCTCGCCAAGCACCTCGTCGACCTGGGGCAGTCGCAGTTGCTTCGCCCGGCGATCGGCGACCTCGACGAGGCTCGGCGAGCAGGCCACCTGCACGGCAGTACGGCGCGCCTACGCTTTGAGGACTTCTCGAGCCGGATGAGATCCCCTGGCGCCCGCGAGCGCTTCGCCCGGAGGTACCCGTCCTCCGTGGGACAGGCGAGGCTGCTCGCGGCGCAGGCGGTCGAGCACACGGCGGCCCTGCTCACGGACCTCGACACCGACCGGGGCCGGCTCTGCTCCGTCCTCGGGGTCTCTTCGGGAGCTCAGGTCCGGTCCCTCGCCCCGGGCGCCGGCGACCGCCACCACTGCGGCCGGACGGTCACCCACGTGGAGATGACCGACGGCTCGCGACTCGTCTACAAACCCCGCTCCTCGCGCATCGACAAGGCCTACGCCGAGGTGCTCGAGCGGCTGGGACGCGCCGATCCGCGGCTGCGGCTGCCGGTCACGGCCGTCGTCGACGCCGACGACCACGGCTGGTTCGAGCTCGTCGACGACACGGGAGCTCCCGCTCGCGGCGAGGAGTTCTACCGGGCCGGCGGCGTCCTGCTCGGGGTGCTCCACTTCCTGCGGGCCAATGACCTGCACTACGAGAACTTCCTCGCGGTCGACGCTGCTCCCGTGCTGGTGGACGTCGAGACCGTGCTCGGCAACGTGGCGGTCCGCCTCGGTGCACCCCCGTCACCAGCGGCCCTGCGGCTCGCCGAGACGGTCAACGCCACCGGCATGCTCCCGACGGTCATGGCCAACCCGAACCAGCAGCTGCCTGGTGTCGACGTCGGGGCCCTCGGCTACGACGAGGGCCAGGTCTCGCCGTTCAAGAGCCTGGTGGTCGTGGACCCCTTCCTCGACACGATGCACATGGAGCTGCGCAACCTGCCGCAGACGGGTCGCGCGAGCTTCCCCAAGGGTGGCCTGGACGTCCACGAGGAGGTGGCGGCGCTGAGCGAGGGTTTCAGCAGGCTGTACCGCTGGGTGACGACGCACCGTCACGAGCTCGCTACGTGGGTGGACGAGCTCTTCGACGAGCGGGTGCGGACGCGGGTGGTCCTCGCAGACACGCAGCGTTACGGGCAGCTGCTCCGGATGGCCACTCACCCCTCACTCAACGGCAACCCGCCCAGCCGAGACCTCGTCCTCCATCGCATCGCCATCGCCCGCGACCACGTGCCCAGCGAGGTGCTGCGTGACGAGGTGCGGCAGATGTCGCGCGGTGACACGCCGTACTTCTCCGTCACCGCGCGCGGCACCTCGCTGGACGGCCCCGACGGTCGGGTGTCCACCGGGTTCCTCGAGCGCAGTCCCGTGGAACAGGTCCTGGGCCGGGTCGCGAGAGCCGACGAGGACGACCTCGCCCTCAACCTCTGGGTGATCCGGCTCAGCTACGTCTCCCGCTTCCCCCGCGACGCGGACCGCACGGGCCTCAGCGTCCGACCCGACGCCGAGCGCCCATCGCCGCCACCCTCCACGGTGGCCGCCCTCGTGCGCGACCTGGTGGCACCCGTCTCCGCCGCCGCCGTCCACGGGTCCAGCACCGTCCCGACGACGTGGATCGGAGCGGAGATCTCACCTGACGCCTTCCAGTTCTGGCGGGTCGGCGAGCTGGGGTCCGACGTCTACGGCGGGTCCCCGGGAGTCGCCCTGGCCCAGGCCTACCTCTCGCCGGTGCTGGGCACGGCTTCGCTCGACCTCGCCCGGAGGTGGGCCGTCCCCCTCATCGCCCTCCTGGAGGATCCGAGGGTCCGCGCCGGGATCGTCCGCGACGGCGCGTACACCGGCATCCACGGCATGGTCTACTCCGCGGCCGAGATCGCCCGCCTGCTCGCCGACGACGAGCTGGCAGCGCGGTGCGCACGGCTGTGGACCTGCGTCGTCGACGAGCGGGCAGCCGGCCTGGGGCTCGACGTCCTCTCCGGGGCGGCAGGGGTCCTGGGCGCCGCCCTCGGGCTGGCCGCCCTGGCCGCTCCGGGACTGCGAGCGGAATACGAGCGCAGCGCCGCCCGGGTGGCCGATCACGTCCTGGCCCGCGCGGGCACCACCGACCTGTCGGGGTCCGCCGACCCCGCTCTCGGCTACCCAGGCTTCGCACACGGCGTCATCGGCGTCGCCGCCTACCTGACGGCCTACGGGCGGCTGGCCGGACACGACCGGACCGACCCCCTGGTGGAGCGCCTGCTGCATCGGGCGGACGAGCTCATCGCGCAGGAGCGACGCTCCGGGAGTGAGCCGATCGGCCTGTCGTGGGGCTGGTGCCACGGCATCCCCGGGCAGCTGCTCGGACGCGCCGCCGTCCGGCGCCAGTCCCCCTCGTTCGCCGACCTCGAGCTCGAGGGCCTCTCGACCCGGCTCCTCGAGGAGGGCTTCGGTCACAACGTGTCGCTGTGCCACGGCGACGCCGGCAACCTCTGGGTGCTGGCCGAGGTCGCCCGGGCGACAGGACGGACCGAGCTGGGGACCGCCGCCAGCGAGGGGTTCGCGCAGCTGGCCGGGCGGGCCCTCCCCGAGCTGCTCCACCGGTCGTTCAACCGACACCTTCTCAACCACTCGCTCATGCTCGGGCGGAGCGGGGTCGCTCTCGCGCTCGCAGAGCAGGCGGAGCTCATCCCGCCGACCGGCGTGCTGTGGCTGGCGCCATGAAGACCTACCTGCAGATGACCCAGACCGAGTGCGGTCTCGTCGCCGTGGCCATGCTGATGTCGACCTACGCCGGAGCACCCAGCCTCCGGGCCCTGCGTGAGCGACACGACCCCGGACGTGACGGCCTCACGGTGCGTGACCTGGTCGACATCCTGCGGACCGAGGGATACGACGCCCGCGCGTTCCGCGTCGCCGGTGTCGCCGGTGTCGCCGGTGTCGCCGGTGTCGCCGGTGTCGCCGGTCGGGCGGCGCCTACCCGCCCCGCGCTCTCGACTCCCTTCGTCGCGCACTGGGACGGCAACCACTTCCTCGTCGTCCGCGCCCTCGGTCCCCGGTACGTCGACCTGGTCGACCCGGCCTCGGGACGTCGCCGGGTGCGGGTCGAGGAGTTCTGGGAACGGTTCAGCGGGATCGCCGTCAGCGTCTCGGGGGGACCCGCTGCCCCGGGACCGACGGTCCGCGACCGTCCGACATGGCGGCACCTCGTGCCCTATGTGGTCGCGGCCCGCAAGCCCTTGGCGGGCCTGCTGGCACTCTCGTTGCTCGCGACAGCGGTGACCCTCGGCGTCCCCGTACTCGTCGGGCGGCTGGTCGACGGGTCGCGCGCACCCGCGGCCGGATCGCCGACCGGGACGAGCGTGGTGGCCCTCGTCCTGGCCGTCGGCGTGGGGCTGCTTCTCGCCTCGCTGGCGTCGACCCTCGCCACGACCCGGGTGGCGCTGACCGTGGGGCGTGAGATCGAGCGTGGGGTGTTCGACCGACTGGTCGACGCGCGCTACTCGTTCTTTGCCACCCGACCCGTCGGCGACCTCCTCTACCGCCTCTCCAGCGTGCGCGAGCTCCGGACCCTCGTGACCGACGACCTCGTGTCCGGAGTCATCAGCGTCGTCGTCGTCGCCGCCGTCGGCTGCGCCATCTGGGGAGTCTCCTGGCGGCTCTGGGCCGTGTCGGGGGTCGTCTTCGTCGCCGGCCTCGTGGTGCTGCTCGCCACCCAGGGACGTCTGGGGGCTCTGCAGGACCGGCAGATGCAGCACGCCGCTACCGGCAGCGGCGTGCAGGTCGACTTCGTCACCACGGCCGCGATGGTCAAGACCTCCGGCACGGAAGCGCACTTCAAGCGGGCGTGGGCCGACGCCAACGCCCTCACGACGTGGTGGGCCTGGCGCTCCAGTGCGCTGGCCGGCCTGGTGCACGGCACACTCGGCTTCGCCCAGTCCTACGTGCCGTTGCTGCTCACCGTGATCGCCGTGACCACGACGCTGGGTGAGGGGCTCACCTTCGGTGAGGTGCTGCAGGTGCAGATGCTGTCCTCGGCCCTGTTCGCGCAGATGTCCACCCTCGGACGGTTCGGGATCAAGGCGGCGCAGGCGCGCGTGATCGTGGCCCGCATCGCCGACATCCTCGATGCCCAGCCGGACACGACCTTCGACGAGTCGGGCGAGGTGCTCGTGGGCCAGGACATCCACGTCGACGAGGTCAGCTTCCGCTATGCACCCCGGGCGCCGCTGGCGCTCGACCGGGTGAGCCTGCACGTCCCCGCTGGCTCGTGCGTGGCGGTCGTCGGGCCGTCCGGGTCGGGGAAGTCGACGCTGGTCAAGCTGATCGCCGCGCTGTACGAGCCGGGCGCGGGAGGGATCCGCTACGGCGGGCGCCTGATCGGTGCCCACCGTCGGGACGCGTTCTATCGGCACGTGGCCTACGTGGCGCAGGACGCCGTACTGCAGAACGTCTCCATCGCCGAGAACATCTCCTGGGGGAGCGACACGGCGCTGGAGAGCGTCGTCGACGCGGCGCGGCGAGCCGTGGTGCACGACGACGTCACCGCGATGCCGATGGGCTACGACACCCGGATCGCCCAGATGGGCGGCAACGTGTCGGGTGGCCAGCGTCAGCGGATCGCCCTGGCGCGGGCTCTGGCCAGCCAGCCGGCGGTCCTGGTCCTCGACGAGGCGACCAGCGCCCTGGACCTCGAGCGCGAGGGCGAGGTGATGGAGCACCTCGCCCGCGAGCGGATGACCAGGGTGATCGTCGCCCACCGACTGCAGACCATCCGCTCCGCCGACCTCATCCTCGTCCTGGACCACGGCCGCATCGTGCAGTCCGGCCGGCACGAGGAGCTGATGGCCACCGAGGGGTTGTACCGGCAGCTCTACGCAAGGGCCGAGGCCGGGATACCGCTGGACGAGACCACGACCGGCCGGCCGCGCGGACTGTCCACTTCCGGTCATGGCGACCTGACGTCAGGCCCAGGGGCTGGTACGGGCGACGGACCTCCGACCACGCTGGGGAGCAGACGACTGGAGCACGAGAAGGAGGCCGCACGATGATCGAGGTGCACGGACTGACCCGGCGCTATCGCACGACGCTCGCTCTCGACGACGTGAGCTTCACGGCGATGGACGGGCGGGTGACCGGTTTCCTGGGGCCGAACGGGTCCGGCAAGTCGACGACGATGCGTCTCGTCCTCGGGCTCGAGTCGCCGGACGCGGGGTCCTCGACGGTCGACGGCATGGACGTCCGACGGCTCGCGGCGCCGCTGCACACGGTCGGCGCCCTCCTCGACGGAGGGGCGGTCATCCCCTCGCTGTCGCCGCGCGCCCACCTGCGTGCGCTCGCTCGCACCCAGGCGATCCCGGACCGTCGGGTCGACGAGGTCCTCGCGATGGTGGGGCTGACAGACGTCGCGCGCAGGGCGGTGAGGAGCTTCTCACTGGGAATGCACCAGCGCCTCGGCATCGCGACCGCGATGCTCGGCGACCCCCACACGTTGCTGCTCGACGAACCCATCAACGGACTCGACCCCGAAGGGGTGATCTGGATGCGAGGTCTGGTGAGACACCTTGCTGCGCAGGGCCGCTGCGTGCTGCTGTCGTCCCATGTGATGGCCGAGGTGGCCACGTGCGCTGACGACGTGGTGGTCATCGGCGCCGGACACGTCCTTCGGACCGGTCCACTGGCCGAGCTCCTCGACGGCGGGGAGCCGAGGGTGCGAGTGCGGGCCGAGCACCACCCCACGCTGATGGCGACGGCCGCGCGGCGCGGCTGGCAGACCCGTCCCGTCGACGGTGGGCTCGAGGTCATCGGGGTGGTCGGCGCGGACGTGGGCCGGGCTGCGGTGCAGGACGGCCTGGTCCTCTCAGAGCTCACGCCGGTCACCGCGTCGCTGGAGGAGCGCTACCTGGCCCTGACGGACCCCAGCACGCAGTTCCGGGGCCAGCCGTCCGGTCCGCGATCCGCCCCGCTCGAGCCGGCCCCCGCGGTCCAGCACCACGCGGCGGTGAGGTCATGAGCACGGTATCGGCGACAGGACCTCGCGACAGCCTTGGGGCAGTGGGCCGCGTCACCTGGGTCGGCCTGGTGCGCGGCGAGGCCGTCAAACTCCGAAGCCAGCGGGCCGTCGTGCTGTGCATCCTCGGCACCGGGGTCCTCATCGCCGTCATCGGCATCATCGGCGGCTACGGGTTCGCCGGTGAGCTCCGCGCCGGCCGGCCTGTCGACGACGACACGTTTCGGGCACTGCCGTCGATGGGCCTCGCCTTCGCGCAGCTCCTCCTCGGGTCGGCCGCGGTGCTCGTCGTCACCAGCGAGTGGGGCAGCGGCGCCATCAGGGTGCTGGTGGCCGCGGTCCAACGACGACAGGCCCTGTATGCCGCCAAGGCTCTCGTGATGGCTGTCGCGGGCTTCGCCGTCACCGTCCTCGGGGGCGCCGTCGTCGCCATCGGCGCCGCCCCGGCGCTTCGTCCGGTGGACCGGGCCGGCTTGCTGAGCGGGACCGACACGCTCGAGTATCTCGCCGTCATGGGGCTGGTCGGTGGCGCGATCTGCCTGATGGGGGTGGGTCTCGGAGCGGTGGCCAGGCACTCCACGGGAGGGATCACCACGCTCATCGGTCTGCTGGTGGTCGTGCCCATCGTCGTCGCCCTCGTGCCGAGCCAGGGGGCCCGGACCCTGGGCGACTACCTGCCGATGAACGCCGCCGGCTACGTGCTCTCACCCGGGGCCCCGGTCGAGGGGCTCAGTCACGGCGCCGCCACCCTGGTGCTCGCCGCATGGACTCTCGGCCTCCTCGCCCTCGGCGGCGTGCGGATGACCCGCGACATCTAGCGCCCCGGAAGTCCCCCACCGTCCCCCCGTGGGCCAGACCTGGCCCCACGAGGCTCCGCTCTGCCCAGAGCCGACTGGATCCGCCCGTCGGACCCCCGGATCCGCCGGCGAAACGGTGGACCCACCCTCGAAGAAGGAGAACCCCATGTCCGAGCCCCACGACGACGCCACCGACTACGGCGCCCTCGACCGGATCGATTACCACGCCATCGAGCAGAACGGCACCTTCCCCCCGATGTCGGCGGGTTTCGTACGCACCGAGGCCCGTGAGGGCCTCGAGCAGATCCGCGACTACGTGCTCACCGACGGGTTCGTCCGCCTGCTCACCGAGCTGTACTCCCACGACCCGGCCGAGCGTGACGCCTTCGTCCGCGAGGTCGTGCTGCAGCCCGCCGAGCAGCGTCGGCGGGGCGTCGTCCCCCCGACTGGCGTCAAGCTGCAGCGCTCCCAGTTCGGTGATGACCGGCCGACGATCTTCTGCGTGACCAAGCTCCTGTCGGACGGCATCCGCAAGGTCACCTACACGTTCGACAACGCGACGCCCATCCTCACGAGCGTCTGAGCCGGGAGGTGCCGACGATGACGGACCTCCGTGCCCCCTACGCGGGCTCGACCCGCCGCGAGCTCCGAGGAACAGCCCTGGCGCGACGGGTGGCCGGGCTCGTCGACCAGCGCGTCGTCATGGCCCACCGGGGGGAGGTCAGGCTCTCGGATGACGAGCTCTCCCTGGAGGGGTGGCGCACGGTCCACCCCGCCGAGGTCGCGTCGGTGCAACAGGCCTACCTGCCGGAGTACGGACGGCTGCAGGCGGGCGGCAGCCGAGGCGGCTTCCCCTCCTTCGGCTTCTTCCACCGGTACGGGGCTCCGCTGGTCGTGGAGCTCACCGACGGGGACTCGCTCGTGCTCCTCATCGACTTCTCGTTCGTGTCCGGCACCACCGACAACGCCGCGTGGCTGTCGGCGGTCGAGAAGTTCGCCGGCGGTTCCGATGCGTGAGCGGAACCGTGGCGGGTCAGACCCTCGCGCGCCAGGAGTCGGGGGCATCCAGCGCCCGTCCCACCCAGAAGGGAGAGCACCATGGCAGTAACCACGGCAACACGGCACACCAGGGCGGATCGCGAGGCTGAGGTCCTCGACGAGATCCTCGTCAAGGCCAACAAGGACGCGCTGACCAGGCAGATCGACGAGTTCGTCGACATCATCTCGTCGGAGGCCTTCCTGGGGTACGTCAACGAGATCGGCCAGCTGACGACGCACGGAGAGCGCCGGCGCCTGACCGAGGCGACGGCCACCCTCGAGCACCTGGAGCAGGTCGGCGTGCCGGTCCACCCCCAGCTGCGCATCGCCACCCGGGAGTTCGAGCTGCCCGAGGACGGGCTGGCGGCCACCTCGCCACTGGTGCGAGTCCGCCCGGACCTCGACCCCCGGATGGGGTGGTGCGTGAGCCTCGGCTTCTACCTCTGCGTCAGCTACGGCGGTTGAGCCCTGCGCCGGGGGCAGCCCTCCTCGGGCTGCCCCCGGCACGGTCCCCGACCACTCCGCCCGTCCCCGCCCGTCCCCATCTGCCGACGTCTGCCTTCCAGGAGTGAGCATGCCGACACCACCACGCCTCGACCGAGTGCACCAGTGGCGGGACGAGACCCGGGTCGGGACGGGACCCCTGCGCTGGACCTACGTCGTTGGCGGGCTGTCGGTCGTGGCCGACCTGGCCGTGCCGGTGGCGGTCGGGTACCTCACCGGGTCGCTGACCTCGGGGATGCCGGGGACCGTCACCATCCTGGCGGTGGTGGCCGCGATCGTCGCGTCAGGGGCCCTTGCCGTCGTGCGGACCCGCCTGTCGGCGGTGGTGGCCGCCCGTGAGACCCGGGCATTGCGGGCCCTGGTCGCCGAACGCCTCGTGCGACTGCCGGCCGCGACGACGGAGTCGATCGGCCCGGACGAGCTCGTCACTCGCTTCAGCCTCGATGTGGAGCGCTGCGAGGCACTCCTGACGTCCGCGCGCGTGAGCGCACGCCTGTCGGTGGTGACGGCCGCCGGTGGCGTCGTCCTCATGGCTCTCTTCGACTGGAGACTGCTGTCCCTGCTCGTCGTGGGCCTCGCGGCCGGGGCCGCTGCCCTCGCGTGGGCCCTGCGCGGGGTCAGACAGTACGCCAGCGCCGGTATCGAGGCCCAGACCCGGGCCACGGCCGACCTGGCCGAGTACCTGAGGGTGGTGCGGACCGCGAAGGTGTTCGGGCTGGAGCGCCACTACCTCGAGGGGTTCGGCCGCGAGCTCGCCCACATGGAGCTGGCCGAGCGTCGCATCGGCCGCGCCCAGGCCGTGCTGGACAGCCTGATCCGGGTGACCGGCCCCGGGTTGCTCATCGCGGGGGTCGTGGCGGGCGCGGCGCTCGTGGCCGACGGCCGCTCGACCGTCGGCGGGGTCTGCGGCTTCCTGGCCACCCTCGTCGCGGTGCTCGGGCCGCTGGCCCGCCTCGGCGAGCTCTCGCAGGCTCGTCGCAAGGCCGGCGGCTCAGCCGACCGGCTCGACGAGCTGATGGCGCTCCCGGCCGAGGTCCTCGACGTCGTGCAGGACCCGCACGACGCCACCGCCGTGAGCGTCGAGTTCCGCGGCGCCACCGCCGATCCCGCGCCGGGAGTGCGCGTCGGCCCGGTCACGGCCCAAGCCCTCCCCGGCCGACTGGTGGTGCTCGCCGGTCCCAGCGGGGTCGGCAAGTCCACCATGCTGTCGGTGGTCGCCGGGTTCGCCGCCGCGTCCGAGGGCGTGGTGCTGGTCTGCGGGATCCCAGTCGAGCAGTGGCCGGTGGCGGACCTTCGACGCAGCGTGGCCTTCGCCGAGCAGGGCTCCCCCTTCATCGGGATCTCGGTCCGGGACTGCCTACGCTCGGGCAGTGCATGGATGCCAGCCGACAACCTGCTCCTCACCGCGCTCCACGACGTCGGCCTGCGTCACCTGGTCGACGGGCCACTCGGTCTCGACGCGCCGGCCCAGCGTCACGGGACGAGCGTCTCCGGCGGCGAGCGCCAGCGGCTCTCCCTGGTGCGGGCCCTCCTCTCCGACAGGCCGATCTGCCTCCTCGACGAGCCGACAGCGAGTCTTGACGCCCGCACGGAGGAGGCCGTCATCGAGGTGATCCACCGCTTCAGCAGAGGCCGGGTGGTCATCGTGGCGTCGCACAGCCCCGCGCTGCTCGCTCACGCCGACGAGGTCGTCGTCATGCCTGGGCGGACGACCCAGACCCTGCCCGCTGCCCAGCCCGTCCTGATCGCCTAGGACCTCTGGCCAGCCGCCGAGCACGGGGAGAGGAACCTCCCGGTGTCGCGGCGGACCTGACCCGGGAGGGGACGTCATCCGGCAGGCGGGACGGGGCCCGGCGGCCTGTCCGTCGAGCCACACGCGTCGGCGCGACCACCACCGAGCCAGCCCCGCTCCACGGCCAGGACGCCGGCCTGGAAGCGGCTGTGCGCCTGCATCGCCGAGCACACCTCGGAGACGAGGCGACCTACGGTGCGGCTCGAGCAGTGCATCCGTCGGGCGATCATCTCGTCCGTGTGGCCCGCCGACAGCAGGATGAGGACCTGTCGCTGCCGAGGGGTCAGGCTGGTGGCGGGCCCGTCATCGAGCTCGACCAGCGGTGAGGAGAGCGACCAGGTGGCCTCGAACAGGGCGACCGAGGCGCGCACCGCGTCCGCACCGTGCAGGATGACGGCCCCCAGGTCACCCTCGCGGGGTAGCACCGCGACCTCGTCGTCGATGAGCACCTGGAGCAGTGGCGGCGCGTCATGCACCCGTACCTCGGCACCGGCGCCGGAGATCTCGTCGAGGTACGCGCGCCAGTGGCAGGCACCGATCGACTCGGACGAGGTGATGATCGCGAGGTCGACGCCAGCGGCCATCAGCGTGTGGTCCAGCCGACTGGAGGCCGCCGTCGCCTCCGGCGAGAAGGCTGGCCCAGGGACCATGAAGCGCGCTCGCACTCGTGCCGACTGGGTCAGCTGGAAGAGCCGCGAGCGCACCGTGTCGGGTTCGTCGATCTCCTCGATGCGCCCCTGGGCGGGCCGTGCGCGGCTGCGGACGAAGACGTCGACGAGGCTGGGGAGGTTGGACCGGGCCGTGTCGATGGCCCGCTCCTGCTCCTGCATCACGCGGTGAGCCCTGGCGATGAGGACCTCGACTGCCTGGTCCGGGGGGACCACCAGAAAGGACTGACGGTGGTCTCCCCGGGAGACGAGCGCCAGGTCGGCCATGCGGTCGAGCTCGCTGCGGACGGCGTCTGACGAGCAGTCGAGCAGCGCGGCCAGGTCGTCGACGCCGAGCTCGGGATGCTCGATCATGGCGACATAGACACGCTCGGTTGCTTCTTCGACCCCCAAGGACTGCAACACGTGGGGGTCGTACTCGACGTCCACGCACAGAATCGTAGCGGACCCGACGCCGGCCGTGGGGTGTGCAGCGCCCGGGCTTCGGCCCGGGCCAGGTCAGGGCGTGACCGGCCACTCGGGCCCCCCGTAGACGCTCGAGGCGTCCACGACGACGGCGCACCCGACCAGCCGGTCCGCACCACCCGACTCCATCAGCGCCGAGGCGATCTCCCGCCTGGCCAGCTCCTCCGCGTCCAGCGCGGATGAGGCGCGGACGTAGGCGATCCCCCGCATCGACAGGTCCCGGTCGGCGAGGCGAAGGTGCTCGATGCCGTCGACGGCCAGGACGATGGAGGCGACACGCGCGGCACTCCGGGTCCCGGCTGCGGCGAGCGAGATCTCGATCTCGACGGCGAACACGACTCATCCGACCCAGCGCAACGACAGACCCAGGGAGTCAGACGCCGAGGTACGGCGCCTGCACGGCCCCGCCGCAACCCGTCAGGTCGAGCACGGTACTGGCGGCGGCCGAACCACACCCGGCCGGTGCGGTGGGCGTCACACGCCCGCCCGGCCACCAGATGTCGACCGTCGAGGCCTTGACAGGCGGTGTCTGGCTGGCGGCGAACGCGCAGACGGTCGGCGCCTGCAGGGCGACCATCAGGCTGAAGGCGCAGGCAAGGCGGCGTGATGTGGCGTTCATCTGAAGCTCCTCGTGGTCGTGGTCGTGGTCGTGGTCGTGGTCGAAGTCGATGGCGACGAGTCGATCTTCGCCACGACGCGCAGCGAGGGGAATGCCTACGCCCTGGCCGAAACTCGCCCCGGCCGGATCAGGACGCCGCTCCCTGGGGTCCCGCCGCCGCACCCTCAGCCGGGTAGCCAGCCGAGCAGGGCTGGGGGCCACCGCGGGGTGGCCGAAGGAGAACCCGGGGGTCGACCCTCGCCGGCCGGGAGCACGACGTCGGCGACACGCAGATGTCGGCGTCCCCGGGTCGGCGAACGCACCCGCGGTGGTCACGAGGAGGTGAGCCGCGGCCCCCCAGACAGTCAGCTTGTTGCTCCGGATGCGACCGAACCGGCGGGACCTCACAGCGATTCGGGCACGTGGGCGGCAACAAGCGGGCCGGGGGACGGGGTGATCGGCGTCCGGGCCGGGCGGCACCGACGAGGCGGGAGAGCCCGGGGGGTCAGGCCAGCGGGGCGAAGAGGTCGACCGGGTTGCCGTCGGGGTCGTGCACCACGGCGTAGCGCATGCCCCAGAAGGCGTCCCAGGGCGGGAGGTGACCCGTGGCGCCGGCAGCGGTGAGCTCGTCGTACGCCGCATCGACCTCCGCCGGGGAGTCGCAGGCGAAGCCGAGAGCGATGCGGTGCCCACCGCTCGGTGGGGTCCACCCCGGGTCGAAGGACAGGATGGTCTCGTGCGTGTCGAGGGCCAGGCGCAGGCCGCCGAGGTCGAGCTCGACGTGCGGCTCCCCCTCGGCCCCGTCGGGGACCTCGAGCCCGAGTCGTCGGTAGAAGCCGAGGCTCGCGGCCATGTCGGCGACGACGAGCTGGATGACGGCGGGTGCGGCTCTCATGACGCCCACGGTATGGCCCCCTCGCGTCCACGTCGCCTTGTTGCCCCC
>JBBRNQ010000076.1:0-20689 GCA_038230235.1 Actinomycetales bacterium
CTCGCGTACGGCGAGCTCACGGGTGACCCCTTGCCGGGCGAGACGGTCCTGGTCAACACCACGGCGCTCGAGCGGGGGCTCGGCACGGGTGGTCTGGCGCTGGTCGTGGCGCTGCCCGATCGCGCGGACGATGCGCTGCCGGCTGGCCCCGATGGCCGCCCGGGCCACGTGGTCAAGGCCCGGTACACCCCCCTGCAGACCATGGTGCTCGGCGTCGACGAGCAGGAGAGCCCCCACCACGCGCTGCTCGCCGACGCCGACGACCTCGCGGGCCTGCCGGTCGTCGTCGCCGACCTGCACTCGGCGCTGCCGGCCATCGTGGTCGGGGTGCACCAGGAGCGGCCCGAGGCCCGCGTCGCCTACGTCATGACCGACGGAGGGGCCCTGCCCGCCGCCTTCTCGACGACAGTCGCCGCGCTGCGCCGTACGGGTGCCCTGGTCGCCTGCCTCACCGTGGGGCAGGCCTACGGCGGCGACCACGAGGCCGTCACGGTGCACTCGGCACTGCTCGCGGCCCGGCTGGTCGTGGGGGCCGACGTCGTCGTCGTAGCCCAGGGCCCGGGCAACCTGGGCACCGGCACCCGCTGGGGGTTCTCCGGGGTCGTGGCGGGCGAGGCCGTCAACGCGGCGGGAACGCTCGGCGGGCGCCCGGTCGCCTCGCTGCGGGTCTCGCAGGCCGACCCGCGCGAGCGGCACCGAGGGGTCTCGCACCACAGCCTCACGGCCTACGGGCGGGTGGCGCTGGTGCCGGCCGACCTGCCGGTCCCCCGCCTGCGCGGCGAGGTCGGGAGCCGGGTGTCGGCACAGGTCGACGGACTGGTCGAGCAGACCGGGGGTCGCCTGGCGCGGCACGACGTGGAGGTCGACGACCTCGAGCCGGCGCTGCGCGGGTCGGCGGTGCCGCTGCGCACCATGGGTCGGTCCTACGACGACGACCCCGCGAGCTTCCTCGCCGCAGCCGCTGCCGGCCGCCACGCCGCCACCCTGCTCTGACCCCCACTCCTCCGCGCCCCCCCGGCGGGCGCCCCTCCGGCGGGCGCCCCTCCGGCGGGCGCCCCTCCTCCGCGCCGGTAGCCCCCGCGGCGCGCCGCGCTCCGCCACCCGCGCGCCCCGCACCCCGCCCCAACACGTCGCGCTTGTTGCCGCCGATGTGCCCTTCCTTTACCTCTGGGAGGGAGAAAAGGTCACGTCTGCGGCAACAAGCGCGACGTGGGGGGGTGCTGTACGGAGCAGTGCTGGTCGGCGCTGGGTCAGTGCTGGTCAGCGCTGGGTCGGCGCTGGGTCAGGGCTGGGTCAGCGGTGGTGAAGGGGTCAGCGCTGGTGAGGGGACGGTCAGTGGACGTCGACGAGGTCGACGACGAAGATGAGGGTCTCGCCGGGGGCGATGGCGGCGCCGGCGCCACGGTCGCCGTACGCCAGATGGGCGGGGATGGTGAGCTTGCGTCGGCCCCCGACCTTCATCCCGAGCAGGCCCTGGTCCCAGCCCTGGATGACGCGGCCGACCCCGACCGGGAAGTCGAGCGGGGCGCCACGGCTCCAGGACGAGTCGAACTCCTCGCCACTGGAGAAGGCCCACCCGACGTAATGGGTGCTGACGGTCTGTCCGGCGGCGGCCTCGTCACCGGTGCCCTCGACGACATCCTCGATCACGAGGTCGGTGGGGGCCTCGTCACCGGGGAAGTCGAGCTCGGGCTTGGTGCGGTCGGCGGGCAGGGCCATGGTGCCTCCTCAGGCAGGGATGGGGTGGTGCTCAGGTGGTGTCGACTGGCGCGGTGCGCGTCAGCCGGCGTCGAGGATGTCGATGACGAACACCAGGGTGGAGTTCGCCGGGATCTTCCCCTGCGCCTTGTCCTTGTACCCGTCGGCGGGCGGGATCACCAGCAGGATGCGCGAGCCGACCTTCTTCCCGACCAGACCCTTGTCCCACCCGGGGATGACCTGGCTCGCGCCGATCGTGAAGGTGAACGGCGACGCGGGCTGCTTGGTCCACGACGAGTCGAAGACCTCGCCGGTGCTGTAGGTGACACCGGTGTACTGCACCGTCACCGACTGACCGGTGGCCACCGTGGCGCCCGTGCCCTGCACGAGGGTCTGCGCGACCAGGCTGGTCGGGGCCGGCGTCTTGGGGACGGTGATCGACGGCCCCTTCGTGGCGTCGAAGGTGACGGTGGGCAGGCCCGCCTTGGGCTCGACGGTGGCTCCCTGGGCCTTTTTCAGCGGCGTGCCGACCGAGACGATGTCGGCGACCACGACGAGGTTGTCCGTCGGGCCGACCCCGGCGGCGCTGTTGCCCTGGCTACCGAAGGCGTCGGCCGGCGGGATGGCGAAGAGGATGCGGGAGCCCGCCTTCACGCCGTCGAGCGCGATGTTGAGGCCGGGGATGGTGCTGGTGCTGCTCAGCACGAAGGACTGCGCGGGCTTCCCGTAGGAGGTGTCCAGCTGCTTGCCCGTGGTGCCGTGGAAGAGGGCCTCGATGATGGAGACCCGGCTCGTGCCGCTGCTGGCTGCGCCGGTGCCCTCCTTGAGGACCTTGACCGTGGTGGCGGTGACGTTGACGGGCTTCTTGGTGAGCGTGACCACCGGCGTCGTCTTGGTCCCGTCTCCGGTGACCTTGACGCCCTCGAGCACGGCGAGGTCCTCGGCCGTGTTCAGCGGCGGGTGGACAGCAACCGGGCCCGTCGTGGCCGCTGCGCTGGGCGTCGCCGTCGAGGTGGAGCCGGGTGCCGTGGAGGGGCCCCCGGTAGCGGTCCCGGTGGAGCCGCAGGCCGTCAGGCCGAGGAGGAGGGCAGCACCGGCTGCGATGGAGAGGGGAAGAGCGCGCACGCGAGAGAGCCTTCGGGTCGGGAGTGGTAACCGCACGACACCGTAACGGTGCGGCCTGTGCCCGGAGACACAGACCGGGCAGCTACGGGGGTTCGACTCGTCACATGCTCTCGACGAGGCGAGCGACCCGCACGTCGGTCGACGCGAAGGGGTCCTTGCAGAGCACCGTGCGCTGGGCCTGGTCGTTGAGCTTGAGGTGCACCCAGTCGACGGTGAAGTCGCGCCGGTGCTCCTGGGCCGCCCGGATGAAGTCGCCCCGCAGCTTGGCGCGGGTGGTCTGCGGGGGGCGGACCTTGGCCTCGAAGGTCTCGAGGTCGGTGCAGACCCGGGCCGCGAGGCCCCGGTTCTGCATGAGGTAGAACAGCCCCCGACGGCGGTTGATGTCGTGGTAGGCGAGGTCGAGCTGGAGGATGCGCGGGTCCGACAGCTCGAGGTCGTGCTTGACCATGTAGCGGTCGATGAGGCGCTTCTTGATGACCCAGTCGATCTCGGTGTCCACGAGCGAGAGGTCGCCGGTCTCGATGGCGTTCAGGGTGCGCCCCCACAGGTCGAGGACCTGTTTCTGCACGGGAGCACTGAGGCCTTCGCGCTCGACGAAGCCCATGGCGCGCTCGTAGTACTCCTGCTGGATCTGCAGTGCGGAGAGGTCGCGGCCGTTGGCCAGGCGCACCGTCTTGCGGCCCGTGGTGTCGTGGCTGATCTCGCGGATGGCCCGGATGGGGTTCTCCAGCGCCATGTCGCGCATCACGACCCCGGCCTCGATCATCCGCAGCACCAGGTCGGCCGACCCGACCTTGAGCAGGGTGGTCGTCTCCGACATGTTGGAGTCGCCGACGATGACGTGCAGCCGACGGTACTTCTCGGCGTCGGCGTGCGGCTCGTCGCGGGTGTTGATGATCGGGCGGCTGCGGGTGGTGGCCGACGACACGCCCTCCCAGATGTGGTCGGCGCGCTGGCTGACACAGAACCGGGCTCCGGCCGTGCTGGTGACGACCTTCCCCGCGCCGCAGGTGATCTGGCGGCTGACCAGGAAGGGGATGAGCACGTCGGAGATCTTCTGGAACTCGCCCGCCCGACCGACGAGGTAGTTCTCGTGGCAGCCGTAGGAGTTGCCCGCAGAGTCGGTGTTGTTCTTGAAGACGTAGATCTCCCCCGCGATGCCCTCCTCCTGCAGCCGCTGCTGGGCGTCCTCGACGAGGCCTTCGACGATGCGCTCCCCCGCCTTGTCGTGGATGACGATCTCGCGCAGGTCGTCGCACTCGGGCGTGGCGTACTCAGGGTGCGAGCCAACATCGAGGTAGAGCCGCGAGCCGTTGCCGAGGAAGACGTTGCTCGACCGGCCCCAGGAGACGACCTTGCGGAAGAGGTACCGCGCCACCTCGTCGGGCGTCAGCCGGCGCTGCCCGTCGAACGTGCACGTGACGCCGTACTCGTTCTCGATCCCGAAGATCCGCCGCTCCATCCCCTCACTGTAGGCCGACCGTGCTCGCCGTGCCCCCGGGCTCGCCGCTCCGCCGACAGCGGAAGCCCTTGGCGCGGGTGGTCGGTTGTGCGACGTTGGCCCGATGGAGGTGCTCGTCCTCGGCGGGAACGCGTGGCTCGGCGGGGCTGTCGCACGGCACGCCCTGGGCCTGGGTCACGCCGTCACCTGCCTGGCGCGCGGTGAGAGCGGTGCCCCGCCCCCGGGCGCGCGGCTCGTCGCGGCCGACCGCGGCGCGGTCGCTCCGGGTGACGGACCCGACGCGTACGCCGCCCTCCCGCAGCAGGAGTGGGACCTCGTCGTCGAGCTCACCTGGCAGCCGGCCTTCGCCGTGGGGGCCTTGCGGGCGCTGTCGGCCCACGCGCGCCGCTGGGTCTACGTGTCGTCCGGGTCTGTCTACGCCGACCACAGCGTGGTCGGCGGAGGTCAAGAGCTGCCCCTCCTCGCACCTCTCGAGACTCCTCACGCGACCCGCGAGGAGTACGGCGCGGCGAAGGTGGCCTGCGAGCAGGCGGTCAGAACCGTGCGAGGGCCCGACGCCCTGGTCGCCCGGGCCGGCGTCATCGCGGGGTACGGCGACCGGAGCGACCGCTTCGGCTACTGGGTCGGGCGGTGTGCCCTGGCCGTGGAGGACGGGGGACCCCTCCTGGTCCCGGAGCACACCGGTCGTGCGGCTCAGCTCGTCGACGTCGCCGACCTGTCCGCATGGCTCGTCGACGCCTCGCTGGACGGGTGCACCGGGACCGTCGACGCCTACGGCCCGCGGCGCACCCTCGAGGAGGTCATCGCGACGGCCGAGCAGGTGACGGGCTACCGCGGACCCCGGGTGCCGGTCAGCGACGCCGTCCTGCGCGAGCGCGGCGTGGAGGAGTTCATGGGCAAGCGCTCGCTGGCCCTGTGGATGGCTGACGAGCAGTGGCGGGGCTTCAGCGCACACGACGACAGCTCGGCGGTGGACGCCGGGCTCGTGGCCCGACCGCTGGAGGAGACGACGCGCGCCGCCCTGGCCTGGGAGCAGGAGCTGGGCCTCTCGCGGACCGACCGGTCCGCCGGGCTCGACCGAGACGACGAGCTCCGGCTGATCGCCTCGATCGGTGACGGAGGTGTGCGGGAGGTCGTGCCTCCCCCGGGCTGAACGACGTCCGGGCAGGCGCAAACCCCCCTCTGAGGGGCAAGCCGACCACGAGCCGAGGGCAGGCGGTGCTCAGGGGTGGGAGGTTGCCCGTTGACGGCGCAGAGTGCCCCGCCGCGTGGAATCATGACGTCATGCCAGAGCGGTTCGTTCCTCGCGAGCCGGCCCCCTACGCGTGGGCCGGCGCGACGGACGACACCTACGGCACCGCGGACCCGTGGCAGGACGCGCAAGAGGGTCTCGTCGAGCACCACGACGACGCGGTCGACGAGGCCGCGGGCTCGTCGGGTGGCCTCCCCACCCCAGGGACCCACCCGGCCCCGACGATGTCTTTCGGTGACGTCACCGCCCAGACCCTGGACATCCTCGCCAGCGCGCAGACACACGCTGATGCCTTGCGGGCCGAGGTGGCGGCCGAGGCCGCCCGTGCCGCCGTCGAACGGGCGCGGCTGCGTGACGAGGCGGAGGCGCTGCGCGATGAGACAGCGGCCCTGCACGCCGACGCCGTCGCTGCCCTCGACCGGGCCAAGGCTCGCCTCGTCGAGGCCCAGGAGGATGCCGACCAGCTGCACACCGACGCGGCCGAGCAGTCCGCCATCCTGACGGCGGTGGCTGCGCGCACCAGCGAGGAGGCGATCAGCGCGGCCCGCGACGAAGCCGACCAGCTGCTCGCGGCCGCGCGTGACGAGCGGGCTCGCCTGCTGGAAGCCGCCCACAGGGAATCCGACACGGTCCTGGCGACGTCGGCGGAGCGACAGCTGGCTCAGGTCGCCGACCTGGAGGTGCGCGCCCGCGCCCAGGAGGCCGAGCGCCTGCGGCTGACCGCCCAGACCGAAGCCCGGCTGGCGGCCCTGCGTGCCGGCGCCGAGGCCGAGGTGGCCCGCCTCAAGGAGGAGGCGCAGGCGGAGGTGCAGGCCCTGCGGGAAGAAGCCGGGGTGATGCTGGAGGAGCACCGGCGACGAGCGGAGCAGCTGCTGACGCAGGCAGAGACCGGCGCAGCGGGGGTCACGACCACCGCTCAGGCGAAGGCGGACGAGACCATCGCCGCGGCCGAACGACACATGCAGTGGGCGCGGGCCACGATGCAGGAGCTGCTGGAGGGAGCCCGAGACGAGGCTGCCCTGGTCAGGGCGCTCGGGCACCAGGAGCGTCAGGAGACCACTCGTCAGCACCGGACCACCGTGCAGGAGCTGCTCGCGCAGGCCGCCCACAAGGCAGAGTCGAGTGTGGCCGAGGCACTCGCCGAGGCGGAGTCCCTCCGGTCGCAGGCCCAGGCGGTGCTGCAGGCGGCCCGCGACGACGCCCTGCGCACGTCGGCTCGCGCCGAGCAGGACGCCGCACGTGCCGTCACGGAGGCCGAGCTGGGCGCGCAGGCCGTGGCCGAGCGGGCCGAGCGCCGTCTGGCCGAGGCCGAGCACGGGGCCCGCCTCATCCGCGAACGAACGGGCGCCGAGGTCGAGAAGCTGCAGCGTGAGTCGCACGAGCAGCGGCGGGCCACCCGAACCGAGCTGGTGGAGACCATCACCGCGGCCCGGGCCGAGGCCGACGAGCTGCGGGCCCACGCCCGCAGGATGGTCGAGGAGGCGCGCCACGAGTCCGATGTGCTCGCCGCCAGACGCGACGACATCGCCGCCCAGCTCGGGCACCTCTCGGGTGTCATCGAGGCCCTGGCCGTCGCGGAGCGGCCGGAAGACCTGCTCGAGAGCGTCTCGGCTGACCCGGGTGCGCCCCCAGCCGCGCTCTCCACCGCCGAGCGCCCCCACACACCTCCGGCGCCGGCCACGACACTGCCTGACGAAGCGAGCCCCGACGACACCGCCCAACCCCACACCCCCAGGACCGACGACCTGCCCGCCGCCCACGGACCTCCCCCTGTGGACACTGAGCTCTACTGGGGTTCCTACGAGGACGGCCCCGTCGACCCTTCCCTCCAGACCACGGACCCGACCCACTGATGCGCAGGGACGACCCTGCAGAAACGATGCCACGACCATGACCGAGAACTCATCCTCGTTCCGCTCCGTGATGCGCGGTTACGACCCCGTACAGGTCGATGCTCGCCTCGGAGAGCTGACCAAGGCCCTGGCGGCCGCGCGACGCGAGGCGGCCGACCGGACCGTCGAGCTCAGCAAGACGCAGACCGCGCACGCTGATCTCAGTGCCGAGGTCGACGACCTGCGCACCCGCTCGCACTCACTGGAGGAGGCGCAGCGTTCGGCGGGTCAACCCAGCTACCAGGACCTCGGCGAACGGATCGGCAAGATCCTCCACCTGGCCGACCAGGAGGCCGCCGACATGCGGGCCATGGCCAGCGCCGACGCCGACGACCATCGAGCCTCGGCCGCCGCCGCGGTGGATGCCCTCCGGGCCGAGACGACGCGGTATGCCGAGGAGGTGCGCAGCAAGGCCGAGGCCGACGCTGCACACGTCCTCGAGACGGCCCGCCGTCGTGCCGACGAGGTGATGGACGACGCCGAGCGGGCGGCCCAGACGCGGCGTGAGGAGGCCGAAGCCCTCTACGAGAGCCAACGGGCCAAGGTCTCGGCGGCCGCCGCAGACTTCGAGACCACCCTGGCGGAGCGTCGAGACAAGGCTGCCGCGGAGTTCTCGACCCAGCTGGCCCTGCACGACCAACGGCTCACCGAGGCCCGGACCCGGGCCCAGCTGCTGTCGAGCGAGTCCGAGGCGGCGCACGCGGAGGCCCGCGCCCAGGCCGAGACCCTGCTCGCGTCGGTCAAGGCCGAGGCGGCCCAGCTCGTGAAGGCCGCCCGCGACCAGGCCGAGCGCGTCCGCACCGAGTCAGAGCGCGAGCTCGCGGCGGCTACGACGCGACGTGACAGCATCAACAGCCAGCTGGCCAACGTGCGACAGATGCTGGCCACCCTGGGTGGCGCCGCGCTGGCGCAGCAGGCCGCTCCCGAGGCTGCGGGCGCCTCGACTGCGGGCACACCCGCGACACAGCCGGCCGCCCCTGCGCCTGCCCCCGCCGACGCCGACCAGGCGCCGATCGCCGGCTCGCTGGACGAGGTCGACGAGCCGGGAGGGTTCGACGAGCCGGAAGGGTTCGACGAGGCCGACGACGCCGACCGGGTCTCCGCCGGTCGCTGATCCTCAGGCGCTGAGGGCCCGTACGCCGAGTGGCGCTACGGGCCCTCAGCGTTCATCTCTCAGCGTTCATCTCTCAGCGCTGACGCCTCAGCGCTCCCTTGTCTGACCACGGGCCAGCCCACGACTGGCCCCGGATCAGCGCTCCTCGTCGTCGGCGCGGGCCTCGGGGTTGGACGGCTGCTCGGTGCCCGGGGTCTGCGGGCGAGGGGCTGGCTCGCTCGGAGAGGCGTCGTCACCGGTGAGCACCCCGTGGTGCCCGGGCGGGCCGTCGGTCGACGGGGCGTCGTGCACGGGGCTGTCGCTGCTGAGCAGGTCGGTGAGGAGCTGACCACCGAGCCGGCGGAACGTGCGACGCGGGCGCTGCCGGTCGAGGACGGCGACCTCCAGCTGGTCGGCCGGGATGGTGCGGGCGGGGCCGCCCGCCGGGTCGAGAGCCAGGGCGTCGACGGCGAGCGACAGGGCCCCCCCGAGAGTCAGCCCCTTCGTCCAACGCTCCCTCAGCAGCTCGTCGGACTGCGCGATCGTGCCGCCCATCACGACGAAGCCGTGCTGGTCGGCCACCGAGCCGTCGTAGGTGAGCCGGTAGAGCTGGTCGTGGTCCTCGTCCTGGCCCACCTCGGCCACGACGATCTCGATCTCGTAGGGCTTGGGCTCCTGGGTGAAGACCGTGCCGAGCGTCTGGGCGTACGCGTTGGCCAGCCCCCGCGCGCTGACGTCGGAGCGGTCGTAGGAGTACCCGCGCAGGTCGGCGTAGCGGATGCCGGCGACCCGGAGGTTCTCGAACTCGTAGTACATGCCGACCGCAGCGAAGGCGATCCGGTCGTAGATCTCGGAGATCTTGCGCAGGCTCTGGGGGTTCTCGGCGACGAAGGCGATCCCCTTGTCGTAGGCGAGCACGACGACGGAACGGCCGCGTGAGATGCCCTTGCGGGCATAGTCGGCCTTGTCCTTCATCAGCTGCTCGGGCGAGACGTAGAACGGCATGCTCATCGCGCACCTCCCGGGTTGTCGCGCCGATCGGCGATGATCTGCAGGGCCACCTCGCCCAGGACGTCGTCGGCGAGGAACCGGGCCCCGTCGACATCGACGACGGCGAGGGTGGGCCAGATGCGTCGGCCCAGATCCGGCCCGCCGGTCGCGGAGTCGTCGTCGGCGGCGTCGTACAGGGCCTCGACGGCGATGCGTACGGCGCCCGCCTCGTCCATGCCCCGGCGCCACAGCTTCTTCAGGGCTCCGCGAGCGAAGAGCGAGCCGGAGCCCACGCTGTGGTGGTCGTGCTCGCGGTAGCAGCCGCCGGTCACGTCGTAGGAGTAGATCCGGCCCGCGCGGTCGCGGGAGTCGTAGCCGGCGAAGAGCGGCACGACGGCGAGACCCTGCATGGCCATCGCGAGGTTGCCCCGGATCATGCTGGCCAGCCGGTTGGCCTTGCCCTCGACGGACATCAGCGTGCCCTCGATCTTCTCGTAGTGCTCGAGCTCGACCTGGTAGAGCTTGACCAGCTCGATCGCGAGCCCCGCCGTGCCCGCGATGCCGACCACGGAGTACTCGTCGGCGGCGAAGACCTTCTCCATGTCGCGGTTGGCGATGAGGTTGCCCATGGTGGCCCGGCGGTCACCGGCGAGCAGCACGCCACCGGCGAACTGCACGGCCACGATCGTCGTCCCGTGAGGGGCGTCGATCGACGACCCGGCCGGGAGGGTGCGCCCACCGGGGAGCAGCTCAGGCGTCATCCGGGAGACGAACTCCGTGAACGACGACGACCCCGGTGCGGTGAAGGCCGGGTGCAGGCGGCCGGAGGTCAGTCCGTCGCTCACTGGCCGCCCTTCTGCACGAAGCCCTTCACGAACTCCTCGGCGTTGGACTCGAGCACCCCGTCGATCTCGTCGAGCATGCTGTCGATGTCGTCGTCGAGAGCCTCCTTGCGGGCGGAGGCCTCCGGGGCGGCGGCAGTGGGCTCGGGGGCGTCGCCCACCTCGTCGTCGCGCCGTTGTGGTCGGCTCTGCTCCTGACTGGGCATGGCGTCCTCCGTCACGTCTCGGCTCCCCCCGCCGAACGGCGGGAGATCGTCGTCCTTGGTCGTGCTCGTGCTCGTGCTACCGACCCTAACCGGCGGCGGCGTCCAACTCACGCAACAACGTGGTCACGTCCGGAGAGCGGTCCATGATCTCGCCCACGTGCGCCTTCGTCCCGCGCAGGGGCTCGAGCATGGGCACCCGCTGCAGGGCATGGCGCCCGGGCACGTCGAAGATCACCGAGTCCCAGGAGGCGGCGGCGATCTGGGGCGCGAACTTCTCGAGGCACTTGCCGCGGAACCAGGCTCGGGTGTCCTCCGGGGGCTCGGTGACCGCGCGGGCGACCGCGACGTCGTCGACCAGGGAGGTCACCCGCCCACGTTCGCGCAGCCGGTGGTAGAGCCCCTTCTCGGGCCGCACGTCGCTCCACTGGATGTCGATGGCCCGCAGGCGGGGGTCGGTCCACTCGAGGCCGTCACGATCGCGGTAGCCCTCGAGGATGTTGAGCTTGGCCACCCAGTCGAGCTCGGCCCCGCACGACGAGGGGTCCGTCTCCAGCCGGGTGAGGACTTCCTCCCAGAGGGTCATGACCTCCGCGGTGTCAGGGTCCTGCACGGGGTCGTGCCCGCTGTGGCGCAGGTAGGACTGGGCTGCCCCGAAGTACTCCCACAGGATCTGCACCGCGGTCAGCGTCCGCCCGTCACGCAGGGTCGCCACCGTCCGCAGGGTCGGGTCGTGCGAGATGGCGTAGAGGGTCGAGACCGGCTTGACGAGCGTGAGGTCGAGACCCACGGCCCCGTCCTCCACCATGGCGAGGACCAACGACGTCATCCCCACCTTGAGCAGGTTCGCCACGTCGCAGTGGTTGGCGTCACCGATGATGACGTGCAGACGGCGGTAGAGGTCGGCCACGGCGTGGGGCTCGTCACGGGTGTTGATGATCGGCCGCTTGAGGGTGGTCTCGAGGCCGACCTCGACCTCGAAGAAGTCAGCTCGCTGGGTCAGCTGGAACCCCGCGGTGCGGGAGTCCTGCCCGATGCCGACCCGGCCCGACCCGCAGATCACCTGACGGGCGACGAAGAAGGGGATCAGGTGCTTGACGACCTCGGAGAACGGGGTCTCGCGCCGCATGAGGTAGTTCTCGTGGGTGCCGTAGGAGGCCCCCTTGCCGTCGGTGTTGTTCTTGTAGAGGTTGACCGCCGGGGAGCCCGGGGTCGTCGCGAGGCGTCGTACGGACTCCAGCATCACCAGCTCGCCGGCCCGGTCCCAGGTGACGATGCCGCGAGGCGTGGTGACCTCCGGTGAGGAGTACTCGGGGTGGGCGTGGTCGACGTAGAGGCGCGCGCCGTTGGTGAGGACGACGTTGGCCAGGGTGGGGTCCTCGACGTCGGTGAGCTGGCTGGGGTCGGCAGCGCCGCGCCCCATCTCGAACCCCCGGGCGTCACGCAGCGGCGCCTCGTCGGCGTAGTCCCAGCCAGCACGCCCCGAGCGGACCCCGTGCGAGCTCGCGTAGGCGTTCACCACCTGGCCCGAGGCGATCATCGGGTTGGCCGTCGGGTCGCCGGGCACCGAGATGCCGTACTCGGTCTCGATCCCCATCACACGGCGCACGGTCATGTGCGTCACCCTATGCGTGCGGGTCGGCGCTCGTTGGGGAGGATGTCCCCATGTCACGATCGACCCGCCCCGCCAGCGCCATGCCCTGGCGCACCCGCCTCTTCGCGGCCCTCTACGACCGCACCGGCGCCCTCGACGTGGAGGGCTGCGACCTCGACCAGATCAAGGCCGCCCGGCGCCTGGTGCCCCCCATGGTCCCGCCCTTCACCTGGGTGACCGGCGCCCTGCCCAGGACGGTGGGCGTCACGACGTCGCAGCTCGTGGCGCGCGACGGCCACCGCATCCCGCTGCGGGTCTACCGCCCCGCGCGCGGCACGGGCCCGCTCCCCGTCGTGGTGTTCTTCCACGGCGGCGGCTGGGTCCTGGGCAACGTGCGAGGGTACGACGCCCTGTGCGGCTTCCTCGCCGACTCGGTCGAGGCGCTCGTCGTCAGTGTCGACTACCGCCTGGCCCCGGAGTTCGTCGCGCCGCAGGCCGCACTCGACTGCGTCGACGCCGTGCGCTGGACCCAGGCAGGCGTCGCGCCGCTCGGAGGTGACCCGACCCGCATCGCCGTGTGCGGCGACTCGGCCGGTGGCAACCTCTCGGCCATCGCGTGCCAGGTCCTGCGCGACGAGGGGGGTCCCACCATCTCCCACCAGGCGCTCCTCTACCCCGGAGTGGACGGCACCCAGAGCTTCCCCTCGATGCGGGAGAACGCCCACGCACCCATCCTGACCACCCGGCAGGTCGACTCCTTCCTCGCGACCTACACCGCGACCAGCCAGCTACCCCTCGACCACCCCCTCATCTCCCCGTTGTGGGCCGACGACCTGACCGGGCTGCCCCCCGCCCTCGTCCAGACGGCGCAGCTCGACCCCCTGCGCGACGAGGGCATTGCGTACGCCGCCGCCCTGACCGCGGCGGGGGTGCCGGTCAGGGAAACCACCTATGTCGGGGTCCCCCACGGTTTCCACAGCTTTCCCGGGGTCACGCTCGTCGCCGGGCAGGCCCGCGCCGAGCTGGTCGCCGAGCTGCGGGTGCACCTCGGCGTCGGAGCCGTCGCGGAGAGCCGCCACTGACGGTTGCCGGAGGGTCGCCGGAGTCACAGAGGCGATGACCGGGCTATCCTCTGAGGAGACTCACAGCGCCTCACGGAAGGTGGACCGTGCACGACGTCGTCGTCTTCTCCGGCAACGCCCACCCGGCCTTTGCCGACCGGATCTGCGAGCACCTCGGGGTGGCACGGGCCCCGGTCGACATCAAGCGCTTCAGCAACGACTGCCTGCAGGCCCAGCTGCTCGCGAACTGCCGCCAGCAGGACGTCTACATCGTGCAGCCCCTGGTGCCCCCCACCCAGGAGCACCTGATGGAGCTGCTGCTCATGCTCGACGCCGCCCGTGGTGCCTCAGCGGCCCAGATCACCGTGGTGATGCCGCACTACGCCTACGCCCGCTCCGACAAGAAGGACGCTCCGCGCATCTCGATCGGCGGCCGTCTCGTGGCCGATCTGCTCGTGACCGCAGGGGCCGACCGGGTGCTCACGATGGCCCTGCACGCGCCCCAGGTGCACGGTTTCTTCTCGGTACCGGTCGACCACCTCACGGCGATCGGTGTGCTCGCCGACCACTATCGGGGGGCCGACCTCACCGACACCGTGGTGGTCTCCCCCGACCTCGGCAACGCCAAGACAGCCACCCAGTTCGCCCGGCTGCTGGGGCTGCCCGTCGCTGCCGGCAGCAAGCAGCGAATGGCCGACGACGTGGTGGTCATCGACGCGATCGTCGGCGACGTCGCCGGCAGGCGGGCCATCGTGCTCGATGACGAGATCGCCACGGGCGGGTCGATCATCGAGCTCCTCGACCGGCTGAAGGACCAGGGGTGCACGGAGGCGTCCGTCGCCTGCACCCACGGCCTCTTCGCCGGTCGGGCCGTGGAGCGGCTGCGTGACCACCCGATGATCAGCGAGGTCGTCACCACCGACACGGTGCCGCCACCGAAGGGGTGGCCCCAGCTGCAGATCCGCTCCGTCGCCGAGCTCTTCGCCGAAGCCATCCAGCGCATCCACCAGGGTAAGTCGGTCGCGTCGCTCTTCGAGGGTGTCGACCCCACCCATGCTCCCCCACAACCGAGGTTGCCCTTCTGATGACCGTGACCTCCCGACGTCCCACCATCACCCCGGGCCGGGCCGCGGCCCTCGACGTCGTCCTCGTCCTCGTCTTCGCCGCCATCGGACGGTCCAGTCACGGGGAGGGCAGTGCGGTGCTCGGCGTGCTCGTCGTGGCCCTGCCCTTCCTCGTCGGCACGGCGACCGGATGGGGCCTCGTCCGCTGGCGGTCGGCGCGGTGGCCGGTCGACCTCGGGCCGGGGGTGGTGGTGTGGGCGAGCACCCTGGTCGTGGGCATGCTCCTGCGGGTGGTCACCGGGGCCGGCATCGCCCTGTCGTTCGTCGTGGTCGCGGGGACCTTCCTCGCGCTGGTCCTGCTGGGCTGGCGGGCGCTCCTGCCCCGCGTGCTCCCCCGCACCTGACGCGACGCTCGCTCAACGCCGGAGCGGACCCAGGTCATCGCGGTGGATGACCTGGGTCCGCTGACCGGGCTGGTGGTACGAGCTACCAGCCGACCGCCTTGAAGATGGCCTTGGTGACCGGTCCGGCGGAGCGGATGGTCTCGCCGCTCCCCAGGGCGTAGGTCATCAACGAGTCGGCTGTCCCGGGCCGGAAGGTCGCCTCGTCGAGGTGGGAGTAGCTGCTGCCCTGACGCCATACGGACGGGGCGTACAGCTTGGCGGGCTTGTTGGCGTTCGCCGCCCGTACCGCGGGTGTGTCGAGGACGACGTTGTTGCTCTGCAGCACCGAGGCGAGCTGGGTCGAGGCGTCGGGGTAGGTGAGCAGCTTCTTGCCCGAGCCGATCTCGGTGAAGACGTCGTACGCCGTCGGGAAGCCGCTCAGCCTCACCGAACCGGTGCTCCCGCTGACGCGACCCGCCCCGAGGAAGCCGAGGCCGTGGCCGAGCTCGTGGGTGACCACGCTCTGGAAGTCGTAGGTGCCGGCCGGGGCCTGCCCGGTCGCGAAGCTCCAGTTGCTGAAGGCGCTGCTGAAGTTGGCGACGATGTCGGGGGTGGCGCTGATCTGCGAGCCGACCTTCTTGTTCGCCACGGACTCGACGTACCAGGTGCCAGCCTTGGGCGCACCCGCGAAGTCGCGGCGCAGCGTGCCGGGACCGGCCGAACCGAGGATGCCGGGGCCCAGCGCGGTGTAGGTGGCGTCCACCGTGATCGGCACGGACGAGACGAGCTGTTTCGACCAGTAGTTGACCGCCCGCTGGAAGGCCGCCTGGGCCGGGGCGCTGAAGCCGTGGTAGGTCACGCTGAAGGTGGCGGTGGCCACCTTGCCGACGGCGGGGTCGGCGACGTAGGTGGGGGTGGTGAGGTCGGCTCCGGCGTACACGGGGACCAGGGTCCCCGGGGCGGAGATCCCCGAGGTCGTCGGCGAGGCGATCGCACCGGACGACCCGAGGGCAGCGGTGACGGCGATGGTGGCGGTCGCGAGGCCCGCCCAGAACACTCTGGCGGATGCCATGGTGAACCCTTTCGTCGTGAGGGGGGAGCCGAGTGGCTCCGATGGGGTGGCAGGACTCGCCTGCGGGGCGACTGTATGGGTTGGCGTCCAGTCGTAAGGGTCACCGGCGACAGTGGCGGTAACCCGCCCTCGCCGCTGGGTCGTTTGGTGGGTATAAACCCCCTTTCGGGGTTTTTGATACCCCGAGCGGCCCGAGGTCAGCCCACGCGCAGCGTCGGGGTGCCGTCATCGGAGTGGAGCCCCCCGGCCTGGAGGTCGCGCACGACGTCGTACAGGGGCAGGACCCGCAGAACGGCACCGACGTCGCTCCGCATCCGGACGCCCCGGACGTCGTGGACCCGGGTGCCCCGGTTGTCGCGCACGATGACGACGTTCTGACCGTTTCCGGCGCCGTCCGCCCGCACACCACTGACGCTGCAGTCGACCGCGCCCTGACCGATCTCGACGGCGGAGTCCCAGAAGTCGGTGGCGACGACGTCTCGCACCACGTGCCGGCGCACCTCACCCGGCCCGGGGGTCGAGGCGAGTGAACCGGAGACGAAGACGACGTTGGCGGCGATCGTGTCGGCCGTCAGACGGGAGAGCGTGCAGTCCTCACTGACTCCCCGCGACCCGGCATCCATGCCGCACACCGCGAGGTAACCGAGCCGGCTGCCGCGGCTGTCGTCGAGCCGGCAGCGCGAGGAGTCGACGAACCGGATGCCGGAGTCGGCCAGCGGGTCGAGACCGTTGGTGGTGATGGTGTCGACGAACGTCGCCCCGCTGACCTCGACCCCGGTGGAGCCCGACTCGACGCTCACCAGGGCGGTGCAGCGGGCGGGTGCGTTGCGCGCGTTGCCGTCGAAGGTGCCACCCACGACACGCCAGTCGCGGACCGTGTTGGCCTGCACCAGACGGTGGACCGACCCGGCCGCGCGCACGAGGCGGGCGCCGGTCATCGACCAGGTCTGCCCCGAGAGCGGGTGCAGCGCGGCGGCGACGGCATACGCCCTCGCACCGAACACGACGGTGCCGCCCGGGCCAGCGCTGTCGACGGCGGCCTGGAGCACGCGGTCGTCGGGAGTGAGGCCGTCACCGACGGGCCCGAGGTCGACGACGGAGACGGTGGAGGGCACCACCCCATCCTGCGCTGACATGCCTTCTCGAGCTACGGAGACTCCCGCCGCGAGCCTGCTACGTTCGGGCAGATGAGCGACGAGGCGAGCGGACCCCAGCCCTTCTCTGGTCGGGTGGCCGTCGTGACCGGCGGCGCGCGTGGCCTCGGGATGGCCATGGCGACAGCACTCGCCGAGCGTGGCGCCGAGGTCGCGCTGCTCGACCTGCTGGACGACGTGGGGGCGGCGGCAGCAGACCTCGCTGCGCGTACGTCGCGCCGTACGGGCGGGTGGGGTACCGACGTCACCGACGACGCGTCGGTGACGGCCGCTCTCGACGCCGTGGTCGCGACGCTCGGCGTACCGACGCTGCTGGTCAACGCGGCGGGAGTCGCCATGGACCAGCCGGCTCTCGAGACGACTACCGAGCAGTGGCGCAAGGTCATGGACGTCAACCTCACCGGCACCTTCGTGGTCTGCCGAGAGGTCGCGCGACGAGCCGTCGCCGCCGGTGTCCCCGCGAGCATCGTCAACATCGCCTCGATGTCGGGGATGATCGTCAACGTGCCGCAGCAGCAGGCGGCCTACAACACGTCGAAGGCGGGGGTCTCGATGCTCACCAAGAGCCTCGCGGTGGAGTGGCTCCCCCACGGCATCCGGGTCAACGCGATCGCCCCGGGGTACTTCGCCTCGGAGATGACGCGAGAGGTCGCGGCCCGTCTTCCCGACATGCGCGACGAGTGGCTGCGGCGCACCCCCGCGGGACGCATGGGCGAGCCTGACGAGCTCGGCGAGCTGGTGTCCTACCTGCTGGGCGACGGGTCACGCTTCGTCGTCGGCGAGACGGTGGTCATCGACGGCGGCTACACCCTCGTCTGACGGCGGCGAGCCTCCCGTGACCTGGTCGAGGTCACGGGAGGCCCATCGGTCAGAGGTACTGACCGGTGTTGGCGACGTTGGCGATGGAGCGGCCGGGCTCGGTGCCGTCCTTGGTGTTGATCAGCGTGCGGATGTAGACGATCCGCTCGCCCTTCTTGCCGGAGATCCTCGCCCAGTCGTCGGGGTTGGTGGTGTTGGGCAGGTCCTCGTTCTCCTTGAACTCGTCGACGCACGACGCCAGCAGGTGCTCGACGCGGATGCCCTTCTGGCCGATCGTGAGGAAGTCCTTGATCGCCATCTTCTTCGCCCGGTCGACGATGTTCTGGATCATCGCACCGGAGTTGAAGTCCTTGAAGTACAGGACCTCCTTGTCGCCGCCGGCGTAGGTCACCTCGAGGAAGCGGTTGTCGTCGATCTCGGAGTACATCCGCTCGACAGCCGCCTGGATCATGCCCTCGACGGTGCCTTGCCTGCTGCCGCTGTTCTCGGCCAGGTCGTGCTCGTGCAGGGGCAGGTCGGCGGTGAGGTACTTGGTGAAGATGTCACGGGCGCTCTCGGCGTCCGGGCGCTCGATCTTGATCTTCACGTCGAGTCGGCCCGGGCGCAGGATGGCCGGGTCGATCATGTCCTCACGGTTGGAGGCACCGATGACGATGACGTTCTCGAGCCGCTCCACGCCATCGATCTCGGAGAGCAGCTGGGGCACGATCGTGGTCTCGGTGTCGCTGGAGATGCCCGAGCCGCGAGTGCGGAAGAGCGAGTCCATCTCGTCGAAGAACACCACGACCGGTGTGCCGTCGCTCGCCTTCTCGCGGGCCCGCTGGAAGATCAGCCGGATATGACGCTCCGTCTCGCCGACGTACTTGTTGAGCAGCTCCGGACCCTTGATGTTGAGGAAGTAGCTCTTCTCGGAGGACTTTCCCGTGCGCTCGGCGACCTTGCGGGCCAGTGACGCAGCGACGGCCTTCGCGATGAGCGTCTTGCCACAGCCGGGAGGACCGTAGAGCAGGATCCCCTTGGGCGGCTTGAGCTTGTGCTCCTTGTAGAGCTCGGGGTGCAGGTAGGGCAGCTCGACCGCGTCGCGGATCTGCTCGATCTGCCCGGCCAGCCCGCCGATGTCCTCGTAGGCGATGTCGGGGACCTCCTCGAGCACGAGGTCCTGTACCTCGGCCTTCGGGATGCGCTCGTAGACGAAACCCGACCGCGGGTCGAGCATGAGGGCGTCACCGACCCGGATGGCCTCACCCTGCAGGTCGAGCGACTCGGCCCGACGCACGATGCGCTCCTCGTCGGCGTGGGCGACCACGAGGATGCGGTCGTCGTCGAGGAGGTCCTTGACCGTGACGACCTCACCGATGCGCTCGAACCCGCAGGTGGCGACCACGTTCAGCGCCTCGTTGAGCATCACCTCGCGACCGGGGTTGAGCGTCGCCGGGTCGACCGTCGGGCTCACCGCCACCCGCATCTTGCGGCCGGAGGTGAGGATGTCGACGGTGGCGTCGTCGTACGACTCGAGGATGAGGCCGTAGGCGCTGGGTGGCTGGGCCAGCCGGTCCACCTCGGACTTCAGGGTGATGATCTGCTCGCGGGCCTCCTTGAGGGTGCGCACCAGCCGCTCGTTCTGGCTCGAGAGCGTCGAGAGCGACGTCTGCAGCTGGAGCACGCGGCTCTCCAGGTCACGCGAGCGCGTGGGGCCCGAGCGCAGGGCGTCCTGGAGGTCACGCACCTCCTCGCGCAGCAGGTCACGCTGTCTTGCGAGGTCGCTCTGCTCGTCGGGCACCGCGTCCGGCACATCGGGCACATCGGGCACCCGCGCGGACGGGTCGTCGTGGGACTGAGGGTCGGACATCAGCGCCTCCTGACAGGGGCGGAGCAAGGGACCTTTACGACCCTAACCGGAGGGACCCCTCACCCGTCGGAGGTTTCGGTCACAGATCGGCGCACGCGTCGGATCTTCTTCTCCGACACCGGCCGCTCCCCCAGCGCCTCCGGGCTCCATTCCTGTGCGGGCACGGCGCGCAGGTCGGTGCCGACACCGTCCCCCTGTAGCAGGGCCTGGTCCGGCGCGTCGAGGGACGGGCCCTCGTCCGCGTCGGTGGCCGAATACCCCTTGGCCGGTCGGCGCGTGCGGCGCGGCGGCGTCACCCCTGGCGCGAGGCGGCGGGTCGTGATGAGGAAGCCCGTGTGCCCGTGCATCCTGTGCTGCGGTCGCACGGCCAGTCCCTCGAGGTGCCACCCGCGCACGAGCGTCTCCCACGCCGAGGGCTCGGTGTAGCCGCCGTGGTCACGGATCGCCTCGGCGACCCGGCTGAGCTGGGTGGCCGTCGCGACGTAGCAGATGAGCACGCCACCGGCGATCATGGCCTCGCCCAGCACCTCGAGGCACTCCCAGGGCGCCAGCATGTCGAGCACGACCCGGTCGACGGTGCCGTTCGCCACCACGGACGGCAGAGCCTCGACGAGGTCTCCGACCTCGACCCGCCAGGCCGGGTGGTCCCCACCGAAGAAGGCGCGGGCATTGCCCCGGGCGATGTCGGCGAAGTCCTCGCGGCGCTCGAAGGAGATCAGCCGCCCACCTTCCCCCACCGCCCGCAGCAAGGACATGCTCAGGGCCCCGGAGCCGACGCCGGCCTCGACCACCGTGGCCCCGGGGAAGATGTCGGCCATGGTGACGATCTGGCCGTGGTCCTTGGGATAGACCACCGCGGCGCCCCGCGGCATCGACATGACGTAGTCGGCCAGCAGGGGACGCAGGCAGAGGTACTCGATCCCTGCGGTGTTGGCCACGACCGAGCCGTCGGGGCAGCCGATCACGTCGTCGTGCAGGAGGCGGCCGTGGTGGGTGTGGAACTCCCGTCCGGCCTCGAGCGTGATGGTATGAAGCCGCCCCTTGCTGTCGGTGAGCTGGACCCGGTCCCCCACGGCGAAGGGCCCGCGCAACACGCGGAGGGGGGTCTCGTGAGTCTGTTCCGGAGCGGTCACGAG
>JBBRNQ010000077.1:0-20660 GCA_038230235.1 Actinomycetales bacterium
GACCGGCGCCCCCGCGAGCGACGACGGCGGGGGGTCGAAGGTCTTGAGCACCGAGAACGACGCCAGCTCGAGCGAGGCCACGGCGAGCCCCTGCGTGCGCTCGCCGAGGAAGTCGACGAGCGCCTGGACCTCGGGCAGCTCAGGCACAAGCCCATCATGTCATCCGGTCGGCGGGCGCGACCGGTGACGAGGGGGTCCGGACCAGTCGCCCCGTACGACGCCTCGGCTCGCTCAGGTGCGGAAGCCCGCGTGCACGTGGTCGTGGTGGGTGTTGTCGGAGAAGTAGGTGGAGCCGGAGAGCAGGACGGGGCCGCCGACGTTGTAGGAGCCCGCGGCAGCCGCGGCCCGCATGTAGGCCGTGACCAGCGACCGCGGCGTCGACGACGACACCACCGCCTGCCCGTCGACGGCCCAGGTGTCGAAGGCCCGTCCCTGCGGGTGGTCGCTGCGCCTATTGGTGCCGAAGACGAGCAGCGGGTGACCCGACCGCACGACCGACACCCCGAGGGTGAAGCCCTGGGCGAGCCCGAGCATGGCGCTCAGCACGCTGTCGTGCACCTGCCCCGAGCGCACGTCGGCGACCGACGCGGGGGGCAGGGTGATGCGGGGGCTGGCGAGCACGGCCCGCGCCGCGGCGGTGAGGGCCGTCGTCGCGGGGCCGGGCTGAGACGGCATCAAGGCCGTGACCCGCCACCGGGGCGAGGCGCTGGAGAGCCGGACGTCGATGGTCGAGCCGCCCTGCGTGACCCTGCCCGCCACGAACGCCCAGGTGCGGCAGACGACGAGGACGCTGGCCGAGGTGGCGAGGAGGCCGCCGTACTGCGCATCGACGACCCGCACGACGGCGCCACCGGATGAGGTCACCAGGTCGCCGAGCGAGCTGACCAGACCCGGGTCCTGACCGATGGCGGCGACCCTGGCCCGCGCCGCCGCGACCCCGGCGCCGTCGGCGGCGTGCGTCAGGGCGGCCTCGATGGTGCGGACGGCGGCCAGCTTGACCTCAGGCTGCACGTCGGACGGGCTGGGGGACCAGGGCTGCACCACCGGGAGCGGCGTCACGGTCGGCGCGGGGGCCGACGCAGGGGCCGGCCCAGTGGTCGGCGCAGTGGTCGATGCGGTGGCGGACGGCGTGGTCGTGGAGACGGAGGTCGAGGGCACCGCGGAGCTCGATGCCGATGACGCGCTGCCGGTTGCCGTCACCGCGGAGGCGCCACCCGCGGACAACGGGCCCGCTGTGCCCGCACACCCGGCCAGCACGCCGACTCCCGCCACCCCGAGGGCAGAGCGGAGCACCAGCCGGCGACTCGGGGCGGGATCGGGCTCGTCCATCACCTCAGCGTGCGCCCCGGGTCTGTGAGTCACCGCAGAACTGGCCCTCTGGGCACCCACCTGTCCCTTCTGCCCCGCCCCGTGCCGTGCATACCGGACAGGTGGGTGCCCAGGAGACCGCGCAGGCCTCACAGGTCGATGTCGACCGGGGGCGGGGCGACGTCGCCGCGCGACCCCCCGACCTTGCCCGCCTGCCGCAGGATCTTGAGCAGCCCGAACCCGTCGGGCGCGTAGAAGATCGGGATCTCGCGGGGCACCCGGGTCGAGCGCGACAGCTCGTCGGTCGGGACCGGGATGCCGTGTGACAGCAGCTGCTCGGTCGGCGTCAGCTGGCGGATGGCCACCGCCTCGACGCACTCCGGCCGCGCCTCGGCGAAGTCGCTGTAGACGGTCACGTCGTGCTGGCCGTCGTCGCCGACGAGCACCCACTTGATGCCGGGGAAGTCACGCACGAGGCGGTCGAGGCACGAGCGCTTGTGCTCGCTGCCGATGCGGAACCAGCCGGTGTTGGTCGGGCCCCAGTCGGTGAGCAGGAGCGGCCCGAGCGGGTATCCGTGGTTGCGCAGGAAGCGGGTCAGCGACGGCGCGGTGTTCCACGCTCCCGTCGAGATGTAGACGCACGGCGCGCCGGGGTGGGCCGCCAGCAGCTCGCGGTAGAGCGGCGCCATACCGGGCACGACGCGGCGGTTGCCCTCGTGCTTGACGAAGGTGTTCCACGCCGCGAGGAACATGCGCGGCAGCATCGTGGTGATGACGGTGTCGTCGATGTCGCTCACCAGGCCGAAGGTCACGTCGCTGGCGGCCACGAAGACGTCGACCACCACCGGGTCACCGCCCTGGGCCCGCACGGTCGCGGTGTGCCAGCCGGGCTCGAGGGCGTGGCCGCGGAAGGTGATGTCGACGTGGCCGGACCGGTCGCTGCGGGCGTGGGCGACGTGACCGCCGACCGTGACCGTGACCGGCACGTCCATCGCCACAGCGGTGAAGAAGACCCGCCACCCGCGGCGACGCCCCTCGAGCGACCGCATCCCGCCGTAGGTCTTGTCGAGGGCGGGGTCGTGCGCCGCCCCGTCGTCGATGTCGTCCTTGCTGCGGCTGAGCACGACCCGGGCGAAGATGCGCACGAAGTCGGCCGACCCATAGCCCACGTGCCCGATCACCCGGTTGCGCCAGTGCCGACGCCGCAGGACGCGCTCGACCTGACGGTGCCAGGCGTCCTCGACGATCGCAGCGGCATGCGGGCGCGACATGACCCCAACCTAGGCCATGTCCCCTACCGCCCGCCCCCCGAGGACGGGTGCTGACGGCGCAGGACCGGGGTAAGCCGCTGCGCCCGCTGCGGCAGGATGGCCCGTATGGAGCCCCTCGTCGACCTCGACGCCCTCACGCCGGCGCAGCTGCGGGCGCGCCGTACGGCGAAGTGGCGCCGCTACCCCGACGACGTGCTGCCCCTGTGGGTCGCCGAGATGGACTTCCCGACCGCGCCGCCGGTGCTCGCGGCGGTGCGGCGGGCGCTCGACGAGGAGTCGCTGGGCTATCCCCTCGACGCCCAGCACAGCGGCCTGGCCGACGCGCTGGCGAGCTGGTACCACCGGGAGCACGCCTGGGCCTTCGACCCCGGCCGGGTGCACCTCGTGCCCAACGTCGTCAAGGGCGTCGGCCTGGCGCTCGAGACCCTGTGCGACCCCGGCCCCGTCGTCATCCCCACGCCGGCCTACATGCCGTTCTTCGACGTGGTCCGGCTGCGGGGCCGCACCCACGTCCCGGTGCCGATGCTGCGCGCCACCCCAGCCGACGACGCGCCGTGGGTGCTCGACCTCGAGGCGGTCGAGTCGGCCCTGGTCGCCGGCGCCCGCACCGTGATCCTGTGCAACCCCCACAACCCCCTCGGGCACGTGCACACCCGTGAGGAGCTGCTCGAGCTGGCCGAGGTCGTCGAGCGGCACGGGGCCCGCGTCGTCTCCGACGAGATCCACTCGCCGCTCGTCCTCGAGGGCACCCACCTCCCCTACGCCGCGCTGTCACCGCTCACGGCCGCCCACACCGTGACGGTCACCTCGGCGAGCAAGGCGTGGAACGTGCCCGGCCTGACCTGCGCACAGGTGGTCACCAGCAACGACGCCGACGACGCGGCCTGGAGAGCCCTTCCGCACGAGAAGACGATCGGCGTGGGGACCCTGGGGATCGCGGCCAACCTCGCGGCCTACGAGCACGGCGGCGAGTGGATGGGTCTGGTGAGGGACCGGCTCAGCGTCAACGCCGCGCTCGTCGCTGAGGCGGTCGCGGCGATGCCCGGGGTCGAGCACCGGGTCAACGAGGCGACGTACCTCGCCTGGCTCGACCTCTCGGCCCTGGGCCTCGACGTCGAGCCGGCCGCCTGGCTGCTCGAGCACGCGCGGGTGGCCCTCAGCGACGGGGCGGCCTTCGGGGCGACCGAGCACCGCTTCGCGCGGCTCAACTTCGCGACGACCGGCCCCATCCTCGACGAGGCTCTCGGCCGGATCGCTGCGGCGGTTGCCGCACTGTGAGTTCGGCAGGAAGGTGAGATGAATGGGTGAGATGCGACGGTCGAGTGGCGGTCCTGTGGATTCGGTCTCGGGGACGGGGCAGATCATGGCTGCGTGCATCCGAGTGAGTGCATGCGTCCGCATCGCCCGTCCTTGTCGCCTAGCGGGGTGATCTCTCGCTCCGGGGGGCGACGTTCCACCTCTCAGCCTCTGAGAATGCTTCCCCAGGGGAACCCAGCGGGGTGATCTGACGCGCTCGGCGGCGAGCTATCACCCCCTGTGCTGCGACACCCCACCGCCGTGAGCGCCGCCGTGCGGCCCTGCCGCGAGTGCGGCCGGACCAGGCCGTATGGCGCCCCAGGACCCGTCGCGCCTGTTCGGCTGCCAGGCTCGTCGGGGGCCACTCAGCTGCCCGGGTCGCCTGGGTTGCCTGGGCCCGGGTCGACTCAGAGTTGCTGGGGTTGGCTGCCCTTCGCGGGGAGGTCGACTCAGAGTCGCTGGGGTTGGCTGCCCTCCCCGGGGAGGTCGACTCAGAGCCGGTGGGGTTGGCTGCGGTTAGAGCATCAGCCGAGCGCAGCGACTCCGAGTCAACCTCCCTGGACTGGGCAGTCGAGTGCAGCGACTCTGAGTCAAACCCGGGAAGGCTGCCGGGCGTTGCCATCCGGCGGAAGGACGCGCCCGCACCAGCGTGCGCGACGGTTCGCTCGGGAGCCGGCTCCCCGAGGCCGGCTGGCATCAACTGGGCCACCTCGCGGGCGCGTCTGCACCCACCCAGCTCGCGTCGCTGCGGCGGTCGCCGCGCGCTGAGGCGTGGGATACCTCGACCTGCAGAGCCTTGACACACCGTCGACCGACTGAGCCCTGCCCCCCCGTCGGTCGAGGGTGGTTCTTGCTCAGATCGCGGTCCACACCGCCGATGGCTGGGGTACGACCGATGCCGAACGACGGCGCCGGGCCAGGAGAGACGAGCTCTGGTGAACCTGTTCAGGAAAGCGGGCGTGGTCTTCGGCCTGCTGGCCGTCGTCACCATCGGCGGCGAGTGCGTCGTCGTGGCCGACGCCTCTGCCTCGGCCAGTGGGCTCGAGACGTTCCAGACCCAGGCCTCGGCCTACCAGGACGCCGTCAGCGGGATGATCGTCGACTGGTACGTCTACGACGACCAGAGCAACATGTACGTGCTCGTCGCCGCGACCGCACCCGACAAGACTAGGATCATCGAGGCGACGTACGGCCAGGCCACTGAGGGCGCGAAGCAGTTCGCGGTCGACTTCGCGAAAGCCAAGGCCCTGGCGCCGGCCAGTGGGGCCGCCGTCCTCGGCAACGTCGACGAGGACTTCAAGGCCTACGACTCCTTCGCCCAGCGGGCCCGCGTCGCCCAGCAGGCCGGCGACGTCGTGTCGGCGGCCAGGCTCATCACCCAGACCAACGAAGCCGTCTCCAACCAGCTGATGGACGACCTCGTCAAGGCCCGCGCCAACGCGGACGCCCACGTGAAGGACGCCCTCGACGCCCTGACCGCCAAGCAGAACCTCATGCGCGACACCTCCATCGTGGTCGGCGTCGGCGTCGTCCTCGGGCTGATCGCGCTCGGGCTGATGTTTGCCCGGGCCGTCCTGGTGCCCATCGGCCGCCTCTCGCAACGGATGAACAACATCGCCACGGGCGACGGTGACCTCACCGCCCGGGTGGACGACGACCGCTCCGACGAGATCGGTGACCTCGGCCGGGGCTTCAACATCTTCATCGAACGGATCCAGGGCGTGATGGTCGCCTTCTCGCAGTCGATCATCGCCCTCCTGGCCGCGTCGGAAGCCCTCCAGGCGATCACCCAGGACACGGCCGAGAACGCCGACCGTACGGCCGCCACGGCACGGTCGGCAGCCGTCTCCGCGGAGCAGGTCGCCACCCACATCGGCACGGTGGCCTCGGGCGCGAACGAGATGGGCACCTCGATCAGCGAGATCGCCCGCAACGCCGCCCACGTCGCCAACGTCGCGGCCGCGGGGCGACAGCGGACCGTAGAGATCTCCGAGCGCGTCCAGCGGCTGGCCGTCTCCTCCTCCGAGATCGACGGCGTGGTGCGCCTGATCACCGCGATCGCCGAGCAGACGAACCTGCTGGCGCTCAACGCCACGATCGAGGCCGCCCGGGCCGGTGAGGCCGGCAAGGGCTTCGCGGTGGTTGCCAACGAGGTCAAGGCGCTGGCCGCCCAGACCGCCAGCGCCACGAGCGACATCACCGCGAAGGTCGCGGCCATCCAGACCGACACCGGCGTCGCGGTGACCTCGATGAACGAGATCAGCGACATCATCGAGGAGATCAGCGAGATCCAGGCGACGATCGCCGCCGCGGTGGAGGAGCAGAACGCGACCACCAACGAGATCACCCGGTCTGCGGCCGAGGTCGCCGGCAACGCCGGAGCGATCACCACCGACGTCGCCGCGGTGGCAGCGGCTGTGAGCGCCACCTCGACCGGTGTCGGAGCCTCCTCCGAGACTATCGCCGAGCTCGCCCAGCTCTCCAGCAGCCTGAGCGAGCTCATCGTCCAGTTCAAGATCTCCTGACCACCCACCATCCACTGACCGCACAACGCGCCAGAACGCCCCGGACCCGAGCATTCGTGAAGACCAGTGAGGACAAGATCGGTATGACCGACACCACCGTGACCCGCCCGCCAGCAACGGCACCCACCGTCGACGACGTCCGCGAGGGGCTGCGGGCCACCCTGACGCCGGTCGTGTTCGAGCGCGTCTGGGCCGAGGTCTGCGCCCAGATCTCGGTCCCGACCACGGTCTCGTCGCTTCCTGACTCCGAGCTCGAGGCCCTGCTCGACCAGATCGCCACCCAGGACCGTCTGTGCAAGGTGCTGCCATGTCGTGGCGCATCCGCTGCACGGCCGCCCGCAAGCTCCACCAACTCGGAAGATGAGGAACGCCAGGATGAACCAGCGCACCGACGCGAGCGGCGTGCCCGCCGGCTTGACCAACATCGCACCAGACCCCGTGACCGACGTCGCCCGGCTGACGGAGATCGGGCGCTACGACCTCGAGTCCCCAGCGCTGAAGGCGTCGCTCGACACGTTTGCCACTGAGGCCGCCAGCCTGCTGCAGCTCCCGATCGGGGTCGTGAGCATCGTCCTCGGTGGCGCGCAGCTCTTCGCCGGCAGCCACGGCCTCGACGGCACCTGGCTGGCGGAAGCCGGTGGCACGCCCGTGGAGTGGTCGTTCTGCGCGAATGCTGTGCGCAGTGGTGAGCCCTACGTCGTCGAGGACGCCGAGAACGACGTGCTCCAGTCCGACAACCCGCTGGTGCTCTTCGACGGCATCCGCAGCTACGCCGGAGCCCCCCTGATCACGAGGTCGGGTCACGCGCTGGGCGCCTGCTGCACGATCGGCGGCGAGCCGCGCGAGTTCACGGCCGATGAGGTCAAGGGCCTCCAGGGGCTCGCCGAACGGATCGTCCTCGAGATCGAGGGCTACGTCCTCGACTGAGGCCGACCTCGACCCGGATGGAGCCTCCAGGGCCGGACGACGGGTCGCCTCCGGCGGCCTGCGTCCTCAGGCGCCGTAGAAGTCCCTCTCTCTGGCGCCAGCCGGGAAGTGGTCGAGATCGCGGATGATCCTGTTGGAGGTGGCGGTGGTGGCGGACGGGTGGCCGCCCCTGCTCACGAGCTGCCAGTTGTCGACGTGCGACTGGAGGCCGCTGGTGAGCGGGACGTCGTACGGCCAGTCCGTCGCCGAGAACGGCACGATGACGCTGTGGTCACCCGGGGCCTGATGGTTCGTCGACACGTCGTAGGCCGGGGTCAGTGGCACCGGTCGACCGGCCTGGTCGAGGGCGTAGGTGCGCTGCACGGTGAGGATCAGCCCACCGAAGTAGGGCCGCACGCTCACGTCGCTCTGCACCGTGCACGTGGGGATGCTGGGGACGCAGTCGTGGAGCGACATCGTGCCGGTGCCGTCGGTGCGCACGTCGACGGTGGCGTCGTGCACGCCCCAGCGCCCCGCGAGCGACGCCGGTACGACGGTCGAGGACGGGCTCGCCGGCGGCGTGGCCGTCGTGGTGGTCGGCGTCGCGCTGGAGGTCGTGGTCCCGCGGGAGGTGGTCGGGGTGGCGCTGGCGAAGGTCGTCGCGCTGGCCGGGGTCGTCGCGCTCGTCACCGGGGTGGACGCGGTGGACGCCGCAGCGGTGGAGGTCACCGAGTCGCTGCCCGCCGTGGCCCGGGTCGCACCCGGGTCCGAGGCCGTGCAGCCGGAGGCGACGGCAGCCAGGGCGGTGGCACTGATCGCCAGCAGGAGGCGGGTGCGACGGACCATGATGATTCCCCTTTCCCGGGCGGGTTTGGCCCCGGGGTGATGACGCCTGAAGCCGTGTGCCCTCGGTCGTCAGTGGAGAGACGCCATACCCCTACCGGGGGTTGCGTCCCGATGCGCAACCGTGACGTGCCCGGGGCTTCCTCACCGTCGCAGCCCCACCCCACGCTCCCGACCACGCCCCGGCGTGCCCATGGCCCCGGCACCCCACGTCCATCCTCCACACGGAACGGCGTGTGAGGATGGGCGGCATGAGACCGGGGAGGCCGACGACTGTCGCGGCACTGAGCGCACTCGTGATCGGGGTCGGTGCCCTCGCCGGGTGCGACGCCATCAACCCACCGCCTGGGCCGGACGACGCCGCAAAGGGGTTGGCCGCCGGTCTGGCGAGCGACGCGTTGGGCAAGATCCCCTTCGACGGGTCGACCGGCGAGGCGGCAACGGCCTTCGTGGGCACCGCCATCGGCGACCTCAAGACGGTGAAGCGCACGGTCACCGTCACCTCGGTGGCGAAGGACGCGAGCAACGACAAGCGCGCGACCGCGACGCTCACCTGGGCGTGGGACCTGGCCTCCGCCGACGCGTCGGGGGCGGGGGCGACGGGTGGCCCGAGCACCGTCACGGCCTCGGCGAGCAGCACGGGCACCAGCACCCCTGTCCCCTCGACCGGCTCGGCCACCACGGCCGCCGGAGCCTCGTCGACGTGGACCTACACCGTCGACGCGACACTCACCCTCGCCGAGGACAAGACCTGGCACACGACGTGGACGCCGACCCTTTTGGCGCCCGACCTGACGGCGACGGAGAAGCTGTCGGTGACCCGCACCTCGGGCAAGCGCGCCGACATCCAGGGGGCCGGTGGCACCCCGCTCATGACCAGCCGCAGCGTCTTCCAGCTGGGAGTCGACAAGGGGCGCATCACGGCGGCCCAGGCGGCCGGGTCGGCCACGGAGCTGGCCAAGGTCATCGGGATCGACGGGGCGGCCTTCGCCAAGCGGGTCACCGCGGCCGGAGCGAAGGCCTTCGTCGTCGGTCTCACGGTGCGCGACACCGACCCGCTCGCGACGTCCCGCGCGGCGCAGGTCGCGGCGGTGCCGGGCGGGGTCTCCATACCGGGCAGTGCGGTGCTCGGGCCGACGCCGACCTTCGCCAAGGCGATGCTCGGCACCGTCGGCGAGGCGACGGCCGAGATCATCGCGAAGTCGAACGGCACGCTCAAGACCGGTGACGTCGTGGGGCTCTCGGGCCTCGAGCAGCGGTACGACGCCCAGCTGCGCGGCACGCAGGGGCTGACGGTCCAGGCGGTGGGTACGGACGCTGCAGGAGCCAAGGTTGCTCGAGAGCTGTTCTCCCGCAAGGCTTCTGACGGCAAGCCCGTGCGCGTGACCCTCGACGTGGGCGCGCAGGTGGCGGCCGAGGAGGCATTGGCCTCGCAGACCACGACACCGACGGCGCTGGTGGCCATCCGCCCCTCGACGGGCGAGGTCGTGGCGGCGGCGAACGGGCCGGCGGCGCCCGGGCAGACCGCGACGACGGGACGCAGCGCTCCGGGGTCCACCTTCAAGATCGTGACCGCGCTGGCGCTGCTGCGGGCCGGCCTCACCCCCGACACGCCGGTCATGTGCACGCCGACGGTGACGATCGACGGGCGCAGCTTCAAGAACTACGACGACTACCCCGCCGACAAGGTCGGCACGATCCCGCTGCTCACGGCGTTCGCCAACTCGTGCAACACGGCCTTCATCTCCAACCAGGCCAAGATCACGCAGGCCGCCCTGGCTGACGCCGCGGCCTCGCTGGGGATCGGGGTCGACCTCGACCTCGGGGTGCCAGCCTTCCTCGGCTCGGTGCCGTCGACCGGCACCGGCACCACGCACGCCGCGTCGATGATCGGGCAGGCCCAGGTCGAGGTCGCGCCGATGGACATGGCCACCGTCGTCGCCAGCGTCGTCAAGGGCTCGACCGTGCGGCCCGAGCTCGTCTACGACAACCCGGCCGTCGCGACGTTCCCCAAGCCCGCCAAGCCCCTGACCGCCACCGAGGCCGCGTCACTGCGCCAGCTGATGGGCGCCGTCGTCTCCGAGGGCAGCGGTCGGGTGCTCGCCCCGAGCGGCGTCACCCTGGCCAAGACCGGTACGGCGGAGTACGGCACCGCCACCCCACCGCTCACCCACGCGTGGATGGTGGCGGGCAAGGGCGACCTCGCCGTCGTGGCCTACGTCGAGAACGGCACGTCCGGCAGCCAGAGCGCGGCGCCGCTCATCGCCGCGTTCCTCGCGCGCTACGGCGGCTGAGCCGCATAGGGAGGGCCAGCGCCGAGAGGGTAGACCCACGGCGCTTCATCCGCTAACGGTGGGGGTGGCCGGTCGGTTAGCCTCGACCCACCGACAGCCCCTCGTGCTCCACCCCGCAACCGCCCGGAGTCACCGTGCTCACGATCTACCTCGTCCTCTTTCTGCTGGTCGTCGCCGCCATCGCGACCCCCATCGTTCGTCGGTCGCTGGGTGGCCTCGGCCGGCTGCGCGACGGCGACGGACGGCGGGCCATCGCCGAGCAGGCCAAGGAGTCGGCGGTCCGGGCGGCCGACACCGCCCGCACCGCCGCCGGGTCGGCCCGCGACGCGGCCGGCACCGCAGCCGGGGTCGCCCGGGGCACCGCCGACGCCGTGCGCGGCGCCGGGGAGTCGGTGGCCCAGGGCATCACCGACCGACGGATGCGCACCCTCGGCCGCACCCTGACCATCGAGGGCGACGCCACGACCGTCGGCCCCCTGCTGACGACCGCCGCCCAGCAGGTCGCCGTCATCGACGCCGTGGCGGCGCAGCAGGGGGAAGCCCTGGCGTGGCAGCACGTCGGCTCCGGCGACACCCGCTACGCCGCCCGGCCCGGCCCGACCACCTCGCCGACCACGGTCTTCGGCGTCGTCAGCTTCGACTACGCGTACGGCGAGCCGCAGGGCATGACCGCCACCGCCGAGCTCACCGATGCGGCTGCGTCGGTGCTGACCGAGGCCGGAGTGCGCTGGACCGAGGCCGTGCTCACCTTCGTGCCCGGTCCCGACGACACGAGCGACGGGCCGCGGCGGCTGGCCTGAGGGCGTCGTCGGGCCGGGCCGACACACCCCCTGCGCTCGGGGTCGGTCACGATCCGCACCCCGCGATCGACCGGGCCTCTAGGGTTTGACCGACACGTCCGCGAGCCACCCTCCAGGAGCCCCGATGCCGACCGAGCCGCCCCCCTACGGAAACTCCGGCGAGACCGCCGCGACCGAGGCCGTACCGCAGGCGGACGCCGGCGACAGCAGCGAGGTGGATGGCCCGGGCCACGGCAGTGCCGCGGAGCCGTCCTACGGCACCGCCCAGCCGTCCTACGGCACGGCACAGCCGTCGTACGGCACCGCCGAGCCCACCTATGGGGCGAGCCAACCCGCCCACGGCACGAGCGGGTCGTCGTACGGCACGAGCGAGTCGTCCTACGGCACGAGCGGGTCGTCCTACGACGAGTCGGCGCCCTCCTACGGCGCGCCCAGCGGCTCGCCGTACGGGTCGCCGGGTGGCTCCGAGCCACCCGCGTACGGCTCCCCCTCCTGGGCGCAGGGCACCGTGCCGACGCCCACGGGCCCCGCGACAGGGACGCCGTGGCAACCCTCCGCTCCAACCCCAGGGGGAGACGGGGGCCAGCTGGGCGCCGGCAGGTGGGGCCCGGGGCCCTCGCCGACGACCCCCGCGTACGGCGGCCCCGCCGGCTCCGGCTTCCGGACCTCCGACCCCCGCCCGGCCGCCAGTGGGTTCCTGAGCAAGCTCTTCGACCTGTCGTTCACCTCGTTCATCACGCCCTCGATCGTGCGGATCGTCTACGTGATCGCCATGCTGCTGATCGGCCTCGGGTGGCTCGGCTACTCAGTGGTCGGCTTCGCCCGGAGCCCGGGTCTGGGCCTGCTGATCCTCGTCGTGGTGGGCCCCCTCCTCAGCCTCTTCTACCTCGTCGTCGTGCGGATCACGCTCGAGCTCTACCTCGCGGTGATTCGCCTGGCCGAGGACGTGCACGAGCTGAAGCTGAAGCAGGAGTAGGGCAGAGGCGGGGGAGGCCCGGCGGTCACGGGTCGGCGGTCAGGGGTTGGTGACCACGGAGATGGCCAGCCGCACCTGGTGCTCGAAGGCGAGGTCGGGTCGGCGGAAGACGTCGGGCCCGAGATGGCCGAAGACCTCGCTGCTGACCAGACCGACGAGCGCCGTCCACAGGAACATGCCTCGCACGAGGGTGGGGTCGTCGACCGCGCGCACCCCCAGCTCACGGCGCAGCGCGGTCAGGTCGGCACCGAGCGGGCGCGGCAGCGCGACGCGCCCCGCGCCGGACGGCACGGCGCCGGCTGCTGCCGCGTCGTCGAGCAGCCTGACCAGCAGGAGCAGGACACGGGTACCCGGCCCCGAGGTGACCTCCCCGGGGGCCTCGTAGCCCGGCACCGGGCTGCCGTAGAGCAGGGCGTAGCGCGCAGGCTCCGCGAGGGCCCACGTCCGCATCGTCGTGGCGAGCGTGAGCACCCGAGTCGTGAAACCGCCCCCCGCGGACGCTGCCGTCGCGTCCACCGCATCGGCGAGCTCGGTGTAGGCGTCGACGACCAGCAGCGTGAGCAGCTCGTCGCGGTTCGCGACGTAGCGGTAGACCGCGCTCGAGACCATCCCGAGGTCACGCGTCACGGCTCGCAGCGAGAGCGCCGCCGCTCCCTGCTCGGCCAGATGACGCCGACCGATCTCGAGGATCCGCCGCGTGACGTCCTCACGTCGCTCGGCTCGGGAGGGGCGGGGAGCGGTGGGCACGGGCCGACCCTAGCAGAAAGAGAGAGCACTGCTCTTGACGTATGGAGCGCCACGGGTCTACGGTCGTGATGAACGAGAGCACCGCTCTCACTTCGTCCTCAGGAGATCCCGTGTCCACCACCCCCGCACCCACCCCCGCACCCACCCCCGCACCCACCCCTCGCTACCTCCCGCCGACCTCGTGGGGTGACCGCGCCTTCATGGCCGCGGTCACCTGGCTCACCCGCCACGGCATCAGCCTCCTCGGCTCCCGCGTCCTCACGGTGAGGGGTCGCCGTACGGGTGCGGAGCGCAGCGTGCCCGTCAACCTCCTCGAGGTCGACGGCGAGCGCTACCTCGTCGCGCCCCGCGGCAACACCCAGTGGGTGCGCAACCTGCGCGCCGCCGGCGAGGCCCAGCTGCGCGTCGGGAGCCGGGTCGAGCAGGTCACTGCCGTCGAGCTGCCCGTCGGCGACCGCGTGCCCGTCATCCGGGTCTACCTCAAGCGGTGGGGGTGGGAGGTCGGGCAGTTCTTCGACGGGCTGTCAGCCCGGTCCGACGACGCCGCCATCGCCGCGGTCGCCGATGACTTCCCGGTGTTCCGGCTCTCCCCGCAGGGCTGAGCGGGCTCCGGCGAGCCCGGTGAGGGCCCACGCCTGCACTCGAGGGTTTCGATCGGGGGGCGACAGGGGATTACGGTTGACGACGGCTCCGTGACGGTCCGGGGCACCCCACCCCCCCACAGGAGCTCCCGTGCACCCGACCACGACGGTCCCCGCACTCGCCCAGGCGACGCTGATCAACGCCTCGCCCGTCGACTACGTGCTGGTCGCCACCTACTTCGTCTTCGTCATCGGGATCGGGGTCGTCGCCCGGCGGCAGGTCTCCGACTCGATCGACTTCTTCCTCTCGGGGCGCTCCCTGCCCGCCTGGGTGACCGGTCTCGCCTTCATCTCGGCCAACCTCGGCGCTGTCGAGGTGATGGGCATGTCGGCCAACGGGGCTCAGTACGGCATCCCGACCGTGCACTACTTCTGGGTGGGTGCGGTGCCCGCCATGCTCTTCCTCGGCGTCGTGATGATGCCCTTCTACTACGGCTCGAAGGTGCGCTCCGTACCGGAGTTCATGTTCAGGCGGTTCGGCACCGGGGCCCACCTGGTCAACGCCTTCAGCTTCGCGCTGGCCCAGCTGCTCATCGCCGGGGTCAATCTCTACCTCCTCGGGTCGATCATCCAGGCCCTGCTCGGGTGGCCGCTCTGGCTGGCGCTCATCGTGGCCGCCGCGGTCGTGCTGTCGTACATCACCCTCGGTGGCCTGTCGGCCGCGATCTACAACGAGGTGCTGCAGTTCTTCGTCATCATCGCGGCGCTCCTGCCGCTCACCCTCATCGGCCTCAACCGGGTGGGCGGCTACAGCGGGTTGAAGGACAAGATCACCGCCGCCGCGGCCGCCGCTCCGCCCGGCGCCAAGGTGGCCCCGGCCGACCAGCAGCTGCACTCGTGGCCCGGCCAGGCGCTGTCGAGCTTCGACAACCCCGTGCTGTCGGTGATCGGCATCGTCTTCGGGCTCGGCTTCGTGCTGTCCTTCGGCTACTGGACGACGAACTTCGTCGAGGTGCAGCGGGCGATGGCGACCAACTCGATCTCGTCGGCTCGCAAGACCCCGATCATCGGGGCCTTCCCCAAGATGTTCATCCCCTTCGTCGTCATCATCCCCGGCATGGTCGCCGCGGTGCTGGTGCCCGAGATCTCGCAGCTGAAGAACGGCGGCTCCCCCACCGGCGGCGCCTCCGGCACGGTGAAGTACAACGACGCGATCCTGCTGCTGATGCGCGACGTCCTGCCCAACGGGCTGCTCGGGGTGGCCATCGCCGGCCTGCTCGCGGCCTTCATGGCAGGGATGGCCGCCAACATCTCGGCGTTCAACACCGTCTTCAGCTACGACCTCTGGCAACGCTACGTGCGCAAGGACCACCACGACGACTACTACCTAAGGATCGGGCGCCTCGCCACGGTCGGCGCGACGGTCATCGCCATCTTCACGGCGCTCTTCGCCAGCTCGTTCTCCAACGTCATGGACTACATCCAGACCCTCTTCGGCTTCTTCAACGCCCCGCTCTTCGCGACCTTCATCGTCGGCATGTTCTGGAAGCGGATGACGCCGACCGCCGGCTGGGTCGGGCTGGTCAGCGGCACGCTCTCGGCAGTGGCCGTCGCCTTCCTCAGCAAGGACGCCTTCGGCTCCGCCAGCCTGGGGGTGATCCCGCTCGCCGGCCAGGGCGCCGCCTTCGTGGCGGCAGCGGCGGCCTTCGTGGTCGACGTCGTCCTGTCGGTGGGGGTCTCGCTCGTCACCACCCCGAAGCCGGTCAGCGAGCTGCGGGGGCTGGTCTACTCCGAGACACCCCGGGAGGACCTCGTCGACCCCGAGGAGAAGTCCTACCCGTGGTTCCGCCGCACCATCCCGCTCGCGATCATCGCGCTCGGCATGGTCGTCGTCCTCAACACGCTCTTCGCCTGATCCCCCACCCCCGACACCTCCCTGAAAGGGGTGCGCTCGTGACCACCGACTCGTCCAGCTCCACCACCGAAACCGGCAGCCACCGCGCCGGCGCCTTCGACATCCGCAACATCATCGCCGGGCTCATCGGCATCTACGGGGTCGTGCTCGTCGGTATGGGGATCTTCGGCGACCCCGAGACCGCCAAGACCGGCGGGGTCAACGCCAACCTCTACGCCGGGATCGTCATGGTCGTCGTGGCGGCTGCCTTCGGCACCTGGGCGCGCCTGCGGCCGGTCGTCGTACCAGCGACCCACGAGGGCGACGCGGCGGACGGCGAGGCCGCCGACGGCGAGGGGCGTCCCTGACCTCGTCCCGAATACCCTAAAATGGTGCAACTCACCCCCAACCTTCGGGTGGGCAGCGGCGTCCTCGTTGAGTAAGGACCTTCCGGAGCCAGCGGCTTCCGGACGATGACTGTCTCTCGGAGAGGACCACCATGCCCACCGTCCACCCCCCCACAGGTCGACCCCGCCCCGCCCGCCTCGTCAGCGTCGCCCTCGGGCTGACCGCTCTCTGCGGGTTGGCCGCGTGCACCTCCAGCGGCTCGGCGCCCACCGCCGCCCAGACCCCACCCGTGGTGACCGTGACGAAGACCACGGCTCCCGCCACCAGCGACCCCGGCGCGAGCTCGCCGACCGTCTCCGCATCGACCACGCCCGCGGGAGCAGCGACCTCGACGCCGCCCGGCGCCACCTCGGGCGGGCAGACCGCCCCCGCGGGCAGGGACCAGGCAGCGTCCGGCCTGCCCACCTGCCAGCCCTCGAAGATGAGGATCACGATCGAGCCGAGCGTGGGGAGCGCCGCCATGGGGCACTACGGGCTCCGGCTGCAGGCCACCAACACCAGCGCGAGCCAGTGCGTCACCCAGGGCTACCCCGGCGTCGCACTCGTCGCGGCAGGGACCGGCAAGCAGCTCGGAGCGGCAGCCGACCGCGACCCCGCCGCCTCCGGCCCGCTGATGCGCCTCGAGCCGGGCAAGACCGCCGTCTCCGCGATCCAGGTCTCGCAGGCGGACAACTACGGCCCGACCTGTGGCCTGACCCAGGCCGCCGGCTTCCGGGTCTACCTGCCCGGCACCACCGCCGCCGCCTACCTCCCGTACACCGTCGCCGCCTGCGCCGCACCCTCGGTGCACCTGCTGAAGGTGCAGCCCTTCACCAGCTGACCACGCCCCCCTCCAGGGCGCGCGTACGGCGAGTCGCAGGCACGGCTGCGGGTGGGCGGGGGCTGTGGGAGGTTGGAGGGGTGAGCGTCTGCACCCCCACCCCCAGCCCCACCCCCTCGTGAAGGTCCTCGTCGCCGGGGCCTCCGGCTTCGTCGGCCGCCGTCTGACCCCTGCGCTCGTCGACGCGGGTCACGACGTGGTCGCGATGACCCGCCACCCCGACGACTACTCCGGGCCGGGCAAGGCCGTCTTCGGCGACGTCGACGACGAGGCCTCCGTGACCCGGGCGATGGAGGGGTGCGAGGCGGCCTACTACCTCGTGCACTCGCTCGACAGCGCCGACTTCGAGACCAAGGACGCCCAGGCGGCCGGGTCGTTTGGCCGGGCCGCGCGCTCGACCGGTGTCTCCCAGATCATCTACCTCGGGGGTCTCGGCGACGACCGCGACGACCTCTCGGCGCACCTGCGCAGCCGCCGTGAGGTCGAGAGCCTGCTCGCCGACGCCCAGGTGCCCGTGACGACCCTGCGCGCCGGCATCATCGTCGGCGACGAGGGCATCTCGTGGGAGCTGACCCGGCAGCTGGTCGAGCACCTGCCGGCGATGATCACCCCGAAGTGGGTGCAGACCAGGACCCAGCCCATCGCCATCGGCGACGTCGTGCGCTACCTCGTGGGGGTGCTCGGCCTCGAGGCCGCCCGGGGCGAGGCCTTCGACATCGGGGGCCCCGAGGTCCTGCGCTACGCCACGATGATGAAGCGGGTGGCCGACGTGCAGGGCCGCCCCCTCGTGCTGGTGCCGGTACCGCTGCTGACCCCGTCGCTCTCGTCGCACTGGCTGAGCTTCGTCACCGACGTCGACGGCCAGACCGCCCGGTCGCTCATCGACTCGATGGGCAACGAGGTCGTGGTGCGCGACGACTCCATCCGCCGTCTCGTCCCCTTCGAGCCAATGGGGTACGACGACGCCGTACGCACCGCTCTGGCCGAGCGGAAGGAGCGACTGAAGCAGGAGGAGCAGGCGTGAGCGCGTTCGACCGGGCCCGTCGACAGGCCCGCGAGATCGTCGGGTGGCTACCCCGGCCGATCACCGACCAGCTGCCGGTCGTGCCGAGCGAGAGCGCCGGGGTCGTGTCCCGTCGCAAGCGCGTCGTGACCGTCGTCGGGCTCACCGGCGCCGGGCTGCTCGGTCTGTCGCTGTCGACGAAGCCGGGCTCGGGGAAGTTCTACCTGCTCACCGGCGCCGTCGCCGCGACGTGGACCGTAGGGGCGTTCGCCTCCGGACCCCTGCACGTCGGACGCATCCGCGGCTACGACGACATCGCGCGGGTGCCGATCGCGACGCCTGTGGCCACCGGCGTCGTCGCCTTCGGCACGTTCTACGGCCTCGCGCTGGTCGCCCGCCAGATCCCGTTCCTGGAGAGCGCGATCGGCAACATCCTGCGCTTCGCCGACGAGGGTGACCTGCCGCTGGTCATCCTGACCACCTGCGCCAACGGCATCGGCGAGGAGCTCTTCTTCCGCGGCGCGCTCTTCGCCACCGTGCGCGACGAGCACCCGGTGGTCACCTCCACCGCGCTCTACACCGCGGCGACCCTCGCCACCCGCAACCCGGCCCTCATCGCCGCCGCCGCCGTCATGGGCACCCTCTTCGGCGTGCAGCGCCACGCCTCGGGTGGTGTGCAGGCGCCCGCCCTCACCCACCTCACCTGGTCGGTACTGATGCTGCGCTACCTGCCGCCGCTCTTCGAGAAGGCCATCGCCGACGAGCAGCAGAACGACCGGCACGAGCGCCCCGGTGCCTGAAGCCCCCCCGACTGTCCTCTGGTTCCGACGGGACCTGCGGCTGCGTGACCACGCGGCGCTCATGACGGCGGCCGAGCAGGGCCCGGTGACAGCGCTGTTCGTGCTCGATGACGAGCTGCTGAGCCGCAGCGGGGCCCCGCGCACCGCCTTCCTGCTGCGCACCCTGCGGTCCCTGGCCGCCGACCTCGAGCACCACGGGGGCGGGCTCGTCGTGCGCCGCGGCCGTCCCGAGGAGGTCGTGCCCGCGCTCGCCCGAGAGATCGGCGCCTCCGGCGTGCACGTCAGCGCCGACTACGCGCCCTACGGGGCCCGTCGCGACGCACGGGTCGCCGAGGCCCTGGGCGACGTGCCCCTGGTCCCGACCGGCAGCCCGTATGCCGTGGCGCCGGGCCGCGTGCTCAAGGGCGACGGGTCGCCGTACAAGGTGTTCACGCCCTTCTACCGGGCCTGGAGCGAGCACGGCTGGCGCAGCCCGGCCCACTCCGACCCGGCGCAGACGCAGTGGCTGGTGGTCGACGGCGACCCGATCCCCGACGACCCGGCCCTCGACGCCGAGCTGCCTCCAGCGGGAGAGGCTGCTGCCCACGATGCCTGGAAGCTGTTCTGCGACAACGGCCTTCGTCGCTACCCCAAGCAACGCAACCGCCCCGACATCGACGAGACCTCGCGGATGTCACCTCACCTCAAGCTCGGGACCATCCACCCGCGCACCATCCTCGCCGATCTCGGGCCCGCCCACGAGGCCTACCGTCGCCAGATCTGCTGGCGCGACTTCTACGCCCAGGTGCTGCACCACTGGCCGAGCAGCGCGCACGACTACCTCAAGCCGGCCTTCAAGCACATGCAGTACGACACGGGCGACGTTGCGCAGCAACGCTTCTCGGCGTGGCAGCGTGGCGAGACCGGCTACCCGATCGTGGACGCCGGGATGCGTCAGCTGCTCGCCGAGGGGTGGATGCACAACCGGGTGCGCATGGTCGTGGCTTCCTTCCTGGTCAAGGACCTGCACCTGGAGTGGACCCAGGGCGCGCAGCACTTCATGGACCACCTCATCGACGGCGACCTCGCCAACAACCAGCACGGGTGGCAGTGGACGGCCGGCACCGGCACCGACGCGGCGCCGTACTTCCGGGTCTTCAATCCCGTCGCCCAGGGGGAGAAGTTCGACCCCGACGGCGACTACGTGCGCCGCTGGGTGCCGCAGCTGCGCGACATCCCGGGGGCGGCGGTGCACTCCCCGTGGAGCCTTTCCGAGCCACCGGCCGACTACCCCGCGCCCGTCGTCGACCACGCGGTCGAGCGGCGCGAGGCGCTGGAGCGCCTGCAAGCCATCAGCGGCGCCTGACCTGAGGAGTCCACCACCATGAGCCCCACCCTCCCCCGCGCCCTCCCGGCGACCGGCGCCGCCCTCGTCGCCACGGCGGTCGTCGGCGGCCTCGGCACCGACGTGCGCTCGGCCTGGTACTCCCGCCTGGTCAAGCCGTCGTGGCAGCCGCCCGGCTGGGTCTTCGGGCCGGCGTGGACCACCCTCTACTCCCTCATCGCCGTGGCCTCGGCCCGCACGCTCGACCGCATCGACGACCCCTCGGAGCGGCGCCGCTACCAGGTCAGCCTCGCGGTCAACCTCGTGCTCAACATCGGCTGGACGTGGATCTTCTTCACGGCGAAGCGCCCGAGGCTGGCCCTCGCCGAGATCCTGCTGCTGGAGGCGTCGACGATCGACCTGCTGCGCCGCAGCGCCCGGCACGACCCCACCTCGGGTGTGCTGCTCGCGCCGTACGCCGCCTGGGTCGCCTTCGCGACGGCCCTGACCGCCGCGATCGCCAGCCGCAACCCCGGCGCCTGACCCTGGGCGCGCCCCCCGACCCCACCCGTGCGTTCCGAACGAGGGAAACCCTGCATTCTGTGAGCTCTCGAGCCTCAGAACGAAGGGTTTCCCTCGTTCGGAAGGCAGAGGTGGGGGGGCAAAGGGGGAAAATGGGTCAGGAGGGTGCCGGTGGGGCTACGACGACGATGTGGACGGTGCGGTGCACGGTGAAGCCCAGGTGCTCGTAGACCCGCACGGCGGCCGTGTTGGTCTCGAGCACGTGGAGGAAGGCGCCCTCGCCCCGGGCGTGGATGCCGGCGGTCACGGCGGCGACCAGCCTGGTGGCCAGGCCCTGGCCTCTCGCCGACGGGTCGGTGCACA
>JBBRNQ010000078.1:0-20423 GCA_038230235.1 Actinomycetales bacterium
GACGCCGATCTCGAGCACGGGCACCCGATCAGCCACGGCGGCGAGGAAGTCGTCGTCCGACCCCGGGGCGCAGGCCACGAGCACCCGCCCGGTGGACTCGGAGAAGAGCGCGGTGAAGGCGTCGACCCCGAGGTCGGCCAGGGAGACCTGGGCCCCGACACCGTGACGCAGCACGGACTCGGCGAGGGCCTGGGCCAGCCCGCCCTGTGACAGGTCGTGGGCGGTGGTGAACCACCCGGCGGCAGCGCCCTCCTGCAGCACCGCCGACAGTGCCAGTTCGGGATGCCGAGGGTCTTGCAGCCCTCGGCGATGCCGCGCACCGACTCGCGGAACTGCCACATCACCCCGGCGTCCTCGGACGAGCCGAAGTTGAGGCAGTCGGTGACCGCCAGGGGCGCGGCGCCACCGGTGCAGACGTTGCGATAGGCCTCGGCCAGCGCGGCCTGGGCGCCCGCCTACGGGTCGACCTTGGCGAAGCGGCTGTTGTGCCGTCTCCGCCGATCTTGGCGCCGAAGAGCACGACCTTGTTGCCGGCACCGCGAGCCGATGCGAGGTGGATGTCCTCGATGCGCATCGCACCGACGCACAGGGCGTTGACGAGCGGGTTGCCCTGGTAGCACTCGTCGAAGACGACCTCGCCACCGATGTTGGGTAGTCCCTCCTTCTGGTGGGCACCCGCAGCCCGGGGTCATAGGTCCTGCCGGTCAACAGGGGGTCGTACACCGCCGCGAGTGCGGGCTGGTGCCTGAGCGCCGGGACCACCGTGTAGGTCATCGCCATCGGGCAGCTGTGGCCGGACTCGGTGGGCGCCACACGAGGTTCGAGGCGTAGCGGGCGACGTGTGCCTCGGTCCGCTCGTCCGCCCATGCCGCTGCGGCGCCACCCTCGCCTACCGCGACCCGCATGAGATGGTGCCAGCTCGGGTGGAAGTCGACCTCGTCGATGCGGTTGCCGTACCGGTCGTGCGTGCCAGCACCGGCTCGTGGACATTGGGCTCCTCGCCCCAGGTCTGCGCCTCCTGCGTGCCGGCTCGCCGGCCCAGACGACGCACGTCGGCCTCGGCCCAGCCGGCTCCCTCCGGCGCAGCCCCTCGAGCAGGACCGCCGTACGACGACGTCGACGCAGCGACCGCCCGGTCGATCCTCGCCGGGGTCGACCGACTAGCCCGCGAGGACCTCGCCGCGTCCTACGTCGACAGCGACCGAAACCCGCCGGTCTTCGACCCGGCCACGCCCACCGCGCACCTCCCCGCGTCCTTCATCCAAAGCTGCCGGGCGTGGACGAGTCGGGCTACTGGCGCCTGCAGGTGCCCAGCGCTATCGGCGGGACCCCGGGGCTGAGCGGGCCGTCGCCGAAGCCATCGACCTGTCGCTGATGGATCTCGACGAGTCGGTCCTCTGAACCGGCATCAGTTCGGCCACGATCACATGCACGATTCCGTGACGCATCAGGTCGCTGGCCCCTGTCCAACGCGACGCACGACGTGCAGGGGGAGGCTCCGCCGGGCCGCCTCACGCTCGCGGTGCTGGGCGAGGCGCTCCCGGTAGTCGGGTGCCATCATCGACTCGGTCCAGTCGTAGCCGTTGTCCAGCTCCAGCGCGACCTCAGCCACCCCTGCGAGAGCCAGCAGCCGGGCCCGGGCCTCCGCGGCGAACGGGCCGATCATGAAGCACCCGGGCTCGGTCACTCCGACCGTCAGCCCGATCCGCTGGTCGCCGACGGGTCCCGAAACCTCCACGGCGCGGATCAGTCCCATGTCGCACAGCCCGGCCGGCACCCCGGCCGTGATGCTGCAGGGGTCGACGATGTCGTTCAGGACGCGGCGAACCTCCGCCTCGGATATCACGATGCCGGCGCCGCGTCGAGCAAGCCGCCCCAGGGCGCGGCCAGCTCGTCGGTGTCGAACTCGTCGCCGGAGAGTCTGGTCCGGACGACGGCCTCATCCATGTCGTGCATCCGCAGGAAGTTGCGGCCCAGGATGTCGGCCTTGATCTCTCTTGTGAGCTGCGGATAGCCATGCCCCTCAACCAGGTCCGCGGGCATCTCGAAGTCCCAGAACGCCTCGATGACAGGACGCGGGTGGACGGCGTTGCACCCGGTCGCCCAGATCAGGCGGTCAGCTCCTCCTCGCTCCAGAAACGCTCCCATGGCTTCGGCGAATCGGCGAGGTGCATAGCGGAGCATGTTGGTGGTGGCCTCGAGGTTGACGACGATGTTGGGGAAGCTCTCGAGCTGGACAGCGGTCTCCTCGACGAAGGCCATGCCCCCGTGCACCACCTCGAAGGTGAGCTGGGGGAATGCCGCAGCCGCGGCCTCGACGTCGGCCGAGCGAAGCGCGTCCACCGGTCCCGGCCCGACCGGGAGTGCCTTGTGGATCGCGACGACGGTCAGGCCCCGGTCGGCGGCCCTTTGAAAGACCGGGAAGCAGACCTCAGGGTCTCCCATGTCGAGTCCGGTGACCCGACCCTCCACCAGGTCGATGGGATAGAGCTTCAACGCGGTCACCTCGTGCTCGTCGACGAGCTCGTCCACCCGGTCGACCGCCCCTGGCCTCAGCGGCGATACGGCGCCATAGGTCAGTACACGGTTGGGCCAGAGACGACGCATCTCCTCTCCCACCCACAGGGCTGACCCACCGTCGAAGAACTGGCCGTAGATCGGGGTCTCGTGATAGCAGATGATGTCGGTCTGACTCTCCTCGAGCAGAGCCCTGCCGATCCGTTCAGGTCCGGCGCCGTTCATGTAGGTCTCGCGGTCGAGGGTGTACGCCGGGCCCCCGGTCTTGCGATGAAGGGCGTATAGCGTCTCACCGATCAGCGGACCCACGTGAGGGTCCACGAAGTTGTCGGGGCTGAAGTTGTACTGGTGGGCCACACCTTCGATGACCAGCACGTCGTCGATCAAGGTAGCTCTCTCTTTCAGGACTGCGGTTGCGGCGAGACGGTGGTGAGCAAAGGGGCGCCGGTCCACGGTGTGGTTGCGGCTGAGGACTCGTCGGAGGCGCTGAGGTAGCTTGCCTCGAGCAGCTCCGGGTGGTCACGCAGCACAGCGGCAGGCCCGACGTGCGTCTGTTCACCGTGGTTGAGGACGACGACAGAGTCGGCGATGCCCAGGGCGAGACGGACGTGCTGCTCCACCAGGACCACGCCGCAGCCCTCCTCGTCGGCGTAGCTGCGCAGCACCGGTAGCAGCTTCTCGACGATGATCGGCGCCAGCCCGAGGCTGAGCTCGTCGACCAGGAGCACCCTCGGCTTCATCACCAGGGCACCGGCCAAGGCGACCATCTGCTGCTCGCCACCTGAGAGCACCCCTGCCAGTCGCTTCCTGAGCGGCTTGAGCGCCGGGAAGTAGTCGTAGGCCGGATCGACAGGCTGCTTGCGGACCCGGCTCCGCAGTGCCAGGTTCTCCGCGACAGTGAGCTTGGGGAAGAGGCCGCGCTGCTCGGGAACATGCACCATCCCGAGCCGCACCAGCCGGTAGGTCGACCGCTTGAGAACTGACTCCCCGAACAGGGTCACGTCGCCGGCCATGACCGGCAGCAGCCCTGTCATGGCGAGCAACGAGGACGTCTTGCCTGCCCCGTTGGGGCCGAGCAGGCCGACCACCTCGCCGGCACGGACCGTCAGGGTGAGCCCGCGCACCACTCGGGCGTCGCCGTACCCCGTCGCGAGACCCGTGGTCTCGAGGACAACCGGTCGGGAGCCGTCCTCAGCCATGGTGGGCCACCTTCTCGTGGTCGTGGGTCTCGCCCAGATAGGCTCGAAGCACCGCAGGGTCGCGCCGGACGTCTTGCGGCCTGCCGCTGGTGACCGTGCGACCGAAGTCGAGAACGTGCAGGACGTCGCAGGTGCTGAGGACCATGTCCATGTCGTGGTCGATCAGGAGGATGGCGGTGCCGTTGTCTGCGATTCCCCGCAGGCTGTTCCCGAGCAGAGCACTTTCACGAGAGTCGAGCCCGGCCGCAGGCTCGTCCATGCAGATCACCCTGGGCCGGGCAACGAGGGCGCGCGCCACCCCGACGAGCTTGCGCCTACCCAACGACAGCTCTGCCGGCAGCAGATCACGGGTATCGGCGATCCCGAGCAGCTCGAGGGTCTCGTTGATCTCCCGCTCCTGGGAGTGCCGAGCGCGTTGGCTTCGCACGGCCCGCAGGTTCTCCTCGACGGTCAGGTCGGCAAAGAGCTCGACCGTCTGCCAGGTGCGGCTCAGGCCGGCAAGGGCACGCTGGTGCACGCGGCGTCGGCTGATGTCGACGCCCCCGAGCTCGATGACGCCAGTGCACCGGGTCAGCCCGGTGAGGGCGTCGACCAGGGACGACTTGCCCGCGCCGTTGGGCCCGATCACGCCCAGGACCTGACCCTCGTCGACTTCGAGGTCGACGCCGTCGACGGCCAGGACCCCGCCGTAGCGGACCGTGATGCCGCGGGCCCTCAGCGCACTCATCGTGAGGCCCCCGCGGTGGTCGCCCGGACCACACCAGTGCCAGGAGGTGCGGGGCTCGCAGGGGTGGTACCGGTGGAGAGTCCTCGCAGCCTCCCGAGGAGCCGGTCACGCACGCCGGTGAGGATGACGGCCGCTCCGTCCGGGTTGCCGAGCACGGAGAGGATCAGCCCGAGCCCCGCGAGCAGCTGGCAATAGGTCGTGGGCACGCCGAAGGTCGTCGTCAGGAAGTGGAACATGACCGCGTCGGCGGTGAGTAGACCGCCCATGATGGCACCTCCCACGCTGCCGATCCCGCCGATGTAGGCGTTCGCCAGCACGCCGACCGCCTGCAGCGTCCCGACCGTGGCCAGCGACACCACGCCGGCGCTGTATCCGAGCATCACCCCGGAGACCCCGGCGATGGCTGCAGCGATGGCGAAGCCGATCAGCTTAGTCCGCGTGACGTCCAGACCGGCTGCGGCAGCGGCCCGGTCGTTGTTGCGGATGGCCAGCATCCTCAGGCCGAGACGACTGGAGCGCAACCACACGACGGCGCTCGCGACCAGCGCGACGAGCAGGACGCACAGCACCCCGAAGACGGGGCTGGGCTGACCGGAGTCGCCGAGAGGGAAGGCTCCAGCCGGCCCCAGGTCGAGCGACCCCAGCCGCGGCGCCGGCACCGCGGCAGGCGTCAGGCCACCACCGACCAGGGGGTTGTTGAAGACCACTTGCTCGAGGGCCACCGCAGCGGCGAGGGTGATGATGGCGAAGTTGACGTCCCGCACGCGAAGTGCGGGGAGGCCTGCGAGCACGCCGACGATCGTGGCACCGACGACTGCCACGAGCGGCCCGACCGGGAAGGGCAGGTGCCAGCTCGTCGTCAGGGCCGAGAGCAGGAAGGCGGAAACACCGGCCAGCGCGCTCTGGACGAGGGACACCTGGCCGAGAAAGCCCGTGGCGACCACGAGGGACAGGCAGCCCACGGTCCCGATCAGGGAGAGGATCAGTGCTTGACGCCATTCCGGTGGTGCGAAGACGGCAGCGACCATGGCGATGGAGCCCAGCAGGAAGCCGGCAGCGACCGGTCGCCGCGGGCGAGGGGCGCGCGGCAGTCGCATCACGGTGCCCAGACGGGTCGGGATCCTGTCGCCACGCCACAGCATTACCGCGAAGATGAGGACGAACGGCAGCCCGGCGGCGAGTCCCGGAAGCGGTCGGCCCTGCACTTGGGGATACCAGCTCATGGTCGACCAGTAGGTGATGAGCGACTGGGCCGTGCCGATCCCGAAGGCCGCCAGCGTGGTGATCCAGAACGAGCTGAACCCGCCGAGCAGCGCCGCGCTCAGAGCGGGTACGACCAAGAAGGTCAGGCCGTCCGGCACCAGCTGGGTGATCGGGCTGAAGAGGATCCCCAGTAGGCCGGCGACGAGTGAGGAGAGCATCCAGTTGTAGAGCGCGATCCGTGACGTGGCCAGCCCACTGAGGGCCGCAGCCCGCTCGTTCTGCTCGGCTGCCCGGGTGGAGATGCCGAAGTGGGTGAAGCGGTAGAGAGCCCACAGCAGGGTCGTCATCACGATGGCGACGCCGGCCAGGATCAGTCGGTCGAGTGGCACCCCGGCACCGAGCAGCTCCACCGACGTGTCGGTGCTCTCGGGGAGCGCGCTGGGCGCCGTTCGCGCCTGCGACGAGTAACGCAGGATGACGATCGCCTCGAGCAGCAGCATCACACCGACCGACGCGATCGCTCGGGCGAGCGTGGTGGCGTCACGCAGGGGCCGAAACACCAAGAAGTGCAGGAGCACGCCCACGACAAGCGAGAAGAGCAGCGCCACGACGAGGGCTGAGCTCGAAGTCAGGCCCGTCGCGGCGACGTGGACGAAGTCCGGGACCCACGGCAGCGGTGGGAGCATCACGGTCCCGTCCGCCCGAAGGCTGGAGTAGGTGTAGGCCGACACCATCGCCATCGCCCCGGCGCTGAAGTTCACCACTCCCGACGAGCGGTAGGTGATCACGATGCTCAGTCCGATGCCCGCAAGCATCGTCCCGGTGCCGAGCCCCAGGATCATGAACAAGAAGGTGTTGGTCACCATCACCTGCCGCCTTTCCCGAACGTGGACGTCTGGTCAGTTGTTGATGCTGATCCACTTGCCGTCGGCAAGGTCGGTCCACTTTCCGTCACCGTCGTAGCGGATCAACCGGGCACTGTCGGCACAGACCGTCGGGTAGCTCGGCAGGGCACCGCACTTGATGTCCGGGGCACCCAGGAACGCCTTACCGGTGAACGACGCGAGGGACTTGCCAATGGAGTCGGATGTCAGGTTGCCGTAGCCGAGCTTGTTGAAAACCTTGACCAGATCGAGCAGGGAGCCGAAGGTGATCCCGGCGAAGCCGGCGAGGTTGGTGTCGGCCGGGGCACCAGCCGCCATGACACTGCGGAAGAGGTTGACCTGAGGGTCGTTTCCATCGACGTAGGGGTTGGGCGTCGAGGAGCCGAACGTCCAGGTCGGGAAGTCGCCGAGCTGCTGCTTGACCGATGGGTCAAGACACAGACTGACCGAAAAGATCGGCGCCTTGAGCGAAAGCTGCTTCTGGGCCTTGGCCATCTGCAGGCAGGCCGGTCCGGCAGCGAGGAAGTCGATCGCGTCGGCACTGGTGGCTCCGGCCGCGGTCAGCGGCGCCGTGAGGTCACCACCTGTCGAGGGGAACGCGATGTCGGTGACGTTCACTCCCTTCGCCTTGAGCCCCTGGGTCCCGATGATGGCGGAGCCAGTGGCTCCCGGGTCGTCGGAGTGGACCACCGATGCCTTGGTGGCCTTCAGGTCGTCGGCGATGTACTTCGCGATGGCTCCGTTCACTCCCGGTGCGCCCGGTGTGAAGTAGTAGGTGTTCTTGGCGGTGTAGTCGGCAGGAGCCGTCGGGTTGCCCCCGAGGATCGGCTTCCTCCCGGCGACGGTGTTGTACAGCGAGGCGTTCCCGACGACCATCGCACCGGTTTGGATGACCTTGATGTCGGCGTCGTTGAGCATCTGCTGGGCACACGCCTGCGCCTGCGCCTCGGAGCTGACCGAGCAGGTGACCAGCTGCAGCGGGTGCCCGGCGACACCACCGAGCTTCTCGTTGATGTACTTGGTGACCGCGCTGGCGGCCGCTGATGCCTCTGGGAAGGACGGGACACCTGTGTCCTGGTTGATGAACCCCACCTTCACCGGGGTCGCGCCGGTGTCGGCCGCGCCGCCCTTGCCTCCGACGAACGAGATCGCCGTCTGGTCGGTCACAGGGGCGATGGCCCCGGATCCGGCCGCCGCAGATGACGAGGACGATCCTGTCGAGGAAGACGTGGAGGCCGCTTCGGTGCTGGCCGTGCACGCGGAGGTCACCGCGCTCAGTGCGAGGCCTGCGGCCATGAGTGCGGGACGGCGGGACCGCGTGAGGTGGACAGACGTACGCATGAAGTAACCCCTTTGTCAGGACATGCCGGGTGCGGCTGACGCCGCGCGAAGAGCACCGTGACCACCTGGTCACCCTCCCGGGATGCGACCTCGCCACGCGCCGAGCACCACCATGGATGAGTCGCCACCCGGTGTCGACGGGCCTGCCATTGAATGGCTCGACGCTCGCCCGGCGCGTGGCTCACTGGGCCGCTAGCGGATGGACACCGACCGTTCGACACGCGAGCTCGGAGCCCCGAGACCCCGAGACACTGCCCGCGCCGCCGAGCGCACGGCCGGCTCGACCATCCGCGGAGAGGGGCCTCCCGCCGGAACCACGATCGAGAGCGCGGCCACGACCTCGTCCCCCCTGCCACGCAGCGGGGCCGCGACCGACACGACCGGCGCCGGACTGCCTCGGTTGATCACGGCCACCCCGGTGTGCCGGACCCGCTCGAGACTCTGCCGAAGCCGGGCCGGGTCGGGCGCCGGTGAGGTCGGTGACACCCCCACCTCACCTGCACAGACCCGGGACTGGAGCTCGGTCGACGCATAGGCGAGCAGCACCAGACCGACCCCGGTGCCGTGCAGGGGAAGCCGCTCCCCGACCCGATAGGCGACGGTGACGGCGCTGCGCGACGAGCGCCGCTCGACCAGAAGCGCCTCGTCCCCGTCCAGGACCGCGAGGAGGACGTGCTGTCGCGTGGCCTCCCACAGGTCTTCCATGAACGGCATGGCGACCTCGCGCAGCCCCACTGCGCGTGGAGCCAACGAGGCCACCTCCCAGAGGCGGAGCCCCACCACGTACCCACCACCGGGAGAACGCTCCAACGCTCCCCACGCCACCAGTCGCTCGGCCTGGCGCCGTGCCGTGCTCAGGGGCAGCCCCGCGCGACGGCCGAGCTCCGAGAGGCTCAGGTGACGGTGCTCGGGATCGAAGGCGCCCAGCAGTCCGAGGGCGCGGTCGATGACCGGATCTCCCTCGGGCGGCCGCTTGCCCCGGCCGACGAGCGCTGACTCGTCCACCACGGCATCCTGTCACGTGCTGCCTCAGCCTGCCGGTCAATGGCAGGAGACTTGGCACGTCATTCCGCCTGGTCGATGCTCGCTCTCGGTGACGGTCGTCACCACGATCCCGAGTGAGACGAGTCGTCCTGTGAGCGCTGTGACCCCAGCGACGCGGGCCCTTCCACCGGTGCCGTCCGCGGTGGTCGGAGCCGACAGCAGGGCCACCCACGTCGGGATCACCTACGGCGTTGTTCCCGGACACCGTCCACTCCTGCTCGACCTGCACCTGCCGGCCCTCACTCACCGGCCGGCGGCCCTCGTCGTCTTCGTCCACGGCGGGGGTTGGTTCACCGGCTCCCGCGACAGCGTCGGGCCCCGGTTCGCCGACTGGGTGCCCACGCCCTTCGAGCGGCTGACCGAGACCGGCCTCGCCGTGGCGAGCCTCGACTACCGACTCAGTGGCGAGGCCACGTGGCCGGCTCCTCTGGAGGACGTGGTCACCGGCCTGCGCTGGCTGCGCACGAACGGACCGGCACTGGGGGTCGACCCGGACCGGACGGCACTGTGGGGAGAGTCGGCCGGCGGACACCTGGCGGCCACGGCGGCGCTCCTCGGTAGCGATCCCCACCGGGGGGCCGGGCCGGTTCGCGCCGTCGTCGACTGGTATGGACCCTCTGACCTCCTCGGGCTCGCGGGCTACCCCGGGCCGGATGCCCCCCACAGCCCTCACGACGCCGACTCCCGCGAGTCGATGCTCCTGGGGGCACCCGTGTCGACCGTGCCGGACCGGGCGGCCGACGCCAGCCCGATCCATCACGTCGTCGCCGGAGCGCCACCCTTCCTGCTGATCCACGGAAGCGACGACCGGCTCGTCCCGACTCAGCAGAGCCAGGTCCTCGCCGGGGCTCTGGTCGACCGCGGAGTGTCGACCTGCCTCGAGATCATCGACGGCGCCGACCACCTCTGGATGGGTTCCGACGATGCGCCCGCCGTGGCCTTCGACCTGACGTCGGCGTTCCTTCTCGCCCACCTGCTGTAGCCATCCGCCCGTCGTCCCGCAGCACCCGTCGCGCCGAGGCCTGACCGCCACTACCCGACGTCGCGTGCCTGCTGTCCGCCGACCGCTGGCCGCGCCGACCAATGGAGACCCGTGAGCACAGCACCAGCCATCATCGACCCTGTCGTGCAGGCACCCCCGCGTCGGGTTCCCGTGCTCATCGTAGGGGGCGGCCCCAGCGGACTGGCCGTGGCCATCGAGCTGGGCAGCCGAGGAGTCGAGTGCGTGCTCGTCGAACCCCGATCCGTTGTCGACCACCTGCGTCCTCGGGCCAAGACGACCAGCGTGCGGACCATGGAGCACCTGCGACGTTGGGGTCTGGCCGAACGACTGCGGTCGGTCGCGCCGTTGCCCGTCGACCACGCCCAGGACGTGGTCTTCTGCACCAGCCTGCTCGGCCGGGAGATCGTGCGGTTCACCGAAGCGTTCGGGTTGGCCGTGGGTCGACGCGAGCTCTTCGCCGAGTCCGGCCAGCAGGTGCCACAACCCGTTGTCGAGGAGCTTCTCCGCGAGGCCGCTGCCGCGCTGCCGACCGTGTCGCTCCTGCTCGGCTGGCGAGTCGAGGGGCTGGAAGACGGGGCGTCCGGGGTGGACGCCGTCCTGGTGGACCCGCAGGGCCGTCGGCATCCCCGGCGAGCCGACTACGCAATCGGGTGCGACGGCGGCAGCGGCGTCACTCGGGAGGCCGTCGGCGCCTCGTACGCCGGCTCGTCCGGGAGCCTGCCCAACCTCAGTGTGCTGTTCCGGGCGCCGGACCTGGACACCACACGGCTGTGCTCGGTCGGTGTGCACTACTGGGTCGTGGGGGGCCAGGTCGGCGGTCTGATGGGTCGCCTCGACCTCGAGGGCACCTGGTGGGCGATCATCCAGGGGATCGACGTCGGCGACGGCGCCACGGACGTGACGACCCTGGTGCAGACCCTCGTCGGCGAGCAGGTCGACCTCGACATCCTCGCCACCGACCCCTGGTCGGCGCGGATGCTCCTGGCCGACCGGTACCGAGGGGCTCGCACCTTCCTCGTCGGCGACGCAGCCCACCTCAACCCCCCGTGGGGCGGTCACGGCTTCAACACGTGCATCGGGGACGCGGTCAACATCGGCTGGAAGCTGGCTGCCGTCCTTCAGGGTTGGGCCGCTCCCGCGCTGCTCGACAGCTACGAGATGGAACGTCGCCCCGTCGCCCAACGGACGATCGCCGCGGCAGCCGACCAGGACGCCTTTCCCGCGGGCCGGTTCTCCGGGGATGACCTCGACCGCACCGGTCCGCTGGGTGATGCAGTACGTGCGGATCTGGCCAGGGCGCTCGAGGTCAAGGACGCCGAGTTCCACAGCCTCGGGCTGGTCCTGGGATACGACTACCCGGCGTCGTCAGCCGTCGTGGCGGACGGGGGCCCGGTCCCCAGCCCCGAGCTGACGTCCTACACACCCTCTGCCCATCCGGGCGCCCGCCTGCCGCACGCCTGGCTCGACGACGGCATCTCCCTCTTCGACGCGCTCGGCCCCTGGTTCTCGCTGCTGCGTCTCGACGAGACCCTCGACGTCGAGCCGTGGACGACCCCCGCGGCACAGCAGGGGATCCCGCTGACGGTAGTGGACCTCGGCCACCTGCCCCATCTCCGGCAACGGTACGGAGCCCCGCTGCTGCTGGTCCGGCCCGACCAACACGTCGCCTGGCGCGGGGATCCGCACCGTGAGGAGCACCTGGACCCCGCGACGGTGCTGCGCACCGTCAGTGGCCTGGTCGCACCCGTGCCCTCCAGCGTGGGGAGCCCGGCGTGACGAGGATCGTGGGCGTCCTCGACACCGCGGGTGACGTCCAGGTCGCCTCTCTCTCCGACGACGGGCGGTGGGCGTCCCAGGTCGCCGGTCTCGAGGAGTTCTGGGCCGACCCCTTCCAGCGTCTGGCCCGGGGGCCGTCCGGCACCAACCCGGTCCCGGTGAGCGAGGTCCGACTGGTGCCGCCCGTGCTGCCGGGCGCCCAGGTCATCTGCATCGGGCTGAACTACCGGGCCCACGTCGCCGAAGGATCGTTCGCCGACCTGGACTTCTCCGAGCACCCGACCCTCTTTGCCCGCTGGACCCGCTCGCTCACGGTCGGAGGCACACCGATACCCGTGCCCCCGGATGAGGCGGGCATCGACTGGGAGGGCGAGGTGATGGCCTGGGTCGGCGCCCCACTGGTGGACGCCGACCCCGAATCGGGCCTGGCCGCAGTCCTCGGCTACTCGACGTTCAACGACCTGACAGCGCGACGAGCGCAGAAGCTCACCACGCAGTGGACCCTGGGCAAGAACGCCGACCGCTCCGGCCCGCTCGGACCGATGGTGCCGGCCGCTGAGGTCGGTGACCTGCGTGAGGGTCTCGCCGTCACCACCCGGGTCAACGGCGAGACCGTCCAGCAGGGAAGCACCGCGCAGATGGTCTACCCCGTGGGCGAGACCCTGGCCCTGATCTCACGCACGCTCACCCTGCGACCGGGTGACCTGCTGGCGACCGGCACACCCGCCGGGGTCGGCTACGCCCGGACGCCCCCGTGGCTCCTGCAGCCCGGTGACACCGTCGAGGTCGAGGTCGAGCGCCTGGGGGTGCTGCGCACCCCCGTGGTCGGCGCCGAGCGTCGGCACCACGACGTGTGACTTATCCACGGCCCGAACGAGGGAGAACCATGTCCGGCTCCGATTTCCGCCAGTACCTCTTCCCGCACGACCACCCCCGGCTCGCCGGAGTGCGCGGGCTCAGCGCCTACGACTACCGCACCGCTGCCCGCGAGGACGACTTCACCGGGGGACTGGTCGACGGCTGGACACCCCTGTACCTCAACGAGTTCCACGGCATCACGGAGGACGGAAACGTACAGGAGGACCGGCATTCCTTCACCGACCCGGAGCCCGGCGAGGAGGCCCCTGTCGCGGCGATGATGGCCGCGGCGTCGTCGTTGATCGGCGCGCTGGCACCCGCCGATCGCGAGCGCATCCGCTACGACGTGGACGCGGTGGAGTGGCAGACCTGGGCCAACCCGGAGTTCATGCAGTTCGACACCGGGATCCGCCTCGAGTCGCAGCCGCCCGAGGTGCGGGACCGCGCACTGGCTCTGGTCGCGGCCTCGTTGAGCCCCGAGGGCACCGAGCTGGTCCGCTCGATGATGCGGATCAACGGGTTCCTCGGCGAGATCGTCGGACTCGAGACCATCCTCAACGAGTTCAGCTACCACCTGGCCCTGTACGGGGACCCTCACCGGACGGACCCCTGGGGCTGGCAGCTCTTCGGCCACCACTGCGCAGTCAACTGCCTGGTCGTCGGTGGCCGAATGGTCCTCAGCCCCCTGTTCCTGGGCGCCGAGCCCGACGCGATCGACGTCGGCCCGCACTCGGGGCCGCCCGCCTTTGCGGACCGGATCAACCTCTCGCTGCGCCTGATGGCCGAGCTGTCGACCGCCGAGCGTGAGCGCGCCACCGTCTTCGCACAGATGGTGGACCCAGCGATGCCTCCGGGGCGGGTGCACCCCGGCGACGAGCGCCACCTCGGTGGAGCGTTCCAGGACAACCGCGTCATCCCGTTTGAGGGTGTCCCGGTCTCCGGTCTTTCACCTACCGCCCGTGAGCTCGTGGTCGAGCTGGTGGAGCAGTTCGTGCTCCCGCTCCCGAGTGGCCCACGCGCAGCGCGGATGCGAGAGGTGGTCGCCGCGCTCGACGAGACGTGGTTCAGCTGGATCGGCGGGCACCAGCCCGGCGACGTCTTCTACGTCCGGATCCAGTCCCCGGTGGTGATGGTCGAGCTCGACCACCACTGTGGGGTCTTCCTCGACTACCGGACGCCCCAGCCCTTCCACATCCACACCGTGGTCCGGACGCCTCACGGCAACGACTACGGCCGAGCGTGGCTGCGGCAGTGGGAGAGCACGCACAACGGTTGTCAGCAGACCCGCCACTAGACCCTCGACGACCGCCGATCGCCACGGGGAGTCGCCCCGACGATCCCTACGAGGCCACCCGCCAACGCGAGGTTCTTCAGCAGTGCGGCGCGCGCGTGCGCACGATCAGGTCCCTCAGGCAGCTCCCAGAAGGAGAAGGCAGCCAGGGAGGTCGGCACGAGAGAGGCCGCCAGGGTGCCGGCTGCGACTCGCGGGACCAGACCGAGCCCGAGGGCGAGACCGGCAGCGGCGTGAACGACGGCGTTTACCCGGACGAGCTGGTCGTCCGTGCAGTGTCGCAGCACCGGGAAGACCCGCCGGAGTCGGTCGAGCAGGGGCGCCGCAGCGACCGCGGGACCGGCTGGAGCGTTCCATACGTGCCATCCTCCGTCGACGAAGACGACCGCGATGGACACACGGACGACGAGCGGCAGCAACAGTGGTGGATGAAGGGGCATGACAGCACTCCTCAGACGGTCGTGGTGGACGTCAGTCGCTGGGGAACAGCAACCGGTGGATCTGCCCGACGCCGAACGTCGCGGCCCGCTCATCGACGTCGCCGTGGGCTCCGCCGACGCCGATGGCACCGATCACCTCATCGTCCTCGACGACGATCGGCACCCCCCCGGGAACGGCCAGGAGTCGCGAGTCGACCTGCTGCGGCGGCGCCACTGCCATCTCGGGCCGCGCTGTGAACGCCGCAAACGCCCGTGTGGACTGGCCCGTGGCGGCGGCGGTGTAGGCCTTCCGCTGTGCAGTCTCCACAGCCACGAGCCCGACCCCGTCGTCGCACAGCAGCACCATCAGGACGCCGCTGCGGTTGACCACGGCAGCACACGTGCGTGCTCCGTCGGACCGACCCGACCCGACTCGAGTGCTGCCAGTGCGGCCCGGTGGGCCATCTCGAAGCTGAGCGGTGCCCTCACCAGCGGGCCAGCTCGTCGGACCCACCAGCGCTCGCCGTAGTGACGGCACCGGCGATGAGGACGGCCGCCTTCTCCGCGATGGCGATCACCGTCGCGTTGATGTTGGCACCGATGGCGCTCGGCATGACCGAGGCATCGACGACCCGCAGGCCGGTCGTGCCGTGCACGCGCAGGGACGGATCGACGACGGCATCGCGACCGGTTCCGATGGAGCAGGTGCCACCCGCGTGGTTTGCCGGGTAGGCGTGCTCGCGGAGGAAGGCCTCGAACTGGGTGTCCGTCTGCACGGCGCCACCAGGGACCGTCTCACGGTCGATCATGCCGCGGACCTCAGGCGCGGCAAGCAACCGACGCGTCATCCGCAGGGTCTCACGCAGCGCTGTGAGGTCCTCCTGGCGCTGCAGGAGGTTGAGCTGGATGCGGGGCGCAACCCCGGGATCAGCCGAGCGCAGGCGCACGTGGCCCCGGCTGAGGGGAGTACCCACCGCGTTGAGGGCCAGGCAGTGCCGTTCGCCCAACGGCTTGATCCCGGGAAACCAGGGCCGGGCGTCGAACGCCCCCGCCAGGACGCCGAGGAAGCCGTCAGGCCGGTCCAGCTCAGGGCGACTCCTGGTATAGACCGACAAGAGCTCGGGCATCTCGGCGAGGGGACCCGTGCCCGCGACGGCCCAGCGGACCGCCGCCCACGCGAGTCGGTCGGCCCGCAGGTGCTCGTGGAAGGTGACCGGCTCCGAGACGTCGAAGTGGACTGGTGCTGAGGGGTGCTCGTGCAGATTCTCCCCGACCCCGGGGAGGTCGACGACGGAGGCGAGGCCGTGGGCCCGCAGCTGTTCTGCGGGACCCACGCCCGAGAGCATGAGCAGCTGCGGGGAGTTGTAGACCCCCGCGGTGAGCACGACCTCCCTGGTTGCCCGCACGGATGCGCTCCGTCCGTGGGTGACGACGTCGACACCGGTCGCGTGGGTGCCGTCGAAGAGGACCCGCCTCACCTGCGCGCCGCTCAACAGGGTCAGGTTGGGCCGCTTCCGCAACGCTGGGCGAAGGTAGGCGGCCGCAGTGCTGTGCCTGCGCCCGCGCCTGATCGCGACCTCGCTCTGGCCGGCCCCGGTCGGGTCGCCGCCCTGGGTGTCGTCGGGGAACCCCACGCCGAGTCCGCGAGCGCCGGCGTCCAGACGGTGCCCGAAGCTGCCGCGCCTCGTCGCAGTGGCGACCGACACCGGTCCTGATCCACCATGCTGGTCGTCCGCCCCGCGCCAGCTGCTCTCGGAGCGCTGGAAGTAGGGCAGCAGGTCACCGTAGCCCCACCCCGGAGCACCGTGCTGCACCCAGTCGTCATAGTCGAGCCGATGGGCCCGCACGTGGGTCGACCCGTTGATCGACCCGGTGCCACCCACGAGCCTCCCACGAGGCAACGGCAGACGACGACCACCGAGCCCGGGCTCGGGTTCGGTCTCGTAGCCCCAGCCGAGGTCGTTGCGACCCAGGAGCAGCCCCACGCCGATCGGTACCTGGACCAGCAGCCGTCGGTCGGCTGCCGGACCCGCCTCGACCAGCAGGACGGACACCGACGAGTCGGCAGACAGCCGAGCGGCCAGGACACAGCCAGCGGTGCCGGCCCCCACGATGACGTAGTCGTAGGCAGTGTCGAGCCGGACGTGACGAAGCACGGTTCCTCCTGATCTGGGGCGTGGGGTGACGACGGGACTCCGTCGACCCGGTGACGCCGGAGCGTTCGTGGGGGCTGGGCAGCTAGCGGGGGGGTGCCGCTGAGATGTCAGCGTGGGCACGTGAGAGGTTGGCGTTGAAGCGGAAGACGTTGTCGGGGTCGTAGGCCTGCTTCAGGTCGACGAGTCGCTCCCAGGTCGCACCGTAGACGGCCGAGGTGCCGCCGTCCTCGTCTCCGCCGGCGTAGTTCACGTAGCTCCCGCCGCTCAGGTACGGCTGGAACACGTCGTACACAGCTCGCACCCAGGTGATGCCCACGTCGTCAGCGGCGGGGTCGTCCCACAACCCGATGATGTTCATCGGCCACCTGGCCTGGCGGTGCGGGAAGGCCGTCTCCTGGTCGCCGACCCGAGCAACGGCACCCCCGAGCCTGAGCAGCTCGAACTGGCAGGACGGGTGCGGCATCGAGGCCGCACACTCCACCAGCTGCGGAAGCAGCTCGTCGCTGAGCTCGTTGAGGAAGCCTGCCTTCGCGTAGTGGCGACGGCCAGGGGCGAAGACCTCGTCCATCTGTTGCTGGGCCTCCACCCACGGGACGACCCCTGCCACGGCGGACACCGTCGGCAGCCGGTCGAGCAGCTCGGTGATCACGCGCTCACCCTCGTGGGGTTCACCGGCCCAGAAGAGCGGCATGAGCAGGATCGGCACGCCGCGCAGGTGTTCGGGCACCCATTCGAACCCGGGCCCCTCGGGTGCGCCGCGGAAGAGCGCGATCCAGGAGAGGTCGTCCGAGACCTCGTCGTCGTCCATCACCGTTCGCCACACCCGCAGAGCATCCTCGGCGTGCGCGAGCTCGACGACCGCTGCCGCGACGAAGACATCGGGCCCGAAGTCGTGGCATCGGAGCCGGAACTCCGTCACTATTCCGAAGTTTCCACTTCCACCTCGCACGGCCCAGAACAGGTCAGCACGCTCGGTCGAGCTCGCCTCGACGATCGAGCCGTCAGCCAGCACCATCTCGACGGACAGCAGGCTGTCGATCGAGAGGCCGAACCTGCGCATGATGTTGCCGAACCCGCCGCCGAGGATGAGCCCACCAGCCCCGGTGTGCGAGATGGCTCCGGCCGGCACCACCAGCCCGTGCGGGGCCGTCGCTTCGTCGAGAGACTGGAGCAACGCACCTCCTCCAACCGTGGCCTGCTTGGTCTCCGGGTCAACCGACACAGCACTGAGACGGCCGAGGTCGATCACGACCCCTTCGTCTCCGCAGATGCTGTAGCCGGGAGCGCTGTGCCCTCCGCCCTTGACGGCGATCGGGAGGTGGCTCGCTCGTGCGTAGCGCACCGACGCGGCGACCCCGACTGCGTCGCACGGCTGAAGGATGAGTCGAGGGAAACGATCGATCATCCCGTTCCACAGCTTCCTGGCGTCGTCGTAGCCGAGATCCGTCCGGCGGAGGACGGTGACGCCCAGCTCGGACAGGAGGGTCGTCCCCACCGCGTGAAGCTCGCCCACGGCCGTCTCCTCTTCGTCTCGCGCTCATTCATGCTTGTGCGCCATGGTGGGCGATCGAGCATCGCCACCGACCCGTGTTGCCATTGAGCGGCAGTGGCATCGACACAGGTGACACCGGGCTCGCATCCTTCATCCGTGGCCACCGACTCCCACCCGCGATCGCCTGAGCAGACCTCCGCGACCGCTGATTCTGCGTTGTCAGCGGCCGACAGCGCCGACATCACCGCCATCGCCGCAGCCGAGGCGGCGTGGCTCTCCGCATGGGGCTCGTCGGACCGCGCAGGGATGCGCCTGCTCATGCACTCAGACTGCCTCGTCGTGCACGGTCCGCTCGGGCACCAGAGCGGCCCAGAGGAGTTCCTCGCCTACAACAAGAGCGTTGGCCCCATCAGTGAGGCGCTAGTGCACGATGTCGTGACCCGCCCGCTGGGTGGCGTCATCGTCGTGAGCTGCCTGCAGGAGTCGCGCATCATGTTCGTGCCCGACGTGACGCCGTTCGTGATCCAGGCAGCAGTGACGCGCGTCTGGGCACCCGTTGCCGGCACCTGGCTCCTGGCCCACATGCACATGGCCCGACGTCAACCACCGGGCTGACCCCGACCGCCGCCGGAAAGAGATCTCATGACCTTGTCGAACCAGCCCCTGCACTCTCGAGCCGGACGCCTCGTGGCACCGTGAGCACCGACGCCGCAGCGCGCAGCGATGTCCTCGTCGTCGGGGCCGGTGGTAGCGGCCTGTCGACAGCGCTCGAGCTGGCCCGTGCTGGCGTCCGTGTCCGGATCATCGACGCGGCTCCGGGCCCGTGCAACGAGTCCCGGGGGAACGGGCTTCAGGCCCGCACACTCGAGCTGCTCGAACTTCACGGCGTGACCGAGACGCTGGTCGCACTCGGCAACCCGGTGGACGCGCTCACGGTGTTCGCTGGAGGGGAACAGGTCAGCGAGGTGGACTTCCGGCTGGCACCCAGTCGCTTCACCTCGCTGGTCGTCCCGCAGTCCACGACCGAGCGGGTCCTGCGCGAGCGGTTAGCTGCCTACGGCGTCGAGGTGCAGTGGGGGACACGTCTGTCATCCCTGGCCCAGGACGACGACCGGGTCACCGCGAGGCTGCGTCGCGAAGACCGCCCTGACGAGTCGGCGCAGCTGGGGTGGCTGGTGGGCGCGGACGGGGCACGTAGCTCGGTGCGGAAGATGCTGGGTCTGTCCTTCGACGGCGTCTCCTTCGAGGAGCGGTGGGGCCTGATGGATGCCGTGCTCGAGTGGGAGCTCCCCGGTGACCGGATCCGGGTCTTCCGTTCGAAGAGCGGACGGGGGCAGCTCATCACGGTCCCCCTCGGCGGTGGCCGGTACCGGGTGCAGACCGACGACATCGACCCCGACGACCGCGCCGCCCCGTCACTAGAGCGGATGCAACATCTCTTCGACCGCTACGCCGGCATCCCGGGCAGGCTGTCGAGCCCGGAATGGACCTCCTCCTTCCAGGTGCACTGCCGTCAGGTCGTCAGCTACCGCGACCGGAGGGTCTTCCTGGCCGGCGACGCGGCGCACATTCACACCCCCGCTGGTGGCCAAGGGCTCAACACGGGCGTCCAGGACGGCATCAACCTCGGGTGGAAGCTCGCCCTGGTGGCCGGGGGCCACGCCTCCGCCGCTCTCCTCGACAGCTACGAGCAGGAGCGGTCGCCCGTCGCCGCGGCCGTCCTCCAGCTGACAGAGACGCTCGCCCGGGATCCGGCACGAGTGGGGTCGTCCGAGCCGCAGGAGATGTCACGGATGGCGAATGTCGTCAGCCAGTGCGCCATCACGTATCGCGAGGGACCGCTGGCAACCTCCCGGAACGACGGGGGCCTGCGCCCGGGTGATCGCCTTCCCGACCTCCTCGTCGACGGCCAGCGGCTCTACGAACGGCTTCGCGCCGGCCGCGTGGTGCTCGCAGTCCTCGGAACCGGTGCTACAGCAGCGTCCCCCAGGTCCGTTGATGCGTGGCACGTCGACACGACGAGGGACCAGCCGCTGGCGCACGCACTCGGCATCACCGAGGGCGTCGCCGTGATCCGGCCAGATGGCTACCTCGGGTTCCTCGGTGAGGGGCCTGACAGCCTGGACCTCGCCACGGCCTACCTCGAGGACCACCTGCACCTGCGAGGCGAGCCCGCCCACGTCTGACGACGTCCCCCACTTTCAGGACCGCGAGCCCCCTCGTCAGGATCGCGGCCCGAAAGGGCTCGCACGTGTGCCACGGGCTCAGCGGCCGAAGACCGCCGGGAGGGTGTTGGTGTGGGTCTCGCGGAGGGTCTCGAGGTCGATCGCGAACGACAGGTCCTCGCCCGACGGCGAGGTGGCCGTCACCCGTATGCCGTCGGTCTCGGTGTCGACGACGCCGATCTCGAGCACGGGCACCCGATCAGCCACGGCGGCGAGGAAGTCGTCGTCCGACCCCGGGGCGCAGGCCACGAGCACCCGCCCGGTGGACTCGGAGAAGAGCGCGGTGAA
>JBBRNQ010000079.1:0-20290 GCA_038230235.1 Actinomycetales bacterium
ACACCCCGTGGCGGTCAGCTCGGCGATCTGCTGGAGCGTGGCGTTGACGTCGGTCGTCGGCGTCGTGCACATCGACTGCACGGAGACGGGGGCGTCACCTCCGACCTCGACCTTGCCGACCTTGATCTTGCGGGTCAGGCGGCGGGGAGCGAGGGTGGGTGCCGGAGCGGCGGGCATTCCGAGCGAGACGGTCATGACTCCAGTATCGCCCCGCGCGGGGGTGAAGGTGGCCCGGGTGGGGTGAGCCGGGGCCGCGGGCTGTGCGGTAGCGGGGCAGTGGGGCGGGGGCTGGGTGGCCGGGCCGTTTCGCATACCGGGGCACGTGCCCCCATATGGGAGAGCCCGGCACGGGTCTGGCGCGCATTCGCGGGCACGTGCCCCCGTATGCAGGCGCGACCCGGTCTGGCGCGGGTTCGCGGGCAGGTGCCCCCGTATGCCGGCGAGAAGCCCGGTTTCGCGCGCATTCGCGGGCACGTGCCCCCGTATGCAGACGCGGCGCGCCCCACCCGCTCTGGCGCTGCGCCACGGCCTGGTGACCCGTCGGTCAGGGCTGCTTCCCCGGGAAGTACGCCTGCCACTCGTCCCGGAAGACCGTCGGTTTGGCTCCGCGGTCGACCCGTGCGTCGTGCACGCGGCGAAGGGTGGCGAGCGGGGCTTCGTACACGCCGCGCTTGGTCACCCGCAGCAGACGCCAGCGGCGTTTCTCGCGGATCTCCTCGTGACGACTGATGTCGGACTCGTAGATCTCCTCGTCCTCGCGGTGCTGCGCCCCGTCGTACTCGATGCCGAGGCGCAGCTCGCGGTATCCCGTGTCGAGGCGGCGCTCGAGCTCACCGGTGTCAGGGTTCTCGAAGCGGATGTCCACCTCCGGCTCCGGCAGACCGGCGAGCACCAGGAGCATCCGCAGCTGGGACTCCGGTCTGGAGTCGACGCCCGCCCGCACCAGGCCGGCCGCCCGCCGAAGCACCTTGGCGTGGGCTCCGTCCCAGTTGTCGGCTGCCAACCGGAGGCGCTCGGGGGTGGTGCGCCGTCGCCGGACGAGCCGGTCGCCGAGGACCACGAGCTCGACGAGGTCGAGGTGTCCGCCGAGGTCGCAGAAGGTGCGCTCGGGTGAGGTGATCGGCACACCTCGCCAGGAAGTGCCGGGCGGCGGGCGTTTGACCCGGTGGGGACGGATGCCCGACTGCTTGCAGTTGAGGGGGTACTTCATGGTCAGGTGGATCGTCGACGAGGCCGGGACGTAGCCGCCGTAGAGCAGGGCCGCGGTGTGGTGGCTGACGACGGCTGACGATGGGGCGACGAGAAGGGCCGCTCTCGTGCGGACGAGCAGCGTGCGGGTGACCGCCCGCGCGATGTACACCCCGTGGAACAGGCGCACGAACTGCACCGACTCGAGCTCGGTCCTGGTCAGCCCCTCGTCCATCCCCGCCGCGACGGTGAACGGCGCCCCCGGGTCGAGGGGCTGCGGCGTCTCACGCGCGGGGTTGCTCACAGGGACCAGCCTGCCGTGCCGGGAGGACCCCAGGCCGGTTGTCCACAGGCCATTCCGCTAGCCGCACCATGCCCGGGGCATTCGCGGGCACCTGCCCCCGTATGCAGCCCGGCCCCGCACCCCACCCGCGCATTCGCGGGCACGTGCCCCCGTATGCAGCCCCGGCCCCGGTCAGAAGAGCTTGACCGGGTTCACCAGGTCGGCGTAGATCAGCAGCGCCGACAGGCTGACGAGCGCGATCGCCATCGTGTAGGCGATCGGCAACGCCTTGGCGACGTCGACGTGACCGGGGTCGGCCTTGCCGAGCACCTTGGCGCCGCGACGCTTCAACCCCTCCCAGAGCGCCCCGGCGACGTGACCGCCGTCGAGGGGGAGCAGCGGGATGAGGTTGAAGACGAAGAGGGCCATGTTGAGCGAGGCCAGGGCCAGGATCAGCATGTTGATCTTGCCGGCGGTGCCGTTGGGGAAGATGCTGCTCGCGGCGATCTCGCCACCGATGCGTCCGACGCCCACGACCGAGATCGGGCCGTTGGGGTCGCGCTCTCCGCCACCGAAGGCGGCCTGGGCGACGCCGACGATCTTCTGCGGAATCCGCAGGACGACACCGGCGGTCTGGGTGAAGGCGCCCCATACGGCGGTCGGGGCGGTCGACAGGGACTGGCGCTGCTGCACGGTCCGCGCCTGGGAGGTGACTCCCAGGAAGCCCGCCTGCACCGTCTGCACGGCGCCGTTGGCGTCGCGCACGATCTGTCCCTGGGCGTCGACCTTGGTCACGGTGTTGGTGACCGGGGTGACGCTGGCCCGCATCGGCTGCCCGTCGCGCAGCCAGGTCAAGGTGGTGGCCTGGGCCGAACGCGGCTGGATCAGCTGGCTGAGCGAGGTCGTCGGCGTGACGGGCGTGCCGTTGATCGTGGTGATGACATCGTCCGGGCGCAGCCCCGCGAGGTAGGCGGGGGTTCTCGGGTCGGCCGTGGCACACGTCTTCTTGGCGGTGGCCTGCGCGGCGGGCACGACGCACTCGCTCACGGCGACCACCTGGGCGCCGTCACTGGCCACGGCGACTCCGTACAGCGTGAGGGAGCCGGTGATGAGGACGGCGGCGATGACGAGGTTCATCATCGGGCCGCCGAGCATGACGGTGACCTTCTTGGGGACCGAGAGCTGGTAGAAGACGCGGTGCTCGTCGCCGGCCTTCACCTCCTCCATGGAGTCCTGTCGGGCCTGGTCCATCAGCTGGCTGAAGCGCCCCGTGGACGAGGCACGCAGCATGCGAGGGTCGGTGCCCGGCTTCGGGGGGAACATGCCGATCATCCGGATGTAGCCCCCGAGCGGCACCGCCTTGAGGCCGTACTCCGTCTCGCCGCGTTGACGGGCCCAGATCGTCGGGCCGAAGCCGATCATGTACTGCGTGACCTTGACGCCGAACTTCTTGGCCGGCACGAGGTGACCCACCTCGTGCAGGGCGATCGAGAGCCCCACGCCGACTGCGATGGCGAGCACTCCGAGGATGTAGGCGACGACGGTCACGCGGATCCTTCCCCCAAACTACGGTCCAAACCGATGCGGTGTGGGGTCCACGGCGCGTGTCCCCCCACCATCATCCCCCAGACCCAGGACAATCCGTGCACTCGTTCGGGCCCGGGCATCGGCAGCCAGCACGGCGGGCAGGTCGAGACCGGCCGTGAGGTCGGTGCTCTGGAGGTGCTCCTCGAGGACCCTGGCCACCGTCTGGACGATCGCCGTGAAAGGGATGAGCCCGTCGTGGAAGGCGTCGACGCAGACCTCGTTGGCGGCGTTGAGGACGGCCGGTGCCGTGCTGCCGGCCCTGCCTGCCCGCTTGGCCAGCTCCACGGCCGGGAAGGCCTCGTCGTCGAGGGGCAGGAACTGCCAGGTCGAGGCCCGGGTCCAGTCGCACGCAGGCCCGGCGCGCGGAACCCGGGCGGGCCAGGCGAGGCCCATGGCGATGGGGATGAGCATCGACGGCGGCGACACCTGCGCGACGGTCGACCCGTCGACGAACTCCACCATCGAGTGGATCATCTGCTGCGGGTGCACGACGACGTCGATCCGCTCGAACGGCAGGTCGAAGAGCAGGTGCGCCTCGATCACCTCGAGGCCCTTGTTGACCAGGGTGGCGCTGTTGGTGGTGACCACCCGGCCCATCGAGAAGTTGGGGTGGGCGAGCGCCTGCCGGGGGGTGACGTCGTGCAGCTCGGTGCGGCTGCGGCCCAGGAACGGGCCCCCGCTGGCGGTGACGACCAACCGCTGCACCTCGTCGGGCGTGCCACCGCGCAGACACTGCGCGATCGCGCTGTGCTCGCTGTCGACCGGCACGATCTGGCCCGGGCGGGCGACCGCCTTGACCAGCGGACCGCCGACGATGAGCGACTCCTTGTTGGCCAGCGCGACGGTGCGCCCCGCCTCGAGCGCCGCCAGCGTGGGTTCGAGGCCGATGGCACCGGTGATGCCGTTGAGCACGACGTCGGCCTCGCGGGCCGCGAGCACGGTGCTCGCCCGGTCGCCGACCAGCACCTCTGGCGCGTATGCCGCGTCGCCGGCTTCGCGGCATACGGCGTCGAGGGCGTCGCGCACCTGCTCCTGCGAGCCGCGCGCCACGGCGACCACCTCGACCCGCAGCGCGTGCGCCTGCTGGGCCAGCAACCGCAGGTCGGAACCCCCGGCCGAGATCCCCGTGACCCGGAAGCGGTCGGGGTTGGCCGCCACGATCTCGATCGCCTGGGTGCCGATCGACCCGGTGGAGCCGAGGAGGGTCACGGTGCGAGGGGCAGGGCTGGTCACGTGGCCATCCTCGCGCACCCGGCTCCGCGGCTCGGCTGGGGCCTCAGGAGCCCAGGCGGATGCGGCTGAACGAGTCGTAGTGGTCACGCGTGTAGTAGAAGTCCCCGCCCTGGCCGGCGATGATGCGCCGGGCTCCGCGAGAGGACGAGCCCGGCGTCGGCACGGTGTACTCCCGGTAGTAGCCGTCGCGCTGGGGAGCGAGGTAGCGGTTGGCGTTGTGGTAGGTCACGCCGTCGTTGCGGGGGTAGGGAAACGGGCCTCCCGCCTGGATGAGCGCGAGGGTCTGGCGGGCCTGGGAGTCGAGTGCGGACTGCGCGACCCACGGCACGGCGACCGGCGAGAGCGTGGAGACGGTGCTGTGCGGGGTCGCGACGGCTGTGGAGCCGATGGTCGGACCCACGGCCCGGGCGGTCGTGCGGCCCTGCGGAGCACTGGCCGCACCTGGAGCTCCCGGCCCCGACCGACCGAGCTGCTGGAGCACGACCGTGAGGAGCACGAGCACCACGGCGCCGACGACGGCGGCCCAGGCGCGGTTCTTGGGGCTCAGGTGCACGGGGGGAGCCTACGGGCGTGCAGCGTCCGCCGCCCCCGCATTCGCGGGCACCTGCCCCCGTATGGAGCGTGACCCCGCACCCGTCCCGCGGATTCGCGGGCACCTGCCCCCGTATGGAGCGCCGCCCCGCAGCCGCCCCCGCATTCGCGGGCACGTGCCCCCGTAGGGAGCGCGGGGCCCCTCGGGCCGGCGCGGTCCGCACCGGCTGACTCCATACGGATCAGGGGGAAGGGGGTCAGAGGGCGATGCCGACGTACTTTGTCTCGAGGTACTCCTCGATGCCCTCGAAGCCGCCCTCGCGGCCGAAACCGCTCTGCTTGACGCCACCGAACGGCGCGGCCGGGTTGGAGACCACGCCCTGGTTGACGCCGACCATGCCGTACTCCAGCTGCTCGCTGACCCGCACGGCGCGGCTGAGCTCCTGGGTGAACAGGTAGGCCACGAGGCCGAACTCGGTGTCGTTGGCCATCTGCACGGCCTCGGCGTCGGTACGGAAGGTGGTGATCGGCGCGACGGGGCCGAAGATCTCCTCCTTCTGGAGCCGGGCGCTGCGAGGGACGTCGGTGAGGACGGTCGGCTCGAAGAAGTAACCGGCACCCGAGTGCGGCTGGCCACCGACGACGACCTTGGCGCCCTTCGAGACGGCGTCGTCGAGCAGCTCGGTCACCTTGGCGACGGCTTTGGCATCGATGAGGGGCCCAACCGTGACGCCGTTCTTGGTGCCCTTGCCCATGGTGAGCGACCCCATCCGCGCGGCGAACTTCTCGGAGAACTCCGTCGCCACCGACTCGTGCACGTAGAAGCGGTTGGCGGCCGTGCAGGCCTCGCCGATGTTGCGCATCTTGGCCAGCATGGCGCCCTCGACGGCCTTGTCGACGTCGGCGTCGGCAAAGACGAGGAACGGCGCATTGCCACCGAGCTCCATCGAGACCCGCAGGAGCTGCTCGGCCGACTGCTCGACGAGCATCTTGCCGATGGGCGTCGAGCCGGTGAAGGTGAGCTTGCGCAGCCGGGGGTCGCGGATCAACGGCTCGCACAGGTCCCCCGTGTGCGACGTCGTCACGACGTTGAGCACCCCCTTGGGGAGGCCGACCTCGTCGAGCAGCTGGGCCAGGGCGAGCATCGTCAGCGGGGTCTGGCTCGCTGGCTTGACCACCATGGTGCAGCCCGCGGCGATGGCGGGGCCGATCTTGCGGGTGCCCATCGCGAGGGGGAAGTTCCACGGCGTGATCATCAGCACGGGACCGACCGGCTGCTTCATGGTCATCAGGCGGGTCGCCCCGTTGGGTGAGGTTGACCAGCGCCCGCTGATGCGCACCGCCTCCTCGGAGAACCACCGGAAGAACTCGCTGCCGTAGGCCACCTCCCCCATCGACTCGGCCAGGGGCTTGCCCATCTCGAGGGTCATGAGCATCGCGAAGTCGTCGGCCCGCTCCTGGATGCGCTCCCACGCGGCACGCAGGATCTCGCCGCGGTCGCGCGGCGGCGTCGCAGCCCAGTCCGCCTGCGCCGCAACGGCGGCGTCGAGCGCGGCCTTTCCGTCGGCGACGGTGGCGTCGGCGACGTGGGCCAGCGAGCGACCGGTCGCCGGGTCCTCGACGGCGAGGGTCGCACCGCTGGAGGAGTCGCGCCACGACCCGCCGATGAACAGGCCCTTCGGCACGGACTCGACGAGCTGCTTCTGGTTGACGGCCACGGGGGGTCCTCCTCGGTGAGGGACGAAAACGGTTGTCAGGTCAGGCTATGCCCGCACAGAGGGTCAGCCACGCGGATGAGGTGCCCACGCGGCATACCGGCCTCGACGTCGCCTTGTTGCTCCTGACGCACTCTTTCACCCCGCGATGGAGACGGAAAAGGTCATGCGGGGAGCAACAAGCCGACGGTCGGAGAGGTCGCCCGGCGGGGCGGGGTGAGGGCGTGCTGGGTCAGGCGTGGGCGGCGAAGGCGGCGGCGAGGATGTCGAGACCCTCGTGGAGCAGCTCGTCACCGGAAACGAGCGGTGGCAGGAAACGGAAGACGTTGCCGAAGGTGCCGCAGGTGAGGGTGACCAGGCCCTCCTGGTGGCAGTAGGCGTTGATGGCCTTGGTGAGGGCGGCGTCGGGGGTCTTCGAGGCCCGGTCGGTCACCAGCTCGACGGCGAGCATCGCGCCACGGCCCCGGATGTCGCCGATCTGCTCGTGCCGCTCGGCCAGCGCCTCGAGCCGCGGGCGGAAGAGCGCCTCGATCTGGCGCGCGCGACCGGCGAGGTCGTGCTCGCGCATGGTCGCGATGGCGCCGATGGCCGCGGCGCAGGCGACGGGGTTGCCGCCGTACGTGCCGCCGAGCCCACCGGAGTGCACCGAGTCCATGAGGTCGGCGCGGCCGGTCAGACCGGCCAGCGGCAGCCCGCCCGCGATGCCCTTGGCCGAGGTGATGAGGTCGGGGACGACGCCCTCGTGCTCGCTGGCGAACCAGTCACCGGTGCGGCAGAAGCCGGTCTGGATCTCGTCGGCGATGAAGACGATTCCTTGCTCACGACACCAGTCGGCGACGCGGCGCACGAATCCCGGTGCAGGGACGATAAACCCGCCCTCACCCTGAATCGGCTCGAGGATCACGGCGGCGGTGTTGGATTCGCCGACCTGGGCGTGCACCAGCGAGGTGAAGGTCTCGAACGCCTCGTCGGCGCAGGCCTCGGCGCCGCTGGCCCAGCGGTAGGGGTAGGCCATCGGCGCGCGGTAGACCTCGCCGGCGAAGGGGCCGAAGCCGTCCTTGTAGGGCATGTTCTTGGCGGTCAGCGCCATCGTGAGGTTGGTGCGCCCGTGGTAGGCGTGGTCGAACGCGATGACCGCGTCACGGCCGGTCGCGTGACGCGCGACCTTGATGGCGTTCTCGACCGCCTCGGCGCCGGAGTTGAAGAGCGCAGAACGCTTCTCGTGCTCGCCGGGGGTGACGGCGGCGAGCTCCTCGCAGACCTGGAGGTACTCCTCGTAGGGCGTCACCATGAAGCAGGTGTGGGTGAAGTCGGCGACCTGCTGCTTCACGGCCTCGACGACCTTGGGCGCGCTGTTGCCGACCGAGGTGACGGCGATGCCGGCGCCGAAGTCGATGAGCTGGTTGCCGTCGACGTCGACGAGGATGCCGCCGCCTGCGCGCTCGATGTAGACCGGAAGGCCGGTGCTCACGCCGGCCGACACGGCGGCCAGCTTGCGGGCCTGGAGGGCCTCGCTCTTCGGCCCGGGGATCGCGGTGCGCAGCAGACGACGCTGCTCGACCTCGGGTCGGGCGGCCGGGGTGGCGGGGGTGGGGGCGTCAGACACGCTGGGCGCGGCGAGGGTGTCGGTCATGGGTCCAGCGTCCTCGCCTCGCCTCATGCTGTCCAATACCTGCTGCGCACCCGACCCATGCCTGTCAGGCATGGGATCAGGCATGATCACCCGTATGGAGCTCCGTCACCTGCGCTACCTCATCGCCGTGGCCGACGCCGGCTCGGTCAGCGCCGCCTCTGCCCGCGTGCACGTCACCCAGCCGTCCCTCTCACGCCAGCTGCGCCAGCTCGAGCGCGAGCTCGGTGTCGGGCTCTTCTCCCGCACGGAGCGCTCGATGCAGCTCTCGGCCGCCGGCCGGCAGTTCCTGCCCCTCGCCCGTGACCTCGTGGCCCGCGCCGATGCGGCGGTCGCTGCCGCCCACACCCTGGCCTCCGGACGGCTCGAGCAGCTCACCATCGCCGCACCGGGCACGACCCTCACCGACGTCATCGCCCCGTTCCTGGCCCGGCTCGGCCCCGACGACCCCATGCCCACGGTGTGGGAGGAGCTGCCGGTCAGCGTCTACGCGGCCCTCCCCCGCGGCGCCGACCTCGCCATCGGTACGACACCCCCCGCCTCCCACCTCGCGTCGCTGGCGGTCGCCGACCTGCCCGTGTGGGCCTACGTGCGCGACGACGACCCCTGGGGCACGCGGCTCGATGTCCCCCTCGCTGAGCTCGTCACCCGTGACCTGCTCCTGCTGTCGAGCGACTTCCACCCCCGCCGTGCGCTCGACCAGGCCCTCAGCCGCACCGGCACTGCATACGAGACGGTCGTGGAGGTGGGGACACCCGAGGTGGCGCAGGCGCTGGCCGCGGCCGGCCGCGGCGTCGCCGTGCTCTCCGACGACCCGCGCTTCGGGCTGCGGCCACTGCGAATCTCCGCACCCGACGGCCCGGTGCACATCAGCCTCTACGCGGCGTGGCAGCCGGACCACCACGCCGCCGCGACGCTCTCGGCCCTGGCCGGGCGCCTGGCCGACTTCTGCGTGGAGCGCTACGGGGATCAGGTCGCCCCCAGGTAGTCGAAGAATCACCCCCAGACCCCACTTGAGGGGTGATTCTTTGGCTACCTACGGCGAATCGGTCACTTCCGGGATGGGGGTGCGGCCGTCTAGGAGCGGCCTGGCCGGGTCCCAGGTCGTGCCTTCCCGCTCGTCCTGCCGCCGCCGGGCGATGGCCGACAGAGCCTCCAGCACCACGCGGTTGGCCAGCGCAGCCGTGATGTCGGCGTGGTCGTAGGGAGGGCTGACCTCCACGACATCCATTCCCACGACAGGGAGCTCGAGGCAGATCCGCCGCACCGAGTCGAGCAGCTCGCGGGCCGAGAGCCCGCCCGGCTCCGGGGTGCCCGTCCCCGGCGCGTGGCCCGGGTCGCACACGTCGATGTCCACCGAGAGGAAGACGCCCTCGCACTCGTCCATGGCGATACCGAAGGCCTCGGTGAGACAGGGCTTGAGACCCCGCTCGACGATCTCGGTCATCTCGTAGGACCTCATCGACTGCCCCGCCATCCAGTCGAGCGTCGCGGGCGGCGGCCAGTAGCCGCGGAGCCCGATCTGCAGGAAGCGGTCGCCGCGCAGCGCCCCCGACTCGATGAGGCGTCGCATCGGCTGCCCGTGGCCCCACAGCGACCCGAACTCGATGTCGCCGGTGTCGGCGTGGGCGTCGAAGTGGATCATCGAGATCCGCCCGTGCCCCAGCACGTTGGCCACCCCCTTGGCGTCGGGGTAGGCGATCGAGTGGTCTCCCCCCAGCACGACCGGTATGCAGCCGGCCCGGGTCACCTTCTCGACGGCCGCCTCCAGCGCGGGCAGCGCCACCTCGATGTCGCCGGAGTACATCTCGACGTCACCGGCGTCGACGACGCGCAGGTCCTGCAGCCCGTCGGTGCGCAGCGCCAGCGAGGGCCGGGAACCGTCGTGCGGGAGGTAGTCGGTCATGCGGATGGCCTGCGGGCCGAAGCGGGTGCCGGGGCGGTGCGATGTCCCCCCGTCAAAGGGGGCGCCGAGGATCACCACGTCGGCACCGGCATACGTGCTCTCGTCGTCGAGGTCGCACCGGTCGACGCCGAGGAAGGTGATGTCAGGACCGAACTGGCTGCCGTAGCGCGTCATGTGCCTGAGCCTAGGGCGGAGCAGCTCGCTCGGGCCAAAGGGTGGGCCCGCGACGGTGTCGTCGGCGTCGTCGGAACTTGCCTCCCCTGCCACACCCGGCACCCACGCTTGATATCATCGCTATCATCGAGCTGACGAAGGAGTGCGGTTATGGTGCGCGACCAGGTGATCCGCTTGCGACAGGCCGCGGGTCTGACGCAGCGACAGCTGTCGAGCCTGTCGGGTGTCGCGCAATCCAACATCGCCGCCTACGAGAGCGGAAGCCGCAGACCGTCGGAGCAGATGCTCGAGCGGCTCATGGCGGCTGCTGTCCCTCGTCCGTCGCTCCCACTCGCCCGCCACCGCGTCGAGGTGCTCGCTGCCGCAGGACGTCATCGCGCCCACGACGTCAGGGTGTTCGGTTCCGTGGCGCGTGGCGACGATCGTCCCGGGAGCGATATCGACCTGCTCGTGACGTTCGACCCCCATGCCTCGCTGTTCGACCAGGTGGAACTGGCCCATGAGCTGCAGGAGCTCCTGGGTGTGGGGGTGGACGTCGTCAGCGAGGGCGGCCTGCACGAGGGCCATGAGATCCTCCGCCAGGCACGCCCGCTGTGAAGGACTCCAGCTGCCGGGCACTCGACGATCTCGAGGACTTCGTCGAGCAGGCAGCCCGCCTCGTCAGCCGCGGGAAGCCCGCCTGGGACGCCGACGAGTTCCTGAGATTGGCCGGCGAAGCGGTCATCCACCGCATCGGCGAGGCCGTAGCCCGGCTGGATCGAGACGACCCCGAGCTCGTCGCCGCCCACCCGGAGATCAGTTGGCGGGCCATGAAGGGCATGCGCAACGTCGTTGCCCACCAGTACGGGTCGATCGACCACCAGATCCTGTGGAACGCACTTGCGATCAGCCTCCCGGTCGAAGCGAGCAGGTTGCGAGCGATTCGCCCCCCCGAGTAGCCGACGAGTCACCCTCACTGACCAAGGGGTCCCGGGCGTGGCCACCGCGAGCCCGGGTGGCGGTGCGATGCACCCCCGGTCATCCTCTGGCGGCTGCCTCCCCGACCGCCCGCTCCTCCATCCCCCACGGCGACCCGTATCCCGCCGGCTTCGGGGCGGCCAGCAGTTCGAGGAACGGCACGGCGTCGAAGGCCTCGGGGCCGAGCACCCCCGCACCCGACCACACCCCGGTGGCCAGGAGCTCAAGCGCCACAACGGGATTGACGGCCGTCTGCCAGACGACGCACTGGGCGCCGTACTCAGCCATCGTCACCTCGTTGTCGACGACGTGGTAGAGGTACGTCGCCCTCGGCGCGCCGTCCTTCCCCAGGCCGGTCACCATCAGCCCGGCGCACGTCTTGCCGGTCATCATCGGCCCGATCGTCGCCGGGTCGGGCAGCACCGCGGCGACGACGTCGCGCGGTGAGACCTGCACGCCCTTGACCGTCACGAGGTCGGTGCGGTCGAGACCCAGGGTGCGCAGCGTGCGCAGGATGGTGATGAGCTCCTCGCCGAGGCCGTACTTGAAGGTCACGCGCTGGGCGTCGACCCACCGCGGCATGAGCAGGACCTCCTCGTGCTCGACGTGCACGCACTCGACCGGGCCGATGCCCTCGGGGAAGTCGAAGACCTCGGGCTCGCTGAAGGCCGGCAGCGTGAAGAAGCCCGCCTCAACGTCGCCGCCGGCTGAGTCGGCGCGCGCCCTCTCCCACACGACGGGCGGGTTGAGGCACTCCTCGATGATCGTCCACATCGAGAAGCCGGGCGCGAAGGTCTCGTTGCCGTCGGCGCCGCGCACGGCGAGGTTGGCCCCGTCGCGGGTGCCGAGCTCGTCGATCGCCGAGAAGAGGTGGTCGGCGGCATACCGCGCGAAGACGTCCGACAAGCCCGGCTCGACGCCGATGCCGACCAGGGCGAGCTGACCCGCCGCCTCCCACTCCCCCGCCATCGCCAGCTGCTCGTCGCCGAGCTTGACGTGCACCTTCTCGTACGGCGCGTCGGGGTGACGCTGCGAGAGGCTCATCGCCATGTCGAGGTAGGCCGCCCCGGCCGCCAGAGCCCCACGGAAGATCGGCATGACGAAGCGGGGGTCGACGGCGTTGAAGACGTGGGTCGCCCGGTGCTCGCGTGCGAGCGCCGCGACCGCCGACTCGTCGGACGCGTCGACCTGGGCGGCGACCAGCCTCGACTCACCCGCGCGCCGGGCCGAGGCGGCCCGGACCGTCGCCTGCGCGCGCGAGAGGTCGTAGTCGGCGACGACGAGCACCTCGAAGAAGTCGCGTTCGACGGCGATGCGGGCCGCGGCGTCGCCGACGCCGCCGGCTCCGACCATGAGGATGCGCACGTCAGGCGACCTTCGTGCGGCGGGAGCTGATGAGCTGACCGACGGCGACGATGGCGAGCGAGCCGAGGAACATGATGGATCCAATCACGTTGATCTGGACGGGAACTCCGCGCTGGGCCGCACCCCACACGTACATCGGGAACGTGACCGAGGATGGGCTGGCGTTGAAGTTGGTGATGATGTAGTCGTCGAAGGAGAGCGAGAAGGCGAGCAAGGCACCAGCCGCGATACCCGGCGCCACGAGGGGGAACGTCACCTTCATGAAGGTCTGGACGGGACTGGCGTAGAGGTCGGCGGCGGCCTCCTCGAGTCGGGGGTCGAGCGACGCCACCCGAGCCTTGACGGTGACGACGACGAAGGACAGGCAGAACATGATGTGGGCGATGAGGATGGTCGTGCGGCCGGACGGCACGCCCAGGGCGATGAACAGGGTCAACAGGCTGGACCCCATCACCACCTCGGGCGTGGCCATGGGCAGGAAGATCAGCAGGTTGGTGGCGGCTCGACCCCGGAAGCGGTGCCGTCCGAGCGCGAAGGCCACCATCGTGCCGAGAACGGTCGCCACCAGAGAGGCGACGACGCCGATCTGGAGGCTGAGCACCAGCGAGTCGCAGATGCCGGGGGTGCCGCACGCATTGGTCCAGGCGTCGAACGAGAACTGGGTGAACTGGAAGTTGAAACGACCGTTGGGCTTGTTGAACGAGTAGGCGATGACCACGAGGTTGGGCAGCAGTACGTAGACCATGACGACCAGCCCGACGATGACCACGAGGTTGCGACGGATCCACGACATCTACACCAGCTCCTCAGTGCCTGCGCGGCGGACGTAGACCACCACGACCGAGATGATCAAGGCCATCAGCACGAAGGACAGAGCGGCGGCGGTCGGGTAGTCGAGCACCCGCAGGAACTGCCCGTCGATGACCTGGCCGATCATGGTCGTCTGGGTGCTGCCCAGGAGCACGGAGTTGATGTAGTCACCGGTCGCAGGGATGAAGGTCAGGAGCGTCCCGGCCACGACACCCGGCAACGACAACGGCCAGATGACCCGCCGGAAGGTCTCCAGCGGCGAGGCATAGAGGTCGGCCGCCGCCTCGGTCAGCCGCAGGTCCAGGCGCTCGAGGTTGGCGTAGAGCGGCAGCACCATGAACGGCAGGAAGTTGTAGGTCAGCCCGCTGATCACGGCAAAGGGCGAGAAGAGCAGCTGGTCGTTGGCGATCAGCCCCAGCGCCCGCAGCACGGCCTTGAACCCGTCGAGCAGGAACGTCGTGTGGGTGAACTGCGTCAGGTCGACGAGGAGACCGGAGTCCCCGAGGATCGTCTGCCACGCGAGCGTGCGGATGAGGAAGCTCGTGAAGAAGGGCGCGATGACGAGCACCAGGAGGAAGTTCTTCCAACGACCGGAGCGGTGGGCGATGAACCAGGCCAACGGGTAGCCGAAGAGCAGCGTCAGGAGGGTGGCGACCCCGGCGTAGACGAGCGACCGCAGCAGCTGCGACCAGTACGACGACAGCGCGTCCGTATAGGTCTGCCAGTGCCAGGTGAGGACGAAGCCGTTGTCGACGTCGCCGGTCTGCAGCGACTGGGAGGCGAGCGACAGCGTCGGCACGGCGAAGAAGATCAGGAGCCAGATCAGGCCGGGTGCCAGCAGCAGGTACGGCACCCAGTTGCGACGCACGTGGCGGACCGCGGCGCTCGGAGTCTCCCGCCGGGGGGGCCTCAGGACGGCTTCAGCCACCTTCCACCTCCGTACCGGCGTCTGCGGCCTCGGTCGCCGGCAGGATGAACCCCTGCCGGGGGGACCACGACAGGGTCACGTTGTCGCCGACCCGGGCTCGCCCCGACCCGTCGTTGGGCTGCGTCACCGTCAGCTCCTGACCCCAGGGCATCCGGACCAGGTACTGCGTCGCGACCCCGGTGAAGGAGGCGTCGGTCACCATGCCGTCCAGACGGTTCGGCCCTCCCCCGACGCCGAGGTGCAGCTTCTCCGGACGCACCCCGAGCCACACCTCGGTGGCCCCCGGCGGGAGGTGCTCGGCACTGATGGACAGGGCCGTGCCGTGGGTGGCGGCGGGGACGAGCCCGTCGTCCGCCGACCCGAGGATCGCGACCTTGAGGAGGTTGGACTGACCCAGGAAGTTGGCGACGAAGGCAGAGGTCGGGTGCTCGTAGAGGGTCGCGCAGTCGCCCAGCTGCTCGACCTTGCCCGCATTCATCACGGCGATCGAGTCGGCCATCGTCATGGCCTCCTCCTGGTCATGGGTGACGTGGACGAAGGTGAGCCCGACCTCGGACTGGATCCGTTTGAGCTCGATCTGCATCTGGCGCCGCAGCTTGAGGTCGAGGGCGCCGAGGGGCTCGTCGAGCAGCAGCACGTCGGGCCGGTTGACGAGGGCCCGGGCCAGGGCGACGCGCTGCTGCATCCCTCCCGAGAGCTGTGCTGGCTTCTTGCCCGAGATGTGGCCCAGCTGCACCAGCTCCAGCGCCTCGTGGGTCTTGGTCTTCCACTCCTTGTCGCCACGTCGACGCAGGCCGAAGGCGACGTTGTCGAGGACGTCGAGATGGGGGAAGAGCGCGTACGACTGGAAGACCGTGTTGACGTTGCGCTGGTGGGGCTTGAGGGTGGTGATGTCGCGGTCGCCGATGAGGATCGAACCCCTCGTGGGAGCATCCAGACCGGCGACCATGCGCAGGGTCGTCGTCTTCCCGCACCCCGACGGCCCGAGCAGGGCGAAGAACGACCCACGAGGGATGTCGAGGTCGATGTCGTCGACCGCGGTGAAGGTCTCGAAGGTCTTGGTGACCCCGGCGATCCGCAGGTCACCGGCTCCCGATGTCGCCATCAGCCCGTGATCAGGGACTGGAAGGCCTTGTTGTACCGGGTCTCCTCCTCGGAGCTGAGGCCACGGAAGACGTGCGCCCGCTCGAGGGTCGTCGAATCAGGGAAGATCAGCTGGTTCTTGGCCACGCCGGGATCGCTCTTGGACAGGATGGGTTCGACGTCCTTGACCACCGAGATGTAGTTCACGTAGTCGACGACCTCGGCCATGACGGCGGGATCGTAGTAGTAGTTGATGAGGGTCTCGGCGTTCTTCTTGTGCTGCGACATCCCGGGGATGACGAAGTTGTCCGACCAGAGGGTGCATCCGGTCGACGGCAGCACATAGCCCAGAGAGGGGTTGTCGGCCTGCAGCTGCACCACGTCGCCGGTCCACCCGATGCAGGCCGCGGTGTCGCCCGAGGCCAGCGGCTTGGTGTACTCGTTGCCGGTGAACCCCTTGATCTGCCCGGCGTCCTTGGCCTTCTGCAGCTCGGCGATCGCCGCGGCGAAGTCGGCGTCGGTGAAGCTCTCGATCTTCTTGCCCATCGCCATCATCGTCAGGCCCACGGTGTCGCGCATCTCGGTCAGCAGCGTGACCTTGCCCTTCAGCGCGGGGTCGGTGAGGAGCTGGTCCATGGTCTCGACCTTCTTGCCCCCGGTCGCCTTGGGGTTGTAGGCGATTCCCGCGAAACCACTCTGCCACGGCAGGGAGTAGAGGCGGCCCGGGTCGAACTCCACGTTGAGCAGCGAGTCGATGACGTTGCCGTGGTTGGGGATGTTGGCGAGGTCGAGCTTCTGGACGTAGCCCAGGCGGATGAGCCGAGCCACCATCCAGTCGGTGCTGCACCAGACGTCGCGACCGGTGTCGCTCCCGGCTGCGAGCAGGGGGCGGACCTTGGCGTAGAACTCGTCGTTGTCGTTGTAGTCCTCGGTGTAGTTGACCTTGATCCCGGTCTGCTTCGTGAACGCGTCGAGCGTCGGCCGCGACTTCGTCTTGTCGTCGACGTCGATGTAGACCGGCCAGTTCGACCAGTTGATCAGCTTCTGGGAGCCGGAGAGGTCTGTGGCGGCCTTCGCCACCGGGGCGCCGGCCGTGCCCCCGCTCGCGTTGCTGGTGGGGTTGCGGCCGGCACTGCCACAGGCCGCGAGGGCCATGGCGCTCGCCCCCAGGACACCGGTCATCAGGGTGCGGCGGCTGAAGGTGCCCCGAGCGAGAGCTGCCTGCAGGGGAAGACTGTCGAGATCGCGCAAGGAGAGAACCTTTCAGGGTGGGGGTTCACCGCGTCGGTGCGGAGGATCGAGCGGGACGGAGCGGCGGATCGGCTGGCCGGTGGGGTCTGGACGGGGGTCAGCTGTCGAGGTTGGCCATCACGTGCTTGATGCGGGTGTAGTCCTCGAAGCCGTACATGGACAGGTCCTTGCCGTAGCCGGAGTGCTTGAAACCGCCGTGCGGCATCTCGGCGACGAACGGGAGGTGCGTGTTGATCCACACGCAGCCGAAGTCGAGGGCCTTGCTGACGCGCATGGCGCGGCCGAAGTCCCTGGTCCACACGGAGCCGGCCAGTCCGTACTCGACGTCGTTGGCGAGCCGGATGGCCTCAGCCTCGTCGCTGAACGACTGCACCGTGATGACGGGACCGAACACCTCGTCCGTCACGATCTCGTCGCCCTGTCGGAGCCCGGAGACCACGGTGGGCTCCATGAAGAACCCGTCGCCCAGCCCGACGTGGCGGGCACCGCCGGCGGGGACGGACGCGTGGTCGGGCAGCCGGTCGACGAAGCCCTGCACCCGGGCGAGCTGTGCCGCGCTGTTGACCGGTCCCAGGAAGGCGTCGACGTCGTCAGGCATGCCGAGCCGGACCCGGCTGCGGGCGTAGTCAGCCAGGCCGGCCGCGAGCTCGTCGTGGATGCCCGCCGACGCCAGCACGCGGGTGGCCGAGGTGCAGTCCTGGCCGGCGTTGAAGTACCCGGCGTTGGCGATGCCCTCGACGGCGGCCTCGAGGTCGACGTCGTCGAAGACGACCACCGGCGCCTTGCCGCCCAGCTCGAGGTGGACCCTCTTGAGGTCGCGGCTGGCCGCCTCCGCCACCTGCATCCCCGCCCGCACGGACCCGGTGATCGCCACCAGCGCGGGCGTCCTGTGCTCGACCAGGGCGCGCCCTGTGTCGCGGTCACCCAGCACCACGTTGAAGGTGCCGTCAGGCAGGAACGGCGCGGCGATCTCGGCCAGCAGGAGCGTCGTCTCCGGGGTCGTGTCGGCCGGCTTGAGGACGATGGCGTTGCCGGCCGCCAGCGCGGGCGCGATCTTCCAGACCGCCATCATCATCGGGTAGTTCCACGGCGTGACCTGCCCGACGACCCCGATCGGCTCGCGCCGGATCCACGACGTGTGGCCCTTGAGGTACTCCCCCGCGGCGCGCCCCTCCAGCACCCGGGCTGCCCCCGCGAAGAACCGCAGCTGGTCGACGACCAGCGGCACCTCCTCGCGAGCCGTGACGGCGAACGGCTTGCCGGTGTTCTGGGCCTCGAGCTGCACGAACTCGTCGGCGCGCGCCTCTACGGCGTCGGCGAACTTCAGCAGCGCCTGCTGGCGCTCGTACGGCGTGGTCTGGCCCCAGGTCTCGAAGGCCGTGCTGGCGGCCGCGTAGGCGCGGTCGAGGTCGGCCGCCCCGTCGACGGGAGCCGTGGCCACGACCCTGCCGGTGGAGGGGTGGACGACGTCGCTGCGACCGTCGGCGAGCGACTCGACGTAGCGGCCCCCGACGAAGCCGCGCAGCTCTCTGGGGGCCTTGGCAGCGACGGTGACGGTCATGACGGGGACCCTACCCCCGGCCACCGCGAAAGGGACCAGATCGTGTGTTAAATCTGAGGTCCTCTGCGATCTGGCTCGCAACCTGCTCGCTTTGCGACGGATTCCGTTCTATGGTCACGCTATGAGTGCGACGTCGAAGGAGGGCCGCGAGCCCGGCCGTCCCGTGCTCGACGACACGGCCAAGCGCATCATCGAGCTGCTGCAGGAGGACGGTCGTCAGGCCTACGTCACCATCGCCCGCGAGGTGGGCCTGTCCGAGGCCGCGGTCCGGCAGCGGGTGCAACGGCTGATCGACGGGGGCGTCATCCAGATCGTCGCCGTCACCGACCCCCTGCAGATCGGCTTCACCCGTGAGGCGATGGTGGGCCTGCGCACCACCGGCGACATCGGGCCCGTCGCCACCGCGGTCAGCGCCCTGCCCGAGGTCTCGTACGTCGTCACCACGGCCGGTGGTTTCGACCTCATCATCGAGGTGGTCTGCGAGGACGACGCCCACCTGCTCGACCTGATCTCCACCCGTCTACGCACCATCCCGGGCGTCGTCTCGACCGAGACGTTCGTCTACCTGAAACTCAACAAGCAGCACTACAACTGGGGTACCCGATGACCACGACAGCCACCACTCCCACCGCACCCACCTCACCCGAGGCGCCCCCCGCACCCGAGGCACCCGGGGCACCCGAGGCGCCGACCACGCTCCCCTCGACCCCGACCGGCGCCTCGTACGCAGACGCCGCCCGTGACCACCTCTGGGGCCACTTCACCCGGCACTCGGTCTACGAACCTGTCAGCGACGGCGGCCTCGGCAGCGCCGTCCCCATCATCGTCCGCGGTGAGGGCCACCACATCTGGGACGACCGCGGCCGCAAGTACATCGACGGGCTCGCCGGCCTCTTCACCGTGCAGGTCGGCCACGGCCGCGAGGAGCTGGCCGAGGCCGCCGCCAAGCAGGCGCGCGAGCTCGCCTTCTTCCCCCTCTGGTCCTACGCCCACCCGCGCGCCATCGAGCTCGCCGAGCGTCTCGCGGCCTACGCCCCCGGCGACCTCAACCGGGTCTTCTTCACGACGGGTGGGGGTGAGGCCGTCGAGTCGGCGTGGAAGCTGGCCAAGCAGTTCTTCAAGCTCACCGGCAAGCCGGGCAAGCACAAGGTCATCAGCCGCGCGGTCGCCTACCACGGCACCCCCCAGGGTGCCCTGTCCATCACCGGCATCCCCGGGGCCAAGGAGATGTTCGAGCCCCTGGTCCCCGGCGCGTTCAAGGTGCCCAACACCAACATCTACCGGGCCCCCGAGGGGCTGCGTGACGACCCGAAGGCCTTCGGCCGGTGGGCCGCCGACCGGATCGCCGAGGCCCTCGAGTTCGAGGGCCCCGACACCGTGGCCGCGGTCTTCCTCGAGCCCGTGCAGACCTCCGGCGGCTGCTTCCCGCCGCCCCCCGGCTACTTCGAGCGGGTCCGCGAGATCTGCGACGAGTACGACGTGCTGCTGGTCTCCGACGAGGTCATCTGCGCCTTCGGGCGGATCGGCGGGATGTTCGCGTGCGAGGACCTCGGCTACGTGCCTGACATCATCACCTGCGCCAAGGGGATGTCCTCCGGCTACTCCCCCATCGGGGCGATGATCGCGAGCGAGCGCCTCTTCGAACCCTTCCGGCACGGGACGACGAGCTTCCCCCACGGCTACACCTTCGGTGGGCACCCGGTGTCGGCGGCGGTCGCCATGGCCAACCTCGACATCTTCGAGCGCGAGGGCCTCAACGCCCACGTGCGCAGCCAGGCCCCGGCCTTCCGGGCCTCGCTCGAGACCCTGCTCGACCTGCCGCTCGTCGGTGACGTGCGCGGCGAAGGCTTCTTCTACGGCATCGAGCTGGTCAAGGACAAGGGCACCCGCGAGACCTTCGACGACGCCGAGTCCGAGCGTCTGCTGCGCGGCTACCTCTCCCGGGCGCTGTTCGACGCCGGGCTCTACTGCCGGGCCGACGACCGCGGCGACCCGGTGATCCAGCTCGCTCCGCCGCTGACCATCGGTCCGGCTGACTTCGCCGACATCACCTCACGGTTGCGCTCGGTGCTCGCCGGCGCGACGGCG